>JAFPZY010000029.1 GCA_017417025.1 Paludibacteraceae bacterium | reverse complement strand
TATCCCAAAGTAAAGAATTATGGCTATAAGAATTGTCGGTGTAGATCTGCCGCAGAACAAATGCGGTGAAGTCGGATTGACTTACATCTACGGAATAGGTCGTTCAAGCGCAAAGAAGATCCTGGCAGAGGCAGGCGTAGACCCAAGCATCAAGGTGCAGGATTGGACGGATGACCAAGCTGCAAAAATCCGTGAGATTATCGGTGCCAGTTACAAGGTTGAAGGTGATCTCCGTTCGGAAACACAGTTGAACATCAAGCGTCTGATGGATATTGGTTGCTATCGTGGTGTTCGTCATCGTCTGGGCTTGCCGGTTCGTGGTCAGTCCACCAAGAACAATGCACGTACCCGCAAAGGTAAGAAGAAAACTGTTGCCAACAAGAAGAAGGCAACGAAGTAATAATCAACATCTAATATCCAATTTGTATTATGGCAAAGAAAACAGTTGCTGCTAAAAAGCGCGTTGTAAAGATTGACGGTGTTGGGCAACTTCACGTTATGTCTTCTTTCAACAATGTAATCGTGACAATGGCTAACGGAGACGGACAGGTTATATCCTGGTCTTCGGCAGGCAAGATGGGCTTCCGTGGCTCCAAAAAGAACACTCCTTATGCCGCCCAGATGGCAGCACAGGATTGCGGTAAGGTCGCTTTCGACCTCGGACTGCGCAAGGTGAAGGCATACGTAAAAGGTCCCGGTCAAGGTCGTGAATCGGCTATCCGTGCATGTGTGGCTGCAGGTATAGAAGTTACAGAGATTGTGGATGTGACTCCGATGCCCCACAACGGCTGCCGTCCTCCGAAGCGCCGCCGCGTTTAAGCATGTTGAAGTTGAACATTTGAAGTTAAAATAATAAAATTATGGCAAGATATACAGGCCCCAAATCACGTATCGCACGTCGTTTCGGTGAACCGATCTTTGGTCCGGACAAGGCTCTGGACAAACGTAACTATGCCCCCGGGCAGCATGGCTTGAACCGCCGCAGAAAGAACTCCGAGTATGGTATGCAGCTTGCTGAAAAGCAGAAAGCCAAGTACACATACGGAGTACTGGAAAGACAGTTCCGTCTTCTTTTTGCACAGGCTTCACGCAAGAAAGGTATTACCGGTGAAATCCTCATCCAGCTTCTTGAGAGCCGCCTTGACAATATTGTTTATCGTCTCGGCATCGCTCCCACCCGTGCAGCTGCACGCCAGATGGTGAGTCACCGTCATATCTGCGTGGACGGCAAGGTAGTGAACATACCCTCTTATCAGGTTAAGCCCGGACAGATAGTTTCGGTAAGAGAAAAAGCAAAATCGCTCGAAGTGATAGCTGCTTCCCTGCAAGGCTTTAACCACGGAAAATACAACTGGCTCGAGTGGGATGAAAACCAGAAAGCCGGCAAATATCTCAATATCCCGCCGCGTGAGGAAATCCCGGAGAATATCAAGGAGCAGTTAATCGTTGAGTTGTACTCTAAATAAAAAATGAATTCATGGCAATATTGGATTTTATAAAGCCTGACAAGGTGATCATGTTGGAGTCGAGCCGCAACAAAGGGACTTTCGAGTTCCGTCCGCTCGAGCCAGGTTACGGTATTACAGTTGGTAATGCAATCCGCCGTGTGCTTTACAGCGCGCTCGAAGGCTTTGCTATCTGCTCGATAAAGATCAGTGGTATTGATCATGAATTTGCTACTATCCCCGGCGTCATCACGGACGTAACCAATCTTATCCTCAACCTCAAACAAGTACGCTTTATCCGCAAGCCCGAGCTGGAAGCCACAGGCGAGACAGCGCGTCTGGTTGTGAAAAACACCAGTGCTTTCAAGGCAGGCGACCTGAATAGCGTTCTTCAGAATTTTGAGGTACTTAATCCCGAACTCCTGCTCGCCGAAATGGACGAGTCGGCAGAATTTGAGATTGAAATAACCATCAACAAAGGGCGCGGATATGTGCCTGCAGATGACAACCGTCAGGCCGGAGATGCCATCGGCACTCTCGCCATTGACTCCATTTACACTCCTATCCGCAATGTCATGTACGCTATCGAGCCTTACCGCGTAGAGCAGCGCACTGACTATGAGAAACTCGTTCTCACTATTGATACGGACGGTTCCATATCTCCCAAAGACGCTCTTACAGAGGCCGCCAAAATCCTTATTTACCACTTTATGCTCTTCTCTGATGAGCGTATCGTGCTTGAGGAGGAGACCAAGAAGAGCAACACGGCGCTTGACGAGGAGATTCTCCATATGCGCCAGCTGCTCAACCAGCGTCTGCAGGACATGGACCTCAGTGTCAGGGCACTTAACTGCTTGAAAGCGGCAGAGGTGGACACCCTCGGTGAATTGGTTAAATACCATCGTAACGACCTGCTCAAGTTCCGCAACTTCGGAAAGAAATCTCTGACCGAGCTTGACGAGTTGCTTGAGAGAAACGGACTCGCTTTTGGTATGGATATTAGCAGATACAGACTGGACGAATAATCCGGAGCAACAATTCAACAAAAAAGTAAACAAAAATGAGACACAATAAGAAATTCAATCATCTCGGCCGCAAAGCGGCTCACCGCAGTGCGATGCTCTCCAACATGGCGTGCTCGCTTATCATGCACAAGCGGATTTCTACAACTTTGGCAAAAGCGAAAGCACTCCGCATCTACGTTGAGCCTCTGCTCACACGTGCCAAAGAGGACAATATGGCCAACCGCCGCCTCGTGTTCAGCGAACTGAAACAGAAACAGGTGGTTACGGAACTTTTCCAGAACGTAGGCGAGAAAATCGCCAACCGCCCCGGAGGTTATTGCCGTATCCTCCGCACCGGTTTCCGCTTGGGCGATGCAGCTGAAATGTGCATCATCGAACTCGTTGATTACAACGAGAATATGCTCAAGGACACCAAGAAACCCACCAAGAAAACCACTCGCCGCGCAGGTAAAAAGGCAGCAAAGGCAGAGGACGTTGCAGAGGTTGCTGAGGCTCCGGCAGAAGAGGCAAAGGCTGAGTAAAACGCATAACTGCGTGAATATCCCGACATGGCAGGACGTATATCGCCCTGCTGTGTCTTTTTGTCGGGCAAGGGCAAAATTTTGTGACATTTTGTCATTCGGGAATGACAGGAAAACGACTCGGAGACGACAGCGTAACGACAGCGGAAAAATTGCGCAAAATCAGGAGTGACAGATTGTAAGGTTTGTGGGGGATTTTTGTGACAGATTGATTTTTCGGGATAGCGGTCTGCCTGTTGTTTTTTTGTGGGTTATTAGTCAGACTCCGCGTGCCGCCAAACTTAGATGGTGGTTTGTTGTTTTGTCTGTCTGTTTGCTTGTCACTTTGCTTGCAGGAGAGCGGATGTCAGTTATATATAGTCTTGTAGTTCTGTGAACTTGCGTTGTAAGGCAGGGTCTTGCAGGTATCGGGCTGCGTCCTCCGGTGCTGCATGTGTGAAGCCCCGTCCCAGAGTTTCCATTGCAGAAAAAAATCAAGAAAAAGCAGTGAGAGACTTGCATATATCGCAAAAATGTTGTACCTTTGCCCTGTTATTTTCAAATATAAATTTATGTTATGAAACATTCATCATTCTATTTTCTTCTGCTTGCGGGGTTTTACATGTTTTTTGTGCAGACAGCCTGTGCAGAGCGCCCGAAGCAGAATCCGCGGGAGAAGTATTGCATATTCTGGGGGTATCCAGACAACTATCTTGACCATCAGGCAGAGGAGGCCTTTGCCAAGATTGACGAAGTGCTGAAGGGGCACAAGCCATCGCAGAAAGAGAACTTGTCGCGCGAGATGGCACTGATTTCCCTTGACATGCTGCTTCACGACACGCGCAATGACAATACTCCCATATTCCGCTCGTTCATCAACAAGCGCATGAGCGATATGCTTGTTGAACTGGCAAAGCCCGTGAAAAAAGGGGTAAAAGTGTACAAGGCTTATAATGACGGCTTTATCATCAAGTCGAAGACCGCCACCATAGCCATAGACTTGGTTCCGGGCGGTCCGGGGGCACAGCCGTTCATCAGCGACTCGGTCATCTACGGCATCGCCTCGCTGTGTGACGCAATGTTCATCAGCCACGCGCACGGCGACCATGCCAACCTCCGCATAGCCAAGGCTTTTGCCGCCGCCGGCAAGACAGTGATAGTCCCGAAAGGGCTGTGGACGGGTGAGGACCCGAATATCAAGCAGCTGCTTGTGGCAGACAGTGCAGTGACAGTGCCATTCACCGAACTCGGGATGAGTCTGCGTATTCTGCCCGGACATCAGGACGACATGTACAACAATATATATGTTATGACGTTCAAGGACGGCACCACAGTTGCACACACAGGTGACCAGTACAATGCCGAGGACCTTGCCTGGATTGACAATGTGCACAAAGAGTGCAAGATAGATATCCTGTTGCTCAACTGCTGGATTAACGACTTGGAGCGGACAGTGAACGGTTTCGGCCCGAAAATTATAATCACCGGCCACGAAAACGAGATGGAACATTCCATAGACCACAGGGAGGCCTACTGGATGACAATGCACAAATACAAGAACCTGAAACAGCCCAATGTCCTTATGACATGGGGGGAGAGTTTCGCCTATTGATATGGCGCTGCTTGCACTGCATGCAAAAAAAATATGCGTAACACTTGCATGTTTGTTGAAAAATATGTATCTTTGCAGCGATTTTGCCGAAAGCGGGCAGAATGATGTTTCTAAACAAAAGCACATAGTAGTGGTAAAGCCTTTCATAAATGGATATGCTTGAGAGTTTTTTTGCAACGCATGATTATCTTGTTTCGCACGTCGAGATCCCAATCCGGCGGCGTTTGATGGACGAAATTGACTGGAAAGACAGGCTCATCGCGGTAAAAGGCGGACGCGGGGTGGGGAAGACCGATTTCCTGCTCGCATACGCAAAACAGTTGCGCGAGAGGAAACCTGCCAATGCGCATGAGACGCTTTATGTCAATTTCAACAACTTCTATTTCACGGAGCACACCCTCTATGAGTTTGCCGGTGAATTCGTGAAAGCGGGAGGACAGACCCTGATACTTGACCAGTTGTTCAAGTACCCCAACTGGTCGAAAGAGCTGAGGGACTGCTATTTCCACTACACGAGTCTTCATATTGTCTTTACGGCATCGCCGCTTATGCGCCTGACCGACGGCAATTCGGACATAGGCCATATAGTGAAGGTGTACAATCTCCGCGGCTACTCGTTCAGGGAATACCTCAATATCCAGACGCATGCCGACCTGCCTGTCTATTCGCTCGACAACATCTTAAAGAACCATGAGGAGATAGCCCATTCGGTCTGCGCGAAGGTCAAGCCGCTGTGGTATTTCCCTGATTATCTGCGTCAAGGCTATTATCCTTATCGCGAGGTCAGCCGTGATTTTTCGGAGACTCTGCTGAAGACAATGAACATGATGCTTGAGGTGGATGTGCTGCTGATAAAGCAGATAGATGTCTCCTATTTGAGCCGCATACGCCGCCTGCTTTATACGCTGATGCTCGAAGTGCCGTGCGGATTGAACATCTCCGACATAGCGACCTCCATCAGCACCTCGCGTGCGACTATCATGAACTACATCAAGTGCCTGAAGGACGTGCGTCTGCTCAACCTCCTTTATGCAGAAGGCAAGGAGTTCCCGATGAAGCCGGCAAAGGTCTATCTGCAGAATCCGAACCTCTGCTACGCGCAGCCAACGCGCTCCATTGACCCGCAGGCGGTGGCGGAGACGTTCTTCTACTCCGCTTTGCACGGCTCGCACAAGCTCAATGTGGCCGACAATGCCACATTCCTCGTCAATCGCAGCATGAAAGTGGATGTGTTTGCTACAGCGCCCCAGACTCCTGTTTTCCGTTATAGTGCAGTGGCGGACATGGAAGTCGGCAAGCAGAAAATGATTCCTCTCTGGCTCTTCGGGTTCCTTTATTAGCCCGATGAAGCGGCTGCTGCTCTATGAGAGCAGGGTTATTATTGATTTTATATATTTTTACATATATGGCAGAAAAGAAAAAGAAATTCATGACCATGGATGGTAACGCTGCTGCTGCGCATATCGCGTATATGTTCACAGAGGTGGCCGCTATCTATCCTATCACTCCGTCGTCGCCGATGGCGGAGAATGTTGACGAGTGGGCTGCTCAAGGCCGCAAGAACATGTTCGGCGAGACAGTACTCGTTCAGGAGATGCAATCCGAAGCAGGTGCCGCAGGTGCCGTACACGGCTCACTCCAAGCCGGCGCGCTCACCACTACCTTCACCGCTTCGCAAGGCTTGCTCCTTATGATTCCTAACATGTACAAGATTGCCGGCGAGTTGCTCCCGTCAGTGTTCCATGTTTCGGCTCGTACACTCGCTTCGCACGTGCTCTGTATCTTCGGCGACCACCAAGACGTTATGGCTTGCCGTCAGACAGGTTTCGCTATGCTCGCTGAAGGTTCCGTACAGGAAGTGATGGACCTCGCCGGTGTGGCTCACCTCGCTACTATCAAATCGCGCGTGCCGTTCCTCAACTTCTTCGACGGTTTCCGCACCTCGCACGAGTATCAGAAAGTAGAGGTCGTTGATATGGAAGACCTCCGTCCGCTCGTTGACATGGAGGCTCTGCAGGCATTCCGCAACCGCGCCCTCTCGCCTATGCGTCCCGTGATGCGCGGTATGGCTGAGAACCCCGACGTGTTCTTCACTCACCGCGAGTCATGCAACCCGTACTACAACGAGGTGGCTGACATCGTTTCGGACTACATGGACAAGATATCGGAGATCACCGGCCGCAAGTACCGTCCGTTCTCATACTACGGCGACCCCGAAGCAGAGAACATCATCATCTGCATGGGTTCGGCTTGCGAGGCTATCCGCGAAGTCATCGACTACGAGGCAGCAAAGGGCAAGAAACTCGGTATGATCAATGTTCATCTCTATCGTCCGTTCTCGCTCAAATATCTGCAAGAGGCTCTGCCTAAGTCGGTTAAACGCGTCTGCGTTCTCGACCGTACCAAAGAGCCGGGTGCTAACGGCGAACCGCTCTATCTCGATGTAAAAGACGCTTTGTCAGAACTCGGACTCGGCAATATCCTCGTTGTAGGCGGTCGTTACGGTCTTGGTTCTAACGACACCACTCCGGCACAGATGCTCGCAGTATTCGAGAACCTCGCTCTGCCGCAGCCGAAGAACCACTTCACCGTTGGTATCAACGACGATGTTACCTTCACCTCACTGCCTGTAGGCGAAGAGATTGCCATGGGCGGCAAGGGTATGTTCCAAGCCAAGTTCTACGGTCTCGGTGCCGATGGTACAGTGGGTGCCAACAAGAACTCCGTGAAGATTATCGGTGACACCACCGACAAATACTGCCAGGCTTATTTCTCCTACGACTCGAAGAAATCCGGCGGTTTCACCTGCTCGCACCTGCGTTTCGGCGACGAGCCTATCCACTCCACTTACCTCGTTACCACGCCTAACTTCGTGGCTTGCCACGTTCAGGCTTACCTGCACATGTACGACGTTACTCGCGGCTTGCAGAAGGGTGGCACGTTCCTGCTGAACACCATCTACGAGGGTGAGGAGTTGGTTAAATTCCTGCCTAACAAGGTGAAGAAATACTTTGCAGACAACGACATCAAGGTTTATTATATCAACGCTACCAAGATTGCGCAAGAGATTGGCTTGGGTAACCGCACCAACACCATTCTGCAATCCGCTTTCTTCCGTATCACCGGCGTTATCCCTGTTGAGAAAGCCGTTGAGGAGATGAAACACTTTATCGTTAAG
>JAFPZY010000028.1 GCA_017417025.1 Paludibacteraceae bacterium | reverse complement strand
GTAGGTGTCGTGTCCGACTTCCTCGAGGTCGTTGTGTTTGCCGCTGACTCGCAGGCACTTCTGGCTGTCGGCTACGCGTGTGTTTTTGACAGGGTCGTTGCCGAGAATGATTCCCTTCCAGGGGTTCATGCCTGCGTTGGTGAACATGAGTGTGGGGTCGTCCTTGATGACCATAGGTGCGCTGGGGACGACAGTGTGCCCCTTCGAGGCCATGAAATCGAGGAAGGAGCGGCGTATCTCTTTAGCTGTCATAGTGTTTCTTCTTTAGCAAATTCTTCTTTTGCGGGACGCTCGAACATCCCTTGTTTCTTATATTCGCGCGGCTCGACCTTGAGCGGGTTGCTGCTTATCTCTGCGTTTTCGCGTCTGGTGCGCAGTATGTCGAGAGCCATATAGAGCGCGTGGCGGAAGGACTGGGGGTTGGCGGTGTTCTTGCCTGCGAGGTCGTAGGCAGTGCCGTGGTCGGGCGAGGTGCGGACAATGCTCAATCCGGCAGTGAAGTTAACTCCGTTCATGTCGAGAGTCTTGAAGGGGATGAGTCCCTGGTCGTGGTACATGGCGAGCACAGCGTCGAAGTGTATGTACTTGCCTGCCCCGAAGAAGCCGTCGGCAGAGTAGGGTCCGAAGACGCATAGGTTCTCCTCTTTGGCTTTTTCGAGTGCTGGTGCGATGACGGTCTGTTCCTCGGTGCCGATCAGTCCGTTGTCGCCCGCATGCGGGTTGAGTGCGAGCACGGCGATGCGCGGTGCGCGTATGGAGAAGTCCTGCTGCAGTGTGCGGTTCAGCGTGCGCAGCTTGGCGAGAATGCGCTCTCCTGTTATCATTTCTGGCACTCGGCTGACGGGCACGTGGTTGCAGACGAGTGCTACGCGCATAGCCTCGCTGACCATCATCATCAGGCTGTCGCCGTCGGCGGCGAACTGCTGTGTGAGGTACTCGGTGTGTCCCGAGAAGCGGAAGCTGTCGCTCTGTATGTTCTCCTTGTTGATGGGGGCGGTGAGCAGTATGTCCGCCTTGCCGCGCTGCAGGTCGCGGCATGCTTTCTGCAGGCTGGCAAGCGATGCCCGGCCTGCTTCGGGCGTGCTCACACCGAGGTTGAGTTTCAGCGTGTCGGGGTAGCAGGTGACGAGGTTGAGTTTGCCCTCTTTGGCCTGTGCCGCTTCGTCAATGAGGTTGAACTGCAGGCCGCGGAACTCCTCGTCGAGGGTCTGCGCATGTTTCTTTGCCACGGCTGCATTGCCATAGACCACGGGGGTGCATATCTCGCATATATGCGGGTCGGCAATGCCTTTGAGCAATATCTCATAACCGACTCCGTTAGGGTCGCCGGCCGTGATAGCTACAACTGGTTTGTTCATATATCTGTTTGTTGTATAATATGTTAGTCTGCTTTTCTTATGTCCACCACCGACACCCGCACCACCATGTCCTCGTCGAGCATGATGTTCTTCTCGAGCCACTTGAGGAAGTCCTTGTAGGGCAGCTGCCGCGGCACGGCTTCGCCCTGCCAGTTGGCTGCGGACTCGCGGTCGTTGGCCTTGACGAGGGTGTGTGGCGTGAACACCACATAGAGGGCGTTCTGCTCCGCCTCGTTGCGGCAGTTGAGGGTGTATTCGACCGCCCTGTTGTCTTCGGCGGCGCTGAAGAACATGTAGTCTTTGCCGGTTTCCACGGTCTGGCAGCCTGTGGTGGCACTGCTGTACGGCAGCAGGCAGTAGGCCGTGTCCTGCTCGTCCACCAGATAGACGCACAGCGAGCCGCTTACGGGCGAAGAGAATCGCAGGAAGAGGTCGTCGCCGTTGTCCCAGCGGTCGGCGGGGTTCTTGTCGGTGGTGTGGCGCAGGAAGGCGTAGCTGATTCCGGTCTTTGCCGCCGCCTTGTTGCGCGCACGGCCTTCCACGTGCACTTTTACGCGCCAGAAGCCGTTGTCGAAGGAGGGGCCTTCCAGCACTTTCTCCTCCAGAGTCTCTATCCACTCGCCGTGCACGCTGTTGCTGCCCAGGGCGAAATGGCGTGTTGAGGCTTCCGCTTCGCCGTTCACTGTCCGGCTGCGCTGCAGGGTGGCGTTCACGCTGCTCACGTCGAGCCCGAAGTTGTCCTCCAGCGCTTTCCGGCGTGCGCGCTCAAGGGCTGTGCGCCTGGCCGAGGCAGCAGTCTCCGACGCGTTGTCGGACACATATTCATAGGTGGCGCTGATGCGCTTTATCTCTGTTTTTTTCTCCGCCTCCGCTCCTGCCGTGCAGAGCATGAGCAGCAGGGTGAAGATGAATATACGTTTCATAGGCCTGTCTATCTCAGTTTCCATTCCTCCCACTTGTCAGCCACGGGCGGTGCGGGTGTCACTTCGGGTGTCTGCAGTTTGCCTTCCACGGCCGAGAGCCCTGTCACCTCGCGTATGACGTACTCGGAGAGGTCGCGCAGCGTCACGTTGCCCTGCGTCTGTTGGAGTTTGCGGAGCAGGTAGTAGGTGAAGAGGCCGTGCCCTTCCTGCCTGTTGAAGCCGGCTGTCTCGTTGCCTTGTGCGGCAGAGAAGACCACAGTGTTGCCCTGCGGCTCGCCTTTCCGTGCTTTTATGGCCACGCCTTTCCGCTGCGCCAGCATCTCGCCGTCGCGGTTGGCTCCGGAGAAGCACGCGTCGAGCAGCACCGTCACCGACTTGGCGGGCATGGCTCCCAGGCGCGAGTAGAGTTCGTCGAGCTTGCAGGCAGCCGAGGTGTTGCCGCGGTTGTCGGTGGGCAGGATGTAGGAGCTCTTGTCGGTCTCGTCGGGTATGCCGTGGCCTGTGTAATAGAAGATTACGGAAGCCACGCCTTTGTATTTGGGACTGCTGCACACCCGCTCGAGCCACGTCAGCTCGCCGTCGAAGTCGCCGAAAGTGGCGTTCTCTATAAGGTGTATGTTCTTCTCGGGGATGCCGAGGGTCAGGTGGCAGTAGTCTCTCATCACGCGGCCGTCGTTAAGCGCGAATGGCACTTTGGCGATGTACTTGTAGTTCTCGTTGGCGATGATGAGCGCGAAGGTGTTCTCGCTGACGGCGGAGGTCTGCGGAATGTCGGTGTCCACTTTCGACCTGCCGACCGCAATGTTCTTCTCCGCCACTGTCTGCCTGCCGCGCTGCACGGCAGAGCCGGCATCTATCTTTATGTCGCCGAAGTTGTAGGCGATGTTGGGTGTCTCGTAGCGCAGCGACGACTTGCTGGAGTACTCGTAGCGCTTTTTCAGTGCGGGGAACTCTATGACGAGCGAGGCAAGGGCAAGCGTGTCGTCCTCGATGAAGTACTGCGGCTTGAACACCGCGGACTTCCAGTTCTGCTTGAAGGCGGGGCCGTCGGACACGGGCACGGGCACCAGCAGCTGCCCGAAGCGCGTGTCGGTCAGCATGTAGGTCTCGTTGTCAGCGTCATAGCGGCCAAGCGTCACGCTCGGCTTGAGCAGGCTGCCGTACTTCTTTATGTACTCGTCCTGACAGAGGAGTATCAGCTCTTTCTTCTTCTTTTCGTAGGTGGTCTCGTTCACGCGCAACTGCCAGTCGGCGGTCTTCTCAAACTCGCCTTTCTGCGCCCACTCGTCCAGCGAGCGTTTCACTCTCTGTGTGGCAAACTCGCTGAACGTCTGCGCTTTGTGTGCCGAGATGCGTATTATGTTCGACTCGTTCTGCTGCGCCTGCGCAGGCATAACCATCACTGCAACAAGTGATATGAATAAGACAGATTTCTTCATTGTGTTCTGCGCTATGTACTTTGTTGTCTGTGCATTTGTGCTTTGTTGTCAGTGCACTTATGTTATATTATTTTTGCACTTATGCGGTGTATTATTATTGAGCGTGCAAAGTTACGACTTTTTTTCTGTCTGTGCAAATTATTCTCGAAACTTTTTTTCCTGTACTTTTGCGCAGCCCTCCCGCAGCCCTCCTGCAGCCCTCTCACTATCCTTCTGCACTCCTCCTGCGGTCTTTGCCGACAGTCAGCCGACAGTCAGCCGACGGCTGACCGACAATCAAAGCCAAGATAGGCCTGTCGCCTCCCTGTTACCGGCTCATGTTAAAACTGAAGAAGAACCAGCCGCAGCCCCAAGCTGTAGTTGCGGTGCGACGGCGTAGCGCCGCTGCTGCGGCCCGACACGCGGCAATTCACCGCGTCGCTGCCCCAACTGCCGCCACGGTTCACGCGGTAAGAGCCTGATGCAGCACCGGTGGGATTAGTCAGTGCACCGCTACCGTAAAAGTTGTCCCAGTCCTGACACCACTCATAGACATTGCCGGACATGTCATACAGCCCGAGTTCGTTGGGAGACTTGCCGGCGACGGGGTGGGTGGCATTGCCGCTGTTGTCAAAGTACCATGCCACGTTGTCAATATAGTTGCTGCCTGCGTACTTGTAGTGCTGCGACTTGTTGCCGCCCCTTGCAGCAAACTCCCACTGCGCCTCCGTGGGCAGGGCAAACTTAGCTCCGCCTAACTGCGACGAGAGCAAGGAGTTCAGTTTCCGCACGAAGTCCTGACACTCGTCCAAATTGATGTAGTACATCGGGTAATTGTCGCCCTCTCCACGAATGCTGTCAGCCCAAATGCCGTTTGCCTTGTCACGCTGCTGTCTCACAGTGGTTCCCATCACCGCCTGCCACAGGCCCTGTGTCACTTCAGTCTGCCCTATATGATATGCCGAGAGCGTTACTTGGTGTGCGGGACTCTCGTCACTATCGCAGTCAGAGCCTTGCTCGGAGGTGCAGCCCATGGTGAAGGTGCCGCCGTCCACACGGACCATTGTGAACGACACGCCGCTGACGGTGAAAGTGCGTTGCGCCGCCACTTTCTGTGCTACAACCTTGAAGCGGGCTTGGGCGATGTCCCAGTCGGTGCTGTCGGCGAGCAGGTTCCACACTGCTTTTTTGTTGTTTCCTGCAGTGACGCTGCCAATGTCGCCTGTTACGGATTTGGGGTGTAGGTTGTAGGTCTGCCCTCCGTCAGCAGAGAGGAGGAGCGACACCGTGGTTGCCTTGTCAAGATTATAGGTGACTTCGACGGTGTTCCCCGCCTGCCGTGCCGTGACATTGGTGACATTCTGCGCAAAGGCAGACAGAGTGAGGCACAAGCATATTATAATAACACTTAATTTTCTCATAGCCTTATTTTTTTATCAAGTCTTTGACAACCGATAGCAAGCCATGTGCAGGTTGTGATAATTCGTTCACTTCTTCCTCCTATGCAGTGCAGTTAATGTTTCTTTTTCTTGTTCACTTAAGCTCATTGCAGTAGTATGCCGTCCTGACGGACGTTATGATAAAATGGTGTGAAGTTGTTCTTTTCCCAATTATCACGTGTGTACATAATCGGGTTTATCTGCTCATTCAGCGTCCAACCGAGTTCCGTAAACGGATATGTAATACTATCGTAGTCAGCTTGTGTCAGTTTGTCTTTGTCAACAATAATCAGCAAATCCCAATCAGACTCCGGCCTGTTGTCCCCTCTTGCCCGAGAGCCGAATAACCACAGGTGTCCGCCGGCAGGAATAACTTGTCTGCCCAACCGCCTGATATCAGATAAAATATCTTTGTTCATTGCGTTGTTTTTGTGCGGTTTTTTGTAAGATGCTGCAAAGGTAATGCTTATTTTCGAAATATCAAAGAGTTACGAGCTTTTTTTGCAAAAATCCAAAGTTATCAGGGGGCGAAAAGTGCAAAAATCCAAAGTTTATTGCGGGTTTATTGCGGGTCAGCCGTGGATTTTGGAGTAGAGTAGTTTGTCGGTGTCGTAGGGGCGGCGCTCCTCGTCCTTATAGCCGAGGGAGATGACACAGAGGACATTGAGGGACGAAGGGATGTCTGCTATCCGGCGGACGAGGTCTTCGGCATTGTCGCGACCATAGACCTGACACCAGCACGCGCCGAGACCGAGGTCTTCAGCGGCAAGGAGCAGATGCTCGGCGGCAATGGCTCCGTCGGCCTGCCATGTGTCGGTGAGCGAGGCATCGACCGCCACGACGACGGCAGCCTGAGCGGTGAGCATCATCTGCGCGCCGTAGGTCTTGCATTCGGCCATTCGGCGAATTAGGGCAGTGTCCTGCAGGACATAGAACTCCCACGGGTTGCAGCGTTTGGAGGAGGGCGACATGAGCGCGCAGCGGAGCATGGTGTCGATTTTCTCACGCTCAACGGGCGTGTCTTTGTATTTGCGGATAGAGCGCCTTGAGCGGCACAAAGATTCAAAGTCTGTCATGGTAGTATTTCGTTTTTGTTTCGTTTTTGTTTCGTTATTGTCCCGTCTTTTTGCCGTCTTTTTGCCGTCCTTTTGCCGTCTTTTTGCCGTAATTGATACGGAGGCATTACGCTATTGACAGAGTAAGGGCACGGCGAGGGGGCGGTACAGGCATTGCGGGCGGCGGATTCAGGCATTACGGGATGCGGATTCCGGCATTGGGGGATGCGGATTCCGGCATTACGGGATGCGGGTTCAGGCATTACGGGATGCGGGTTCAGGCATTACGGGATGCGGGTTCAGGCATTACGGGATGCTGATTCCGGCTGCGGCGAGGGTCATTTCAGGCCGAAGCGGAAGATGGTGGTTGTGCGGTAACGCTCGCCCGGGCGGAGTGTGGCTGAAGGCCACTCTGGGTGGTTGGGTGTGTCGGGGAAACGCTGGGTCTCAAGGCAGACTGCTGTGCGGAGTCCGTAGAGCTCGCCGCGTTTGCCTCGGACGGTGCCGTCGAGGAAGTTGCCGGTATAGACTTGCAGTCCGGGCTGGTCGGTCTCCACAGTGAGGGAGATGCCTGTGGCGGGGCAGAAGAGTTCAGCCGCGCGCACCCGCTGCAGGAGATGGCGGTCGGGTGTGCCGTCGAGCGATGCGCCGTCGAGGACGAAGTTGTGGTCGTATCCGCGGCCGTTGCGTAGCTGCAGGTCGTCAGCGTTGATGTCCCGCCCTATGGCTTTGGGAGCGGAGAAGAAGTCGAAAGGCGTTCCTGCTGGAATGTCGGCAATCATGCCTGTGGGGATAAAGGTGTCGTCCACGGGCGTGAAGTGGCGCGCATTGAGCCAGAGTAGGTGGTCGGTGACAGGCTTGGTGCCGTCGCCGGAGAGGTTGAAATATGCGTGGTTGGTCATGTTGAGGACCGTGGGCGCGTCTGTGGAGCCGAAATAGTCGATGCGCAGCGTGTTGCCGTCCTCGAGTGTGTAGGTGCAACCGGCAATGACTTTGCCGGGGAAGTTGCTGTCGCCGTCCTGCGAGACGAGTGTGAGGCGTAGGGTGCGTGCGTCAATCTGCTGTGCGTCATAGACGCGGTACTGCCAGCCTTCGGGGCCGCCGTGGAGTGTGTGTGTGAAGTTGTTCTGCGGGAGCTGATACTCGTTGCCGTCAATCTCGAGATGCCCGCCGCGTATGCGGTTGGCATAGCGTCCTATGCATGCGCCGAAGTCGGAGGGGACAGACTGATAGTCGCGTATATTGTCGAAGCCGAGGACCACGTCGCGCATGTTGCCGTCGCGGTCAGGGACGAGGACGGAGACGATGCGCGCCCCGAAGTTGGTGACTTGTACGGTCATGCCGTTGTTGTTGCGCAGAGTGTAGAGATGTGTGCGTCTGCCCTGCACGTCCGCCTCGAAAGGTGCGGCTGACAAAGTCCCCTCTTGAGCTTTGCAGGAACCTGCTGCGCGGACGGAGAGGTTGGCCTCGCGCACCTGCTGTTCATCCATTTTAATCATTTTGCGGTCGTAAGTCATAAGTCCGTTGACTTCGCCCTCCACGTCAGTTGTCTGCGTATAGACGGCAGCGGCAAAGCCTTTGCGGACAAGTTCTTCAAGTTGTTTTGCATATTTGACATATTCCGCCGTGACCTCTTCGGAGGAAGTGAAGCGGATGTATCCCCAGTTGCGGTTGTTCCACCAGAGGTGCCCCTCCACGGGCCATCCTATGCCCCCGTACTCGCCGAGGACATTGACACGTGCTGTGTCGAAGAGATACATGTCGGGGTGGGGGTAGTTGTGTAGGTCGAGAATATCTCCGCAGTCGCGGTGGTTGCCCCCGGAAGCGGGATTGACCAGCCGTGATGGGTCGTATTGCTGCGTCCAGGCGACGACCTCCTCTGTGCCGAACTGTCCCCATGCTTCGTTGAACGGCACCCAGACGACGACTGAGGGGTGGGAGCGGAGCATGTCGATGACCTCGCGCCACTCGCGGCAGTAGTTGTCGCGGCTTTCGGCAGTGCGCTCGCGGTCGGTGCCTCCGTTGAAGCGGCGTGGCTCCCAGACGTTGCCGAGGTCGCCCGAGGGCATGTCCTGCCAGACGAGCATGCCGAGGCGGTCGCAGTGCCAGTACCAGCGGTCGGGCTCGACCTTGACATGCTTGCGTATCATGTTGAAGCCGAGGTCTTTGGTCTTCTGTATGTCGAAAGCGAGCGCCTCGTCGGATGGTGCGGTGTAGAGTCCGTCGGGCCACCAGCCCTGGTCAAGCGGGCCGAACTGGAAGAGGTCGCAGTTGTTGAGCTGCATGCGCCAGATGCCGTTGCAGTCTTTGGCGCGGCTAATCTTGCGCATTGCGGCATAGGATGTGACGCGGTCGAGTGTGTGGCGGCCGTCGCGCAGTGTAACGCGCACGTCATAGAGGAAGGGGTCGTCGGGTGTCCAGAGGTGCATGTCCTCCATCTTCAGGACCAGCTGGGAGTCTGCCGCGCCTTCGGCACATGCGACTTTTCTGCCGTTGTCATAAACAGCGGCTTCGACGGCACCTTCTCCGGCGGCAGTGAAGGCTGTCAGGCGGAGAACGCCGTTGTCGATGTCAGGCGTGAGTGCGAGGCTGCTGATGTGGTTGCGGGTGTTTACGGGCTCGAGCCAGACCGTCTGCCAGATGCCTGTGACGGCGGTGTACCAGATGCTGCGCGGGCGGTTAACCTGCTTTCCGCAAGGCTGATAGCCGGCATCGGTGGGGTCCCAGACGCGGACGACAAGTTGCTGCGCAGCCCCTCCGCGGCGGTTGAGGAAAGGAGTGATGTCGGCAGAGAAGGGCGTGTAACCTCCTTTGTGCGAGGCGGCAAGACAGCCGTTTACATAGACCTCGGCCTGCCAGTCCACAGCACCGAAATGGAGGATGACGCTTCTGCCAGCCCATGTGCGGGGGAGAGTGAAAGTGCGTGAGTACCACAGCTCTTCATCGGGCGAGACGGTGCGGCCCACGCCTGAGAGCGAAGACTCAACGGGGTAGGGGACGAGAATCTTCCCCTGCGCGCCTGTTTCGCCCCAGACAGGGGTGCAGCCGCGGGCGACGACCTGCCAGTCCCAGAGGCCGTTGAGGCACTGCCACTCGGCGCGCTGCATCTGCATGCGGGGATAGCCGAAGCGGTCGGGGGCGAGGTTGCCGCGCGCGTCAAGGTCTGCGCTGACAGACTCCGCCCAGGGGGTCTGTATGCGTCCGCCTACGGGCGCATAAGCCGCCGTGCCGTCGTTTTCACACTTGCGGGAGCACCCCGCTGACAAGATGAGCAGCGCAGCCGCCCAGAAAAGGAGAATCTTTTTCATATAGTTTGTTTGTTGTTGTGCAGGCATGTATTGAAATCCGCCTGCAAAGTTACTGCTTTTTTTGCATTCTTGCAAATCTTATTGCAGAAAATGAAAATAGGTTTGCGTATGTCGGAAATATTGTGTAACTTTGCCGCCGATTTTAATATGGCATACTATGTTTGACAATTTAAGTGAAAGATTAGAGCGCAGTTTCAAGATACTGAAAGGCGAAGGGCGCATTACGGAAATCAATGTTGCGGAGACGGTTAAGGACATCCGCAAAGCCATGCTTGAGGCAGACGTAAACTACAAGACCGCCAAGCAGTTCACCGACCGCGTTAAGGAAAAAGCCCTCGGGCAGCAGGTGCTGACAAGCGTGCGTCCCGGGCAGCTGATGGTGAAGATAACCCACGACGAGCTTGCCGAACTCATGGGCGGCGAGACGGCTGACATCAACCTGAAAGGCAGTCCGGCGATAATACTGATGGCGGGTCTGCAGGGCTCGGGCAAGACGACGCACGCCGCCAAACTCGCCCACTACCTGAAGCAGCGCAAAGGCAAGAAAGTAATGCTGGCGGCCTGCGACGTGTACCGCCCCGCCGCCATAGAGCAGTTGCGCGTGCTGGGCGAGCAGGTGGGCGCAAAAGTGTATGACGCAGAGGGGGAGAAAGACCCTGTGAAGAAAGCGAAAGACGCTGTAAAAGAGGCCCGTACATACGGCTATGACGTGCTGATAGTGGATACGGCAGGCCGCCTGGCGATAGACGAGCAGATGATGCAGGAGATAGCCGCCATAAAAGAGGCTATAGAGCCGCAGGAGACGCTGTTCGTTGTGGACGCAATGACCGGCCAGGACGCGGTGAACACGGCGAAGGAGTTCAACGACCGCCTCGACTTCGACGGCGTGATACTGACCAAGCTCGACGGCGACGCCCGCGGCGGTGCGGCTCTGTCGATACGCAGCGTGGTGGACAAGCCGATAAAGTTCATAGGCACAGGTGAAAAGCCGGAGGCGCTGGATGTGTTCCACCCGTCGCGCATGGCAGACCGCATACTGGGCATGGGTGACGTGGTGAGCCTTGTGGAGCGCGCGCAAGAGCAGTATGACGAGGCGGAGGCGCGGCGCATCTCGAAGAAGATAGCCAAGAACCAGTTTGACTTCAACGACTTCATCGCCCAGCTGAACCAGATAAAGAAGATGGGGTCGATGAAGGACCTTATGGGCATGATTCCCGGCATGGACAAGGCTCTGAAAGGAGTGGAGATAAGCGACGACGCCTTCAAGCCCGTGGAGGCAATCATCAGCTCGATGACCCCCGCCGAGCGCAGCAACCCCGCACTGCTTAACGGCAGCCGCAAAGAGAGGATAGCACGCGGCTCGGGCACGACCATAGTGGAGGTGAACCGCTTCCTCAAGCAGTTCGAGCAGATGAGCAAGATGATGAAAAAAGTGCAGCAGATGCGCCGCAGATAAGTATGCAACTGCTTGACGGAAAGACTATTGCCGCACAGGTGCGCGCGGAGGTGCGCGCAGCGACGGAGGCCCTGCGCACAGCAGGACAGCGTGCGCCGCGTCTGGTGATAGTGCTGGCAGGGGACAATCCGGCAAGCGAAATCTATGTGGGCAACAAGCTCCGCGCGGCAGGCGAGGCGGGGATAGAGGCGGAGTGCGTGCGTATATGCGGCACCGCCGGCACCGCCGATGTGCTGCGCGAGGTGGAGCGGCTGAACGCGGACGAGACAGTGGACGGGATAGTGGTGCAACTGCCGCTGCCGGCGCAGATGGACGCAAAGCGCGTGACGGCAGCCATCGACAGTCGCAAGGACGTGGACAGGACGGTGGAGAAGCGCTCGGTGGAGGAACTGCTGCACAGGTCGGGCGTGGACAAAGAAGGGCGCGAGGTGGTGGTGACAGAGCGTAACATCCCCGGCTCGCTGACGGGAGAGATGGTGCCCGAAGGCGCGATAGTGATAGACATGGGCTTTACGCGCATAGACGACCCCGCAGCGGAGAAAGGCTACCGCATAGTGGGCGACGCGGACGTGGAGAGCGTGAGGCGGAAGGCGGCATGGCTGTCGCCTGTGCCCGGGGGGATAGGTCCGATGCTGATAGCCGTGCTGCTGCAGAATGTGCTGGAGAGCCGGAAACGACAGCGCGTGACACGGTAGTGATACGGTAGTGTGTCGGTAGAAAGCACCGCGAGAGAGATATGGATATATTAGAGAAAATAGAAGGCCTTGAAGCCAAGTTCCACGAAGTGTCGCTGTTCATCACCGACCCTGCCGTGATAGCCGACCAGGCGCGGTTTGTGCGTCTCAACAGGGAGTACCACGAGCTGGAGCGCGTGCTGGAGGCGGCAAGACGCTACCGCACCGCCCGCAAGAACCTTGACGATGCGAAGCAGATGCTGCGCACGGAGCAGGACGCGGAGCTGAAAGAGATGGCACGGGCGGAGATTGACGAACTGGAGCCGCAAATGCCGGCAATGGAGCAGGAGATAAAACTGCTGCTCCTGCCGCAGGACCCCGAGGACGGCAAGAACGTGGTAATGGAAATACGCGGCGGCACGGGCGGCGACGAGGCAGCCTTGTTCGCGGGCGACCTCTTCCGCATGTACACCAAGTACTTCGAGACAAAGGGGTTCAAATACAGCGTGTCGTCGTTTTCGGAGGGCGCGGCAGGCGGTTTCAAGGAGATAATATTCAGTGTTACAGGGCAGCAGGTTTACGGCACGCTGAAGTATGAGAGCGGTGTGCACCGCGTTCAGCGTGTGCCTGCCACCGAGACACAGGGGCGCGTGCATACCTCCGCCGCCACAGTGGCGGTGCTGCCGGAGGCTGACGAGTTCGAGGTGCACATCAACGAGGGGGAGATACGCTGGGAGACATTCCGCAGCGGCGGCGCAGGAGGGCAGAACGTGAACAAGGTGGAGTCGGGAGTGCGCCTGCGCTACAACTGGAAGAACCCCGTCACGGGCGAGGTGCAGGAAATACTGATAGAGTGCACCGAGACGCGCGACCAGCCCAAGAACAAAGAACGCGCCCTCGCGCGCCTGCGCACGCAAATATATGACAAGGAGCACCAGAAGTACGTTGATGACATAGCCGCGCGGCGCAAGACCATGGTCAGCACAGGCGACCGCAGTGCGAAAATACGCACCTACAACTATCCGCAGGGGCGCATCACCGACCACAGGATAGGCTACACCGTCTATAACCTTGCCGCCTTCATGGACGGCGACATACAGGGGGTGATTGACGCGCTCACCGTCGCCGAAAACGCAGAGCGGCTGAAAGAGAGTGAACTATAGAGAGATATGTATTTGTTCTACACACCGGACATAGAGACCAGGCAGGAGCTGTCGGAGGAGGAGTCGGGGCATTGCGTGCGCGTGTTGCGCTACGCGGCTGGCGACGAGATTCTGCTCACCGACGGGCGCGGCACCACATACACCGCACGCATCACCAACCCGCACCCCAGGCACTGCGCTTTTGAGGTCATACATGCCGAGCGGCAGCAGCGGAGCCACAACTTCCGCCTGCACATAGCCATCGCCCCGACCAAGAACATTGAGCGGCTGGAGTGGATGGCTGAGAAGTGCACGGAGATAGGCGTGGACGAGATAACCCTGCTCTCATGCCGCTATTCGGAGCGCCGGCAGGTGCGCACAGACAGGCTGGAGAAGATAGTGCTGAGCGCCGCCAAACAGAGCCTGACCCCCTATCTGCCCAGGCTGAACGACATGACGGACTTCGCTGCTTTCGTGCGCGGTGCAAAGGAGTCAATACGCTGTATAGCACATTGTTACAAGGACGACAAGCGCCTGCTGAAAGACGTGGTCCGTCGCGGCGAGGACGTGCTGGTGCTTATCGGACCGGAGGGCGACTTCTCCGAAGAAGAGGTGCAGCTGGCTCTTGACTGCGGCTTCGTGCCGGTCAGCCTCGGCAACTCAAGGCTGCGGACAGAGACCGCCGGAGTGGTGGCGTGCCACACTGCTATTTTGCTGAACGAGTGATGGTTGAGTATGCTGGAGAGGCTGATTGAAATAGACCAATCGTGGCTGCTTGCCATCAACGGCTGGCACTCTGCATGGGCGGACACGCTTATGTGGACCATCAGCGGCAAACTGACATGGCTGCCTCTCTATGCACTACTTATCGCGCTGATTGTGTGGCGTTTCGGCTGGAGGCGCGCACTCGTGGTGGTGGCGTGTGCGGGGATAGCAGCAGGGATGGCCGACTACTTGTCGTCGGGCGTGATAAAGCACCTTGTGTGCCGTCCGCGACCGACGCACGAGCCTGCGTTAGAGGGCATGCTGCATATAGTAAACGGCTATAAAGGAGGCTCTTACGGCTTCGTTAGCAGCCATGCTGCCAACACGATGGCATGTGCACTGCTCTTCTGCCTCGCGTATGTGCGCAGGCTGAAAGAGTTGAACAAAGATACGGTCAGCCGCAAGGCGGCCGTGTGGGGAGGTTTGATGCTGTGGGTGGCTGCCAATTGCTACAGCCGCATGTACCTCGGCGTGCATTACCCCGGCGACATTATCGGCGGACTGGCAACGGGTGCACTGAGTGCGGCGGCGGTCAATGCGGTGCTTGGTCTGATTGAGGCTGGCGGGTGGTGGCACCGCTGCGGGTGTCCGGATGACGCTGCGGCATCGGGCCAACGGCAGGCTGCTGCATCCGCGGAGAGCGGTCGGTCTGCTTGTTCATAAAGCGGTTGAACTGCTCCTCGGTGAGTATGCCTTTCAGCTCTTCCGTCATGCTGATAAGGCGCTCCAGGTCCTCGCGGCGCGTGTTGCTCTTGACCCGCATACGGGCATACTTGAGGTGCATGCGGTAGAGGGTGTCAAGCTGCACGCTGTCGGTGATGTTAAGTTCGCGCATGAGCTTCGAGGTCTGCTTTTCGGCAGTCTCTTCGGGGGTGCGTTGAGGGGCATCGGGGTGCTGTGCCGAGGCTAAAGGCACAAGGCACACAAGGAAAAACAAAGATATAAATGCTTTTTTCATAAACAGAAAGGCGTGGCAGATATGTCGCGCAACCATATAAAAATAACAAAAATTGTGCCAACCAGAGCACTCGTTGCTGACAAAATGAGAGCCGGATTTTTCATAGCGCAGAGATTGTATTCCGACGAGTCGGGGCGCAGCCGCTCGTCGCGCCCTGCAGTGCGTGTCGCTTTGGCGGGTATTGTCACGGGCGTGGCGGTAATGATACTGACCGTCTGTGTCGTTGTCGGCTTCAAGCGCACCGTCACTGACAAGGTGGCGTGTGTCGGGGCGCATATACAGGTGACCAGTTTCGAGAACAACAACACCTTCGAGATGTCGCCCGTCTCCGTCACCGACACTTTGCTCGGCAGGCTTGCCGAACTGCCGCATGTCGCTTCGGTGAACACTTTCCTCACCAAGCCAGGGATAATAAAGACCGACGACAGTTTTCAGGGTATAGTGCTGAAGGCCACCGGCAGACCCGAGCTCTTCGCGCAGCAACTGCGTACGGGGCACATGCCCGAAACGCCCGGCGAGGTGCTTCTCTCCGTCTGGCAGAGCAGGGCTTTGCGCCTTGACACGGGCGATGTGGTCTGGTGCTATTTTGTGGGCGAAGAGGTGCGGGTGCGGAAAATGCGTATTTGCGGACTTTACTCCACCGGCTTCAGCGAGGCCGACAGGCAGATAGCATGGTGCACCCCCGAAGTCATCCGCAGGCTCAACGGCTGGGCGGAGGAACAGGTATCAGGCATTGAAGTAAGGCTCGACAATGTGCGCCGCCTTGACGAGACAGCCGACCTTGTCTGGTTTGCCACTGCCAACCACCTTGACGACAGCGGCGGCGGACTCTATTCGCAGACTCTCGAACAGCTTAATCCGCAGATATTTGCGTGGCTCGATTTGCTTGACATGAACGTCGTCATCATCATCATTCTCATGCTCTGTGTGGCCGGCTTCAACATCGTGTCGGGGCTGATTATTCTTATTCTTGACAGCGTCAGTCTCATCGGCGTGCTCAAGGCTCTCGGGGCAAGCAACCGCTTTGTGCGCGGCATTTTTGTCATCGAGTCCTCCATGCTCGTCGGCAGGGGGATGCTGCTGGGCAATCTGCTCGGTTTCGGCATTGCCGCTCTGCAGTATTGGACGCACATTCTGCCTCTCGATGCCGCCACCTACTATGTCGATTTTGTGCCTGTCGCTTTCCCTGTCGGCTGGCTTTTGCTGCTCAATCTGGGTATAGCCGCCGTTTCGGTGCTGGTTATGATTGCCCCTTCGACAGTAGCGGCACAAGTGTCACCTGCGCGCGTAATGCGCTATGACTGAACTCTTTGATAACTCTTCGTTTTATGCAGTTACAGACTTTTGTTGAAAATAAGCCCTGTCCCTGGCAGATAAGCTACAGCGACAATATTCTCTTGCTCGGCTCCTGTTTCTCCGACAACATGGCACGCAAGCTCAAAGAGTATTACTTCCGCGTTACGGTCAATCCGACCGGCACTTTGTACAACCCCGTCTCCATAGCGCACCATGTATCTTCGCCTTTCTTCAGGCAGGCGGATGTGGTCTTTATCACTTTCGGCACTGCATGGGTGTACTGTGAATGCCGTGCCTTTACCGACAGTCAGCCGACGGTCGGCCGACGGCAGAACGACGGTCAGCCCCCTATTGACGCTGCTTTGCGCGGCAGGATGCTGGACGCAGTGGTGGACAACTGCATGAAGCGGCCTGCAACCGACTTTGTCCGTCTCCGCCTCACTGTCAGCGAGATAGTGGACCTGTGGTGCCCTGTGCTGGAGCAATACGGCGGCAAACGCTTTGTCTTCACCGTATCCCCGATACGCCATCTCAAGGACGGGCTGCACGGCAACCAGCTATCAAAAGCCGTGCTGCTGCAGGCGGTGGACGAGATAGCGGCACGCTATCCGGAGCGGGCGTTCTATTTCCCCGCTTACGAAATACTGCTTGACGAACTGCGCGACTACCGCTTCTACGCCGCCGATATGATGCACCCCTCGGACACTGCCGTAGAATATATATGGGAGCGCTTTGCCGACACCTTCCTGTGCAGCGGGGACACAAGGGCGGACATGCGCGAGTTGCACCGGCTCTGGCTCGACAGGCAGCACCGCCCACTCAAGCCCGACAGCAGCGAGTGGCTGCTCTTTAAGGAAAGACTGGCTGAAAAAGAGAAAGCTCTGGCAGAGCGTTTTGAATGGATAAACAATACTCCCGCTGTATGACCGTCATATACGAAGACAATCACATCATAGCCGTCAGCAAAACCTGCAACGAGATAGTGCAGGGCGACAAAACAGGCGACACACCACTGCTTGACACGGTGAAAGACTACATCAAGCACAAGTACAACAAGCCGGGGGAGGTCTTCCTCGGACTCCCGCACCGCCTTGACCGCCCGACAAGCGGCATTGTGCTTTTTGCACGCACATCAAAAGCACTGGCAAGGCTCAACGAGATGTTCAAATCGCATGAGCAGATGCACAAGACATATTGGGCTATAGTGCAGGGAGTGCCGCCGATGGAGCAGGCAAGGCTGGAGAACTACATAGAGAAAAACGAGAAACAGAACAAAAGTTACATAGTTTCGCCGGACACTGCCAAAAAGCACAAAGAAGCCAAACTGGCAGTGCTCGAATACAGGACGCTGAAGCGCGGGGAGCGGTACTCGCTGCTTGAAGTACAGTTGCTTACGGGCCGTCATCATCAGATACGCTGCCAGCTTGCGGCTCTCGGATGTCCTGTGAAGGGGGACTTGAAGTATGGCGCTCACCGCAGCAATCCGGACGGCGGTATCTGCCTGCATGCAAGGAAGATAGAGTTTGTGCACCCCGTCTCCAAAGAGCCTGTATCGCTTACAGCACCTGTGCCCGACAGCGATTTGTGGGCGGTGCTGGCAGCAGATTTGTAGAGGTGTAGGCGCAGTTATGTAGAACTTTAGCAACAGCAGTGTGACATGGAAGAACCGAGTGTGAAAGACATATTCGCTATGCGCCGCGAGGGCAGGGTGGAAGAGGCTTATAACCTGATACGCAAGCGCTATGCCGCCTATCACGGTCATTACACCACTTTGTGCATGTTCTGGTGTGCCGCCGATGTGATGGCACTGCGCCTTGAGTATGCAACAGCGGCTGCAGAGAACTCCCGCGGAGCAGACGGAGATGCCCTGAATGCGTTGCAGGAGGCGGAGAAGATAGGCCTTGCCCTGGAGCGTCTTTATCCTTCTCTGCGTGACGAAGAAGGCTCTGCCAGGCGCAAACTCGACGCTTTGCACAGTCTCGCTCTCGCCTGCCGCAGGAAACTCTTTCCCGCAGACTGACACAGCTTGACGCTCCGCAGACCGACAACGGACTGTAAAAACTTTCGAGTTGCTTTCGGGATTGACAGCGCAAAGGCATAGCAAGAGTCCGAAAGAGAACAAGTTGCGCTATCCTCCGACGAGTCGTTTGATGTCTGACAGGCGGTTGAGTGCTTCGAGCGGAGTGAGCGAGTTGATGTCGAGAGCCCGTACTTCGTCGCGCACCTGCTCAAGCACAGGGTCATCAAGCTGGAAGATGCTGAGCTGCAGTCCGTCGCGGCGCGAGGCAGTGGCACTGACATCGGAGAGAACGGAGCCTTTTTTGCGGTCGCCTTCAAGGTCTTTGAGGATATTGTCGGCGCGTTTGACGATGGATGGCGGCATGCCTGCGAGTTTGGCAACATGTATGCCGAAGCTGTGCTCGGAGCCGCCTCGTGCGAGTTTGCGGAGGAAGATGACCTTGCCGTCCACTTCGCGGACCGAGACATTGTAGTTGCGAATACGTTTGAAGGAGCTCTCCATCTCGTTGAGTTCGTGGTAGTGGGTGGCAAAGAGAGTCTTGGGGTGGCACAGGTTCTCGTGTAGGTGTTCGACAATAGCCCATGCGATGCTGATGCCGTCGTATGTGGAAGTGCCCCGTCCGAGTTCGTCGAAGAGGACGAGTGAGCGCTCGCTGAGGTTGTTGATAATGCTTGCCGCCTCGCTCATTTCGACCATGAAAGTGCTTTCGCCCTGTGCGAGATTGTCGCTTGCTCCGACGCGTGTGAACACCTTGTCGATGATTCCGACAGAGGCAGCGGCCGCAGGTACGAAAGAGCCCATTTGCGCCATGAGGACGATGAGTGCCGTCTGGCGCAGGAGAGCGGATTTACCCGCCATGTTGGGGCCTGTGAGCATGATAATCTGCTGCGAGTTATTGTCGAGCATGATGTCGTTGGGGACATACTGCTCGCCGGTGGGGAGGTGGCGTTCAATGACAGGATGTCTGCCTTTTTTGATGTCAAGGACGAGCGAGTCGTTGATGTCGGGGCAGTTATAGCAGTACTCGGTTGCGGCGACGGCGAAAGAGAGCAGGCAGTCGATTTGTGCGAGCACCGCAGCGTTCTGCTGCAGAGAAGGCACGTGTTCGGCGAGAGCCAGCATAAGGTTGTTGTACAGGCGGTTCTCTATAATCTGTATCTGTTCGTCGGCAGTGAGTATCTGCTGCTCGTAGTCTTTGAGTTCGGGTGTGATGTATCTCTCTGCACTGACGAGTGTCTGCTTGCGTATCCAGTCGGGGGGGACGAGGTCGCGGTAGGTGTTGCGGACCTCAAGGTAGTAGCCGAAGACGTTGTTGAAGCCTATTTTGAGGCTCTGGATGCCAGTGGCGGCACACTCGCGCTGCTGTAGGTTGAGCAGATAGGTTTTGCTGTCGTTCTGCAGGCTGCGCAGGCGGTCGAGCTCTTCATCCACCCCGGAGGCGATGGTGTTAGGCTTGCCTTGCGCCAGCGGCGGGTTGGGGACGATGGTGGCGTTGATGCGCTGTGCCATGTCCTCGTGGAGAGTTATCTGGTTGGCAAGCGTCTGCATGAAAGCCGGGCTACCCTCATCAGCAAACATCGAGCGTATGGGTGCGAGCGCGTTGAGGGCAGTGCCGAGCTGAACCATTTCGCGCGGCCCGATACGGCCGGTGGATATTTTGCTGACGATGCGTTCAAGGTCTTGAATATGTGAGAGTTCTTTCCTTATCTCGTCGCGTTTGTCAGGGTGCTGGACGAAGAAGGAGACCACTTGCTGGCGGTTCTTGATAGGGCGTACTTCTTTAAGCGGCAGAGCGACCCACCTGCGCAGCATCCTTGCGCCCATCGGGGTGAGAGTATGGTCGAGGACTGAGAGCAGCGTCTGCCCGTTGTCGCGTTGTCCGCCGAAAAGTTCGAGGTTGCGGACAGTGAAGCGGTCGAGCCACACATAGCGGTCTTCTTCGATGCGGCTGAGGTGGTTGATATGGGCAGTCTGCAGGTGCTGCGTGATGTCAAGATAATGGAGTATGCCCCCGGCCGCAATAACGGCGTTGGGCAAGTGCTCCATGCCGAAGCCTTTCAGGTCGCGCGTCTGGAACTGCCTTGTCAGTCGGTCGTTGGCCGCATCGGCAGTGAGCATCCAGTCCTCAAGGCAGAAGGTGAAGAAGCCGGTGCCGAACAGTTCTTCAAAGTCCTTTTTTCTGTCGCGCAGGAAGAGTACTTCTTTCGGGGCGAAGGAGGAGAGCAGTTTCTGCAGGTGCTCAGGATTGCCTTCGGCGGCAAGGAACTCGCCGGTGGAGATATCAAGGAAGGCTATTCCGAGCTGATTGTCAGTACTTTTGCGGGCCGCAGGGAAATGTATGCAGGCTACGAAATTGTTTTCTGTGGAGGCCAATGTGGTGTCTGAATAACTGAGTCCGGGAGTGACAAGTTCGGTGACTCCCCGTTTGACGAGTTTCTTTGTCAGCTTGGGGTCTTCGAGCTGGTCGCAGATGGCGACACGCATTCCGGCCCGCACCAGTTTGGGCAGATAAGTGTCAAGAGCATGAAAAGGAAACCCCGCCATCTCAGTTGCTGCAGTTCCGCCGGCTCCGTTGTTGCGGTGTGTGAGCGTGATGTTGAGCACTTTGGCAGCTTTGACGGCATCTTCGGCATAAGTTTCGTAGAAATCGCCGCAGCGGAAAAGGAGCATGGCATCAGGATATTGTTCCTTGATTTTGCGGAACTGCTCCATCATCGGGGTTTCTTTTTTAACATTCATATAAGGAGTGTTATTTAAGGTCAACAGAGAGGCGTAGGTTGTACATGCGGCCTGTCAGATAATTGGGGCTTGCCCACCTGCTCCCGTCAGCGGCACTGATCCAGTAATAACTATTGACGTTCTTCCATCCGACGACGTTGAAAACCTCAAAATAGATGCTCCATGCGGCGACATGCCGTGCGCTTTCGCGGCGCATGAAGCGGTCGGTGGAGGCGGAGAAAGTGCGGCTTGCACCTATGTCAATGCGCTTGTAGGCCGACAAGCGGCCGAGATAGCGCATCCGGTCACTGCGCGGATAGCCGAAGGGGAGCCCCTCGCTGAAGATAAACTTCAAGTGGAGGCGGTATTGCGGCAACTTAGGTATATAGTCCTGGAAAAAGAAGGTTACAGCCCATCGCTGCTCCTGCGGCATGGGGAACCAGCCGAGGTTGTGCACATCGTCGTCAAGACGCATGCGGCTGCGCATGAGCGAGAGGCTGACCCACGAATCGACCCCCGGCACCAGTTCGCCATAGAGCTTGAGGTCGGCTCCGATGGTGTAGCCGTGGCTGTCGTTACGGCCTGAATATCTGACACGTACATTATCGACGGTGTAACTTATCATGCGGTCGATGTACTTGGCATAGAGTTCGGTGGTAAACTTGAACGGCCTGCCCCATGCGCGGAAATAGTAGTCCGCTCCGAGAACGGCGTGGACAGAGCGCTGCGACTTGAGGTCGGTGTTGATGCGCGTGCGTGTGACTCCGTTTTCGGTGATGGTGTCGCGCAACTCCTTGTAGAAGGGAGTCTGGTAATAGAGTCCGGTGGCAAAGCGGAATGTGAAATCGCGTTTCCAACCCGGCAGCCAAGCGACGCTTGCGCGTGGGGAGACCAGAACCTCGTTGGTGAGTGACCACCAGTTGAGTCTTGCACCGGCATTGAGAATGACATTGCCCGCAGAGGTGGACCACTTGTAGGTGTCGTGCATATATGCCTCTATACGTGCGCTTTGCATTCTGCTTTCGCCTTTCAGGGTGTAGAAAAGCTGCATGTTCTTGTTGTCGTTTGGTATACTGTAGCCCGCTGAATCGCGCCACTCCCACTCGCTGATACGGTCGCTTATGATTTCGCCTTGTGCCTGCAGCCCCCATGAGAGAATGTTTCTGCTTTTCTGCCATGAGCCGTTGTGCGCGAGCGTAACGACTCCTGCCTGCAGTTTGTTGCGTGCGTGCTCATGGCTGACTCCTGTGCCGAGAACGGAGTTCTCGTTGTCAGGATTGAGTTGCGTTTCGCCCGGGCGTGTGATGTTTTGTGTGGTAGTGTTCATGGCCTGAGCGGAGAGGACGTATTCGCCGAGGATGTCGAAAGTCTCTTGCTCGTTGGTGTAAAAGCCGTTGATGGTGAAGCCTATGTCAAGAGCCGATGATGCGGCGAGGTGGTATTTGCCGTGTGCATTAAGTGCGGCAAAAGCGGTGGTGAAGCGGTCTTTTTCCTGACCTTCATACCAGATAGTCTTGTGCAGCGCCTGTGTGTATGTGCCGAAGCCTTCGCTGACCGAGTCGGGGCGGAAAGTGTAGTTGTTGAGCGAGAAGTTGCCGAGCAGGCTCATGTCCCAATGGCCCATTCGTGGTGACGGGCGCTTGATATTCCATGTCATCTGCGTCTGATAATCAACGAAATCGGGTTGGTAGTTGCCTTTTGTGGGCAGTGCTCCGAGCATGTATTTGGAGGTTTTGTAGCGCAGTCCGTGCATCTGGCTCTGCGTGGAGTCGCCCCAGCCGATGTAGGCGTTGGCTCCGAGCAGACTGGCATTGAGCGAAGCCTCGAAAGCGGTGGGACGTTTGTATGTGATATCCAGCACGGAGGACATCTTGTCGCCGTACTGTGCGCTGAAGCCTCCGGCAGAGAAGTCAACCGACTTTACCATGTTAGGGTTAACGAAACTGAGGCCTTCCTGCTGTCCGCTCCTGATGAGCAACGGACGGTGCACGGCTATGCCGTTTACATAGACGCTGTTCTCATCGAAGTTGCCGCCGCGGACGTTGTATTGCGTGGAGAGTTCGTTGTTCTGGCTGACTCCGGAAAAGGTAATGAGCAGACTTTCAATGCTTCCGCCTGTTGCATCAGGCATCACCCTGACCACTTGTGCATCGGTGCGCTCCATCATGTCGGTCTGTTTCTGTATTCCGCGTACTTCAATGTCCTGCAAGACTGCAGTCTCTTCTGGGAGTACAACATTGATATTCAGCACGTCAAGTTCGGTATATATCTGCTGCCTAATTGTGGTGTAGCCGAGCATGGAGAACGTCAGGATTACGGTGTCCTGCATAGGGACAGAGAGCGAGTAGTAGCCGTTGCGGTTGGTTGTGGTGCCTGTTATGCCGTCAGTGAGATAGACGTTTGCCATTTCTATGCCGACGTTCTTCTCGTCAAGCACATATCCGTATATTCTTGTAGTCCTGGCATGGAGCGGTAGGCAGGCAAGCAAGAGTAGCAGCAGACAGCATAATACCGTCGGTGGAGTTTTGGGCTGCGGATGCCTGTCGCCGAAAATGGACGAACCCACGCGCACCATAGTGGAGCCTTCTTCGACGGCTTGCATGTAGTCGCCTGACATGCCCATTGAAATAACGGGATTGGCAACAGGCAACGAGCGGCCTGCGGCATTGATAGCGCGGAAGCAGCGGCGTATCTCGCTGATGTCGTCAGTGTTGGTGGCCATCCCCATTACGCCGCGCACGTTAAGGTGTTGGTAGGCGGTGAAGTCATGCGGCAGTTCGTCGGGAGCAAAGCCTGTCTTTGTCTCTTCTTGCGCCACATGGAGTTCGAGGAGCACGTCGATAGTGCGTCCCGCTTTTTCAGCTTCGCGGTTGATGGTCTCCATAAGATGGATGCTGTCCACGCTGTGTATGAGGTGGATAAAGGGCACAATCTGCTTGACTTTGTTGGTCTGCAGGTGTCCGATAAAGTGCCATCGGATATCTTGTGGCAGTGCTTTGTGTTTTTCCAGCAGTTCCTGTACGCGGCTTTCACCGAAGTCCCGTTCACCGGCATCATAAGCCTCCTGAATGGCTTCGATAGACTGGAACTTGCTGACACATAGCAAACTGACACTGTCTGGCAGGTTTTTGCGTATATCGGCAATATGTCGGCTTATGTCAGTCACTTTTTAGCTTTTTTCATGGCAGCGGCGGCACGTCTGTTCTTGCGGTCGGCAAAGAGGCGTTTCAGATAGTCCATGTATGCACCTATGTAGCGGGTAATCTTGTCCTGATTGATGTCATCGGTGTTTACCATGATGCCGCTTTCATAGACATTCGACAACTCGTCATTGACGGTGGAGCCGAAGTACTGCAAATTGTTGGTGACATTGAGGTAAGCAGAGAACATGGGCGGAATGACTGTGCCTCTTGCCCGCACTGCGCGCTGTAGCATCTGATAATTGAACAGAGGGTCGGAGCCGGTGAATATATCATCGGCTATTTCCTGTGCTTCAGTGGATATCTCTATTGGCTGGTAAGGCCTGAAAAGGCCTTTGGTATCATTGTGGTAGCGGCGAAGATAGGCATAAATAAGGTTTCGCGACACTTCGTCGAACTGTCTGTAGATAGTCACTTTGCCTATCAAATGGCGGATGTCATCGCGATGGTTGTACATCACAGCGCCAATCCCGTCCCAGATGTTGTCAAGGGCGAACAGGGCTTTTGCACCCATGTCCCGGCTCTGGTACATCGGCTGCACAAAAGCACGTCCGAGTTCGATGGTGTAGGGGAGATAGTTGCGGATAAAATACTCGGAATAGTGGAACAGGTGCGATGAAGTGATGTTGGGTTGTCCGTCCTCTTTCATAGTGCATTTGTTGCAGCAGAGGTAGCGGTAACCGCCTACTATCTCTTCGTGTTGCGGGTCCCAGACTATCAGTTGGTGATAGGGATTGGGAGACATGGTGTCTGCTTCGTCCATATCCAATTCTTCGCCTTTGGAGCCTCCTGAGGTGCGGTAGCTAAGTTCGCGCAGACGTGCCACTTCGCGCATCAGGTTAGGGGCTTCGGCGGCGGTGAAGTCGTAGATTTCGTTATCCGCTTTGTTGGTCGGACGTAGGAATCTCTTTTTGGTTAGTTCCTTTTTCAGCAGTTCGCGTTCAACGCTTGGTATGATGTCTTTCATAGGCTGTAAACAATGTCTTTTACATATTGCGCCCATTCCGCAGGCTTTTTGGACGCATCAAAAGTGGTATAAGGTATAGGTTTTCCTATTTTTACGGAGAAGTGTTTGCCTGTTGCTTTGTACATCTCGTCCGGGAGGTATAGCATTTCGATGTTGAGGCGTATGTGCAGGCGCTTGCGCCACAAAGCCAGTTTGTAGAAGAAAGAAGAGTTCCTGCCGTCGAAATAGATGGGGACAATGTCTCTCTTGTACATGACAGCGTGTCTGATAAACGACTTCTGCCACTCGAGGTCGCGTACAACCCAGCCTTCGCCCTTTATTTTCTGCAGGCGTGAGCATGCGCCGGCAGGGAAAGTGAGGATATCCATGCCGGACTCCCACAACTGCTCGTATTGCCTGGCATAGTCCCTGTTTTGTTTCCCGACCTTATTGACGGGGGCAAATATACCGGCAAGCGGCTTGACGTTCATCAGCAGATCGTTGACTATCAGGCGGATGTTGTAGTTCCGCTGCTCTCCTAAAAGCAGTGCCAGAATGATGCCGTCCAGTCCTCCGAGCGGATGGTTGCTGACAAAGAGCAGCGGCGTATCGCTTTTGGGGATGTTGTCAGTACCTTCTGTTGAAAAGGAGCATTTGAGCTCGTCTTGCATAAGCACTCGTGCGAACTCAAAATCGCGTTCTTCGGTGTGCTCTGCCAGAAAACGGTTCATCTGCTTGACATGCACTATTCTTTCCAGCCACCTGATGACAAACGGCGGAACGTATGTGTGCGGTGCTTTTGCGCGCAGTGTTGCAGGTATGTCTATTTTCAGCGGAGTGCTCATATGGCGCGGAATACCTCGATGATAGGCGAGCGTGTAATAGAAACTATCTCACAGTCAAGATTCGAGAGGTGCTGTTTCAGGTTTTTCAGTGCATTGTCTATTGTTGTTGCCTGCACGAGCATAGAAACGGCTTTCCGGCTCTCTTTTCCGTTGTCCTCCACCGTGATGAGTTCAACGCGTCCTTTGAACCATCTGTCGCCTTCTGCCGAGGGGAGCAGGTCGTAGAGTTGCATTTTCTTGCAGCTTGGCACTTCCGCTTCTCCGAAGATGAATGGTCTTATCTCCTCCATCAGGCGTGTTTCTACATCTGCGCAGTTCAGTCCTTCAACAAGATAGGTCTCTTTTACATTACCGGGATTGTCCTCTCCGGTCTGTCGTTGATAGTTGATTTTTATTTCGTAAAAAAGCATGGTATTGTTAGTTTTTTGTTATCAGATAAATAAATTCTTGCGGTGTTATCTGTTTGTCCGGCAGAGTATTATGTTTGCCAGACATGATGAATACCGGAATGTCGGCTCTTTCGTCAATCACATTGTCGATTATTGTGTTGTCGCCGAATGTAAGTTGCCATCCCGGCTGCAGCATGAACACCACATCTCCTGCCGAGAGTTTGTTCATCGACTTTGCCAGGCGGTCGTCTGAATATGCCTCATGCAGTGTGTGTGCGACACGCACTCCTTCAAAATCAAGCAGGAAATCAGCCACTTGCTGGCGTATGGTCTCTATCGGCATTTTCTTTTGCTCTATCAGCAGTCTGTTGAGGAAAATGGATTGACCGAACCCGCCGTCCACCCATCTCTCATGTCCGTATATGGCCATCAGATATGCTCCTGTCAGAGCAGCGGCTCTGTCCACGTTGAAAGAGTGTACGGGCATTCCTGTTTTTTCCATACTCTCTTTTGACATGCCCAAGCGCGGTACTCCCATGACAACAATCTGCATGTTGCTTTCTCCGATGCGTTTGTCGAGTTGCTCCATGAGGAAACCTATGTCTTGATTCAAAGCGAGATACATGTCTTCTTGCTCGGCGGAACAAATTTTGTCGCCTGTTGATTTGGGTGAACGCGATGTCAGTTGTATAAGCAGCATGTCGGGGGTTGAGTCTTCGCCAAGCTGCTCTTTCTTCTGCATCGCAAGTGCCAGTTCTATAGTGAGTTTGTTTATCCACGGTGAGCGTTCAAGGTGCTTGTCTAGTTTGTATGAGAAGCCTGATTTTGTTTCCTGTGCTGTCGGGTTTACATACATTCTGATGTCCATCCGCGGCTGCCATTCGCCGGCTGTCGTCTCCTCAATTCTGCCGCTTATGTTGGCTTCGTCTGCAGCTGCAGGTAGTCCTTTTTTATAAAAGGAGGTGGTCGCCCATTGTCGTGTTTGTCCGTCCCACCAGCAGCAGCCGTCGGCCGAATGCCCTGCCATTATTATAGTTGTTTCCGGGTCTTGTCCTATGGCGAAAACCCGCGCTTTTTCTCCGTATGTGATGCGGAATTTGTCTGTAAGTGAGGGAACTAACAGCCTTCTGGGTGATATTTTGCGTTGGCAGCCTATGCCTGTTTCGTTTTCGTCTTCCAGTACAGGGTGTATGTTGCGGTCTGCACGTGAGAAGTAACTGTCTGCAGGTATGCCGTGTATAGCTGGTGTTTCGCCTGTCAGCAGTGTGGCTATGGTCTCCGCTCCGCCATACACCTCCTGCTCCAGAATGACTGAAGTTCTGTGTGCATGCTCTGTCAGTGTCCGCAGTCCGCCTGCCTGCCAATAAGGCTGCATCATTGTCAGATTGTCCGTCCTCAGGCCGTCCACCAGCACCACCACTGTCAGTCGCGGTGTGGAGTGTAGCGGGAGCAAGCAGCCAAGCAGCAGGGTCAGCGCAATATGTATATAAGTCTTGTGCATAGATGTATCGCGGGTATTACAAGTAAGCGCCAATTGAAGCCTACAAGCGGATGTATTGAGAAGAAGGTCAGGAATATGGTCAGTGCCAGCACAAGTGCATACACCACTCCGAGTGTGACATCAACGCCCCAGCTCAACTTGCCCCTTTTCCTGTCGTAAATGCTTGTCAATGTCATCAATACGGTGAACAGTGCAATATAAAGGAAGCAGTTTTCCCACCAGCGTGTTTTTCGTATTGCAAATGGGGCAATGTCTGATTTCTTTATCAGTTTGGTGCCGTCTGCCAAAGTTACTTCCTGCATGTAGAACATCAGTTCTTCCGGCAGAAACAGCCTGTCTTCGCCATACATCTTTTTGTCTGCACGTGCTCCGAATATCATGTTTATCAGTGCGTCAATCACAGTGTACTCGCCTGTATATCTGCGTATAAACTTCCTGAAACTCTCTCCTTCATGTCCTTTGTATGTTGATTTCAGACTGTCTCCGAGCACTTCTTTCAGCAGCCTGAACGGGCGGGTGGAGCAGTTGTCTTCAACGAAATTATACAGGTATTCGCAGTTCTCGGGGCGGTAGTTTTCCATCAGTGCGTCTGCAATCTGTTTTTTCTGTGTGTCTGTCAGATTCAGTTCCTGCATATACACAGGTCTCTTCTCTTCCACATAGTCTTCCAGAAAAAACAGCGTCGGTTCTACGCTCAGCATGTACCATGTGTCTCCTTTCACGAATTTCCAGTAGAAATTGTCGGTGTTAAAAGAGAACGTGCCATAGTTGAAACACAGGTCGGTGTGTTGTTCCGTGTCTTGCACCCGCAGTGCTGTGTGTCCGTAGTGCTCGTACAATTCCTCGCCTGGGGCACATGTAAGTAACCATATATATATAGTCAGCAGGTTAAGCATATATTATCAGGTTAGGGACGGTGGTACAAGCAAGTCCTGTTATGTAGCCTGCAACGGTCTGCTCCGGACTATGTGCGCCGAGCCTGATGCGGGCGAACATAAGCAACAGGCTCGTCAGCAGTGTCGCGCCCAGTGTAACGGTCGGCCACGTACCTGTAGCCATTCCGAATGACAATATTCCTCCGGTCAGTCCGCCCATGGCGCACAGGTGTGCCGAAATCTTCCAGTATATATTCACTGCCGCCACAATGGCGATTGCCGCAGTGGAGCCGATGGCGGTCCATAGCAGGTATAAGGGGGCATGAAGTGTGTATCCTGCGAAAAAACACCATACGGCGAACCCTGCTATGCTGTACAGATATGGGCGCGTGCGTTGCGAGCGTTCTGTAAGATAAATGCTGTCTATTACCCCGCGTTTTTTCAGCATCAGTATCATGCCGAGCGGTATAAGGCATGTGAAAACCAGTGTCGCCGTGCACACAATCACTCCATAACCTGCCGGCAGCGGGTATATGCTGCGAGACAAGGCAGCGCAGAATAGTGCCATTCCGTAAGTCGGGACAAGCATCGGGTAAAGCACAAGGCTCAGCCCCTTGCATAGGATGTTAAGCAGTTGGTTCATACTTCTTTGCGCATGCGCGCCACCGGTATGCCTGATTGTTCTCTGTATTTGGCTATTGTGCGCCGTGCTATCTGGTAGCCTTTCTCTTTCATGGCGCTCACTATCTGGTCGTCTGTCAAAGGGTTGCGTTTGTCTTCTTCGGCGAGTATATCCTGCAGTATCTTTTTTATCTCTCGTGTGCTCACTTCTTCGCCTTCTGTGTTGGTCATCTTCTCCGAGAAGAAGTGTTTCAGCGGGTATATGCCGAAGTCGGTCTGCACGTATTTAGAGTTGCTCACGCGGGAAATGGTGCTCACGTCATACCCTGTCATGTCTGCTATATCTTGCAGAATCAGCGGTTTGATGTATGTGTCCTCTCCCTCGGTGAAGAAATCTTTCTGCTTTTCCACTATGGCGGTCATGGTGCGCATCAGGGTCTCGTTTCTCTGCTGTATGGCATCTATGAACCAGCGTGCCGCGTCTATTTTCTGCTTTACGAACATGACCGCCTCTTTCATTTTCGGGGTTTGGTTGGCTTCGTTCTTTGCATAGTCTTCCAGCATGTTGCTGTATTCGCGGTTCACACGCAATTCCGGCAGGTCGCCGGTGTTAAGCGTTACGCGCAGTTCGCCGTCCATGTTCTCGACAAAAAAGTCGGGTATTACGGTTGTCTGATGTCTGTCATACACTGTTCCCGTCCATGCATTGCCTGGCTTTGGGTTCAGGCGTGTTATTTCCTGCATGGCTTGTTTCAACTCTGCGTCACTGATATTGAGCCGCTGGCACACTTTTTCGAAATGACGTTTGCCGAAGTCCTCAAAACATGTTTCTATTATTCTCTCGGCGGTACCGGTCGCTGTGTTTTGTGGCTGTTGCCTCAGTTGTATGAGCAGACATTCGCGCAGGTCTCTTGCTCCTACTCCTGGCGGGTCAAACCGTTGTATTTCAGCCACTATTTCGTTTATCTCTTCCGGCTTTACGTCCAGTCCTTCTTTGAATGCAAGGTCGTCCGATAGTTCTTCGTCGCTGCGTCTCAAGTAGCCGTCATCGTCAATGTTGCCTATTATGAACTTGGCTATATGGCGGTGGGGCTTGTCCATTTTTGTCAGATACACTTGGCTTTTCAGGTGTTCCACAAAACTTACTCCAGCAGTCAGTGGGATGTCGGGCATAGTATCTTCGCCGCCAGGCAGTTGGCGAAGTTTGTAGTCAGGAGTCTCATCGTCCTGCACGTAAGCGTCATAGTCAAAATCCTCGTTTTGTAGTGGATTCCTGTAGTCTTCCTGACCGTTCTCTTCTCCGAAGCTGTTGTCGTTCAGGTCATTGTCTGCTTGCGTGCTGTATTCGCCTGTCTCTTCCAGTGCCGGATTTTCCTGCAGTTCGTCGTTTATCCTCTGTCCGAGTTCACACGATGGAACCTCCAGCAGCCGCACCACCTGTATCTGCGCAGGTGACAACTTCTGTTGCAGTTTTTGCTGTTGTTGTAAACTCAGTCCTTGCATATATCTGTCTGTTATCCAACTGCTTCTTTTACGCTCCTTGTTATCAGTTCAAGCTGCTCTGCGTCCAGACAGGTGTGCATCGGCAGACTCAGCACCGAAGCCGACAGCTTTTCTGCAACAGGGAAATCGCCTGCTTTGTATCTTGGGTCCTGATAAGCCTTCTGAAGGTGGAGAGGCACAGGGTAATATATCATCGATGGCACGCCTTTTTCCGCTAAATAGGTCTGCACTTTTGCGCGGTCGGTGTCTTGCAGCCGCAGTGTGTATTGGTGGAATACATGTGTGCTTTTCCTGTCTCTCCCTGGCACTGCCAGATGTTTGTTCCCTGCAAATGCTCTGTCATAATAGGCTGCTGCAGCTTGTCGCGCACGGATATATTCGTCCAGATGCGGCAGCTTGGCTTCCAGTACTGCAGCCTGAATGCTGTCAAGGCGCGAGTTTACACCCACTATGTCGTGGTGGTATCTCACCACCATACCGTGGTTGGCTATTGCGCGTATCTTTGCCGCCAGTTCGTCGTCGTTGGTGAATAGTGCACCGCCGTCGCCGTAGCAGCCGAGGTTCTTTGACGGGAAGAAACTTGTGCAACCTATTTCTCCCATCGTCCCTGCCTGCATTTTTCTGCCGTCGCTGAAGGTGTATTCTGCGCCTATGGCCTGGCATGCGTCTTCCACAATAAACAGGTTGTGCTCCTTTGCAATGGCTGTAATGCTCTCCATGTCAGCGCATTGCCCGAACAGGTGTACTGGCACTATCGCTTTTGTCTTGGGGGTGACGGCGCGTCTTACTGCCTCCGGAGACATGTTCATCGTCTCCCAATCCACATCCACAACCACGGGTGTCAGTCCTAACAAAGCCACCACCTCGGCAGTGGCTATGAAAGTGAAGGTCGGGGTTATCACCTCGTCACCGGGTTTCAGCCCGAGAGCCATAAGTGCTATCTGCAGTGCGTCGGTGCCGTTGCCTACAGGGATGACATGGCGTGCGCCCGTGTACTCTTCAAGGTGCCGCGCAAATGTCTCCACTGCCGGACCTTTCACAAATGCCGCACTTTCTATCACGTCGGCAATGCCTTTGTCCACAGCGTCTTTTATCTCTGCATATTGTGTCTGCAGATCCACCATTTGTATCTTTTTCATGGCTTTCTTAATTTTCGCTTGACGGATATTCAATAATGTATTCCACTTTTTCCGGCACTGTCCTTACGCCGAGTATCCGCTCGTTGGTCACGTCTGTATGCAGTGTCAGCACATCGCTTGGGCGGGTGGGGTAGGAGCACCATACACGCAGGTCGTCTGCGCTTGCCGACTCGAAATCGCTGACGTGCACACGCACAAACACCGATACTGACGACGGAAACACGCGCATCGTCCTGTCCTCCGGCACATCCATCACTTCCACCGGAAGTTGCAGTTTCTTCTCCGTCACCGGATCCTGTACTGCTACCTCCTGTTCCTGCGGCTCGCTTTGTGCAACGGCAGATTGCTGCAGTTGCTTGTCACGTGCGTGAATCAGCCATACAAGGCTTGACAGGGCAAGGAATAGCAGGAATATCAGTATTTCCTTCAGCCACTGCATTTTATTTCTTTTCGCCTTCTTTCGGGGTCTGCTGTGCGTCTTCGGCAGATACGTAGATGCTGCCTTTGTCCACTTTTATCACAAGGTCTTTGGCAATTTCCACAAGGAATGCTGTCTCCTGCACTTCTTTCACAATGCCGTATATACCGCCTGCAGTAATCACTTTGTCACCTTTTTTCAGGGCTTCGCGTTGTTTCTGTAGTTCTTTTGTTTCTGGGTCTGCGGGCGGATCATGAAGAAGTAGAACACCACAAAAATCAGAATCATCATCACCCAGAACATCCAGCCGCCGCCTTGCTGTTGTCCGGCAGCTGCTTGCAATAAAATCATTGTTTTCATTCTTTTATGTTTTTAATTAGTTTGTTGTCTTCTTTCATATTTTTCAGTATCTCGTCCAGAATGCCGTTTATGAACAGGTGGCTCTTTTCGCTGCTGTATTCTTTGGCAATCTCCAGGTACTCGTTCAGTGACACTTCCAGTGCTATGTCTGGGAAGTTCAGTATCTCTGCAAGGGCGGCTTCTATTATCACCCTGTCCATGAATGCCACGCGGTCAACTTCCCAGTTCCTTAGGTGGGCGGCTATCTGTTCGCTGTATTCGGCGTGGTGCTGCATGGCATAGTTCAGCAGTTCTGTGCCGAACTGGTATTCTTTTTCCGAGTCGAACATCGGCAGAAGCGGCATTTCTGCATCGCTCTCCGGCTTGAAGCGTTTCAGTGTCTTCAGGGCGTAACTCAGCACAACGTCTGTTTCGGTCGTCCAGTGGTTTGCGTCCAGTGTCACCTCCATTTCTTCCAGCGCGTCTTCCAGTGCCTCGTTCCCGGGCAGCAGGTGTGTGTATATTTTGCGCCATATACGGCGGTCGTCATCGTAGGTTGCATCCTCTTTCTGCATATATTCTTTGTAGAACGGGGCTGATTTCAGCTCTTTGTAAACTGCCTCCACAGCATTCATTCCCGAGTCCCAGTTCAGGGCGTTCTCTTGCATGTAGTTGCGCAACTCGCGATTTTCAAACACCTGCGCACTCAGTTTGTTGTCCACAAAACGGCGGTTGGGTACCCAGTTCTGGTGGGTCACTTTGGCACGGTTGGAAGCTTCCTCAAGCTGCCCCTCGGCATACAGCGTCAGTTCATTCACGAAATCAAGCAGCAGCATGTACAGACTATAGATGCTTGAATAACTGTTTATCAACTCCCGCTTTGCTTCCAACTGTGTCTTGGTGGGGTCCTGGTAGTAGGCGTAAAGTGTTTGTACTACGCGGGTGCGGACCATTGTTCTGTTTATCATAATATTTCTCTGTGAACGAAAAACCGCGCAAAGTTACAAAAACCTGCGCATATATGCAAATAAAAATTACGAATTTATTTTCTTACGTCTTTTTGTGCCCTGCTTTTCTGACCTTTATCAGTCTGTGTAGCAGCCTGCATCGGGTTTTCTGCCGCCGCGTTTGTTGCCGAGTCTGTCGGTTGTGAAACGCTCGTCTTTGAGCACCGATGAGTCGCCTGCACAGCGCGCCGGCGATATGCTGTCGAGCCGGAAATCGTAATAGACATATTCTTTGTAGCGGTACCACGTGTTCACAAACACTGTGTCCGTTGTGCTTCCGTAGGTGTTTTGTTCCCCGTCTTTGGTCAGCAGGCTGTCGCATTGCAGGTAGTTGCCGCTGAACTCTCCTTCGTAGTAGTCTGCAAGCGGGGTCGCAAGCACCATGTTGTTCTTCCGTGCTCCTGCCACTATGTTGTTTCTCATCACCACCTCTGTTTTCGGACTTTCTTTGTCAAGGTTGTTTATGTACACCGCTGCCGCATCTTCTTTGCCTGTCGTGTGTATGTTAAGGTTGGTATGAGGCCATCCGAAATACGATGCTATTGTGTTGTGTGTCAGCACGTGCCGGCCGCCGGAGAGGTAGAGGCAGTACGATGCGCAGTTGCTCACCTCCGTGTTCCATATCTCTGCATCGGTGTTCAGTAGCACTATGCCGTAGGCGGCATGGTTGTGTATTCTCGAGTTTGCTATCACCACGTGCGGCAAGTCCGTCTCTTTCTCCGATGTGCAGTACAGTCCTGTTGTGCCGCTCAGTATGTCCGTGTGGTTCAGTGTGTCTTTGTGTGCCGTGTCCTCTTTCCGTTGTATCAGCCATAGTCCTCCCCATTGTCCCGAGGCTGCTTGGTAAGGCACGTGTGCGAATAGTTTGTCAAGTCTGTCGCCGGTTATCCTCACCGGCTTTTCCCGTGTCCCGCGTGCCGACAGGCCGCCGGCTAACAGCAGGCTCGCCCCCTGGTGCATGTACAGCGTCGTCCCCTCTGGCATTATCACGCGTCCTGTGCATATCAATGTGTCGAACACTAACCACGGCTTGTCGTTGTCGAATGTCATCTCTCCCGTCTCGGTCCTTCGTCCGTCCGTCTTTATCACGTGTACATCCTGCCCGTAGGCCAACAGACTGATTGCCTGCTTGTTGCCGTTGGTGAAGAACCATATAGTGTCCGTCACTACCACAGGTGTGTTCTCGTTTTGCTCGGGTACATGCACACGCACAAACAGAAAAAGACTGTCGCCGCCGTTCAGGGTCATGTCATGCAGGCGGCTCTTGTCGTTTTCGCCGTCAAGATTGATATGAAACCATTCCCCTTTCAGCGTTATGTCGCTTATTCTCACTGCATTCTTGTTCCTGTTGTACACCATCACTGTCTGCGTCGAACTTCCCGAGCCGGTAAACACTGTGTCAAACCACACCGAGTCTGCCGAAAAACTCAGCCGCATGCTCGGATTGTCTGACACGCGCTCGTTCTGGCAGGCGCTGATGGCCAGCAATGTCGCTGCTATTATCAATGCTGTTTTGTATATCTGTTTGCGCATTTTTCTCTCTTACTCGAAGTTGAATGTAACTGTCAGCATCTGGTTCTGCAGCCTGCTTATGGCGCGGGTGTAGAACTCGTTCTGCTGGGGCAGGTTGGTCCTCTTTTCCACTGGTGTCAGCATGTTCGCAAAGCCTATCTGGTATTTTATCTCCGGGCAGAACTTGAACCAGCTGAAGTAGAAGTCGCACCCGAAGCCGAAGTCTATGAAGTAGTCTAACGACTTCTGCAGCACGGGGCGTTCTTTCTGTCCGCCGAAGTCATAGTGCACTCCGCCGCCGGCAATCAGATAAGGCCTGTAGTTCTTTTCTCTTTCCGCCGACCACTTCAGGTATAGCGGTATGCTTATCGGCAGACTCAGCAGTTCGGCCTTGTCGCGGTTGGTGTTGTCTGCTCCGCGTATCGGGTTCCCGCTTTCGTTCTTGTATTTTATGGTCTTCTGCCCGAAATGGAGGGCGGGGCAGAAGCGCAGGTTCAGATGCCGTGAAAGGCGCAGGTCGGTTATGAACCCGACCGAGAACCCCGGCATCAGCGAACTTACTCGTGCGTGATACACTTCGCCGTTTATCGTGTCTTTCGAGTCAGTCACTCCGTAGCTCATCATATTCAGACCCAATGAAAAACCGAAGTGAACCGTCTTGTTGTCCACGTAGGGGTTAATCATCTGTGCCCTGATCGCTGTAGCTGTCAGCAGCAGAATCAATATGACTGTCTTTCTTGTCATTGCGTTTGGCTTTCATGTTCCCGAAGTTGTAGGTAAGGCCTATGCCTATTGTCCTCGAGTGCCATCTGTTTTCCTGGTACTGCACGAACCCTTCGCCGCTTGTCGTGTTTTTGCGGGCGCGGGAGTCAAGCAGGTCGCGCACGTTCAGTTGCAGTGCCAGAGTGTTGTTCAGGAAAGTCTTTCTCAGGCCGAGGTCTATCGAGTAGCTGTGTCCTGATGTGCCTTGTGCTACTACGCGCGGACTCCTGTATCTCCCCGAAATCTGCCCCGAAAAGGTCTTCGTGAACAGGAAGTTCAGGTTCATGCGCGCTGACCAGGCGAATATGTTCTGCTCCGGCACTGTCACCTCGTCGTAGGTCTTGCCGTTCAGCACTGGTGTGAATACGGCCTTGTCCATCCTGTTGTAGTAGAAGTTCACGCTCGTCGTCATCTGCAGCAGCTCTTTGAACAGCCTGTTTTTTGCCACCAGCTCCACGCCGGCCTCGTGCCGTGTCCCCAGGTTTATGTAGGTGTTCCTCATTATCTCCGCATCTCTGTAGCGGATGTTTTGCGTCACCTTCTCTGCATATCTGTAGAATAGTCCCGCCGACAGTGTGTGCCGCTCCCAGTTCTTCAGGTAGTTCAGTTCTACGGCGGAACTGTATTGCGGGTTCAGCTCGGGGTTGCCGTAGCTTATGTTCGTCGGGTCGCTTCTGTCTTGGCGCGGGTTTATCTGGTGTCCGCGGGGGCGGTTGATGCGCCGTGTGTAGTTCAGTTGCATTTCGTGCCCGTGCCCGAAGTCGTAGCTCAGGTACACCGAGGGGAACAGCTGGAAGTACATCGTGTCCCTTGTCTCTTTTTGCCTGTTGCCGCTTTCGTTGTAGTAGGCCGATTCTATGTGCCGTTTGAACAGTTCTCCTCTCAGTCCGACCTGCACCGCGAACTTGTCCCACCACCTGTTTCCGTATGTCACATACAGCGCGTGTGTCTGTTCCTCGTTCCTGAAGTCGTTGTAGTAGTCTTTCAGTTCCGATATTCTTGTGTCTGTGCCAGTTGCGCCGTCGTAGTATGTTCCGCAGTCCCATGCCTGCGAGTTGGTCTTGCGCCATGCCAGGTCGGTCTGCCAGCCTGCCTCAAGGCGGCTTTTCGCCGTTGGCTTCCATTCGTAGTCGGCTTTCAGTTGCACCATCCTGTCCGTGTTGTCCGTCGTCTGTTCCTCGGTTGTCAGGTAGCTGCTGTGTCCCTCCTCCGTCGTCTTCCCCTGCTGGTCGTAGTACATGTCCTGGCTCCACCCGAACTGCATGTATTGTCCCGACATTGACAGCTTGTGCTCTTTCGATATCTCGAACCTCCAGTCTATCATGCCGCTGCCTCCGGGGTGTCCGCCCTTGCCTCTTTCGTTGCGCGAATATGTGTCCGTGAGCGTCTCCTTGTTGTCTTCGCTGTTTGCACCCGCGTACACTGGTACGTCATACAACTCGTAGTCCACTGTGTTGTTTCTCCTCATTGAGAACCAGCCGCCGGTCTTGTCCTGCTGTGGACTTATCATCCCGAAGCCGCTCAGGCCTATGGTCGACCGCTCCGTCACGTGCAGGTCGAGTCCGCCGCGGAGGAACATGCCGCCGCCCTTGTGGGTGTTAGTGCCGTTCTTCTTCAGCCGTGTCACTATGCTGTCGCCGTTCTCCTGTACGTCGAAGTTGTATCTGTCGTTTATGCTTCGCCCGTTTGAGGTGTGGTAGTGGTAGCCTGCGTTGATATAGCCGTCCACTATCGACTTCGAGAAGTTCAGGTTCACACCTCCGCGTCCCCCGGGTGGGGTCGTCCATGGCTCCGACAGCGCATAGTCGGCGTTCACGTTCACGCTCCCGTAGTAGCCTGCCTTCCTGTCTTTTTTCATTACGAGGTTTATTATTCCCGCTGTCCCCTCGGGCGAGAATTTCGCGCTCGGGTTCGTTATCACCTCTATTTCTTTTATGCTCTCGGCGGGCATCTGTTTCAGCACGTCCGCGCGGTTCTCGCTTGTCAGGCCTGCGGGCTTGCCGTTTATCCATATCTCCACGTTCTCGCTGTTCCTCAGGCTGATGTTGCCCTCCTGGTCCACATCCACCGACGGAATGTTCTCCAATGCGTCTGTCGCGCTGCCGCCGGCTGACGCTAAGTTCTGGTCCACGGTGAATATCTTCCTGTCAAGTTCGAAGCGCATCTGGCTGCCTTGCCCCACCACTTCCACTTCGCCCAGGTTCTGGGTCTGTTCGCGCAGGTATATCTTGCCTGCATCCACTGCCTTGTTGTTCACGGTCACGGTCTTTTCCGCGTCGGTGTAGCCTATGAACGACACTTTCAGCACGTATGTCCCGTTTGCCGCTTCCAGTTTGAAGTAGCCGTTTTCGTCGGTTGTCGTGCCGGTAGAGGGCGCGCTTTCGCCTTGTCTGGTCAGGCTCACGTTGGCAAAGTCTATGCCTTTCTGCGTGTTCTCGTCCAGTACGCGTCCTTTAACGATGTTCGCTGCTGTCAGTGCAACTGCCATCAGCATCGCTATTGCCGTTGTCAGTGTTCTTTTAGCCATTGTGCCGCTTCTTTGTAGCCGTCGGTCCCGTGACCTTTTATATTATGCGCACACACGCGCGTAAGCAGGCTTTCGCGCCTGAACGCCTCGCGTTTGCTGATGTCGCTTATGTGTACTTCCACCGTTTTTATCCCCCTGTCGCCCGTCTCCTCCACTGCGTCCCTCAGGCTCACGCTTGTGTGGCACAGACCGCCCGGGTTGATTATTATCCCCTCCGCGTCTGTTTCTTGCAGTTTGTCTATCAGGTCGCCTTCGTGGTTGCTCTGCATGTATTCCACTTCTGTGTCGGGCTGGGCCGACCGTATTTCTGCCAGCACGTCCTCCATCGTCTTGCGCCCGTATATCTCCGGCTTGCGTTTCCCCAGGCGGTTCAGGTTCGGACCGTTTATTATCAGTATTTTCATCTTACGCCGTTTACTGCTAAAAGAAACTCGTCGTTGTCGTCGGTCTGCTCCATGTAGCTTTTCAGTTTCTCCATCGCCTCAACGCCGTTCATGTCGCTCAGTTGCTTGCGTATTATCCACATCCGGCTCAGCACCTCGGGCGGCAGAAGCAGGTCGTCGCGGCGTGTGCTGCTTGCGGGGATGTCCACGGCGGGGAAGATGCGGCGGTTGCTCAGTTTGCGGTCAAGTTGCAGTTCCATGTTGCCCGTTCCCTTGAACTCCTCGAATATCAGGTCGTCCATCTTGCTGCCCGTCTCCGTCAGGGCGGTCGCTATTATCGTCAGGCTGCCGCCGTGCTCTATGTTGCGGGCCGCGCCGAAAAAGCGTTTCGGCTTGTGCAGGGCCTGGGCTTCCACACCGCCCGACAGCACTTTGCCGCTTGCCGGAGCCACGGTGTTGTAGGCGCGTGCAAGGCGGGTTATCGAGTCGAGCAGTATCACTACGTCATGCCCGCTTTCCACCAGTCGTTTGGCCTTCTCGTGCACTATGTTCGCTACTTTCACGTGGTTCTCCGCTGGCTCGTCAAACGTCGAGGCTATCACTTCCGCGTTCACCGACCGCGCCATGTCTGTCACTTCCTCCGGACGCTCGTCTATCAGCAGCACTATCATATACACCTCGGGGTGGTTGGCGGATATGGCGTTGGCTATCTCTTTCAGCAGCACTGTCTTACCGGTCTTCGGCTGTGCCACTATCAAGCCGCGCTGGCCTTTGCCTATCGGCGAGAACAGGTCTATTATCCTTACGCTCAGCGGGTCGCTCTTGTCGCCCTTGCACAGCCTGAATTTCTGGTTCGGGAAGAGTGGGGTGAGGTTCTCGAATGATACCCGTTCTTTCGCCTTCTCTGGGGCCAGACCGTTGATGCGCAGCACCTTGTCCATCGGGAAATACTTTTCCGTCTCGCGGTTGGTCCTCACTGTGCACTCCACTGTGTCGCCAGGCTTCAGTCCGTAGTTCCTTATCTGCTGCTGGCTCACGTAAACGTCATCGGGCGAACTCAGGTAGTTGTAGTCTGCCGAGCGCAGAAAACCGTACCCGTCCGGTGCCACTTCCAATGTCCCCATCGCGGTCAGTTTGTCGCCGAATATTATTTCCTGTCTCTGCTGCTGTTGCTGTTGTTGCTGTCCGTTTTTGTGCTTGCCGTACTGCTGTTGTTGCTGCTGCTGGGGTGCATTGTGTTCTTGTTCGGCGGCAGCGGGTTGCGGCATGTCTTGTTGCGGCTTTTCCTGTGTTTCCTGTTTCCCCTGTTCTTTGCTTTCTGTCTCTTTGTTTTTCGCGGCTTTTTTCTCTTGTCCTTTCTTTTCCGGCTTTTTGGTGCTGGGCTGCTCCTCTGTCTTTTCGTTGCCGAAGCTTATTGTGGTCTGCACCGGAGTATCTGTCTCCGCATTGCCGTCTTTGCTTTTCGCGGGCTTTTTCTCGATGCGTTTTTCTATCTGCTCAAGCGGGCGGCGGGCTTCTATCGACATTACGGTCTTGTTCTTCTTGTGGTTGTTGGCCTCTAACGATGCCTGCATCTCGCCTAATTGCTCCTGCTCGTTGCCTACGGTCGCTATCACGCGCTCGGCTTTCAGGTTGTCAGTGCTCACTTTTTCCGGACCGCGTTTCATGCGCTTTCTCTCGCGGCGCGGACCGTCTTGGCCGGCGGAGATGCGTGCGTCTTCTTCGGCCTGGACTTCTTCGGCATGACGGTCGGCTTGAGCGTCAAGTATGCTGTAAACAATGGGCATAGTCTCTTTCTTATGTCCTGTTTTCACACCCAATTCTTTGGCGATGGCTTTCAGTTCTTCGAGCGTCATGCTCTGCAGTTGTGTAATGTCGTATGTCATGGTTTTTTCTTGTTTGCTTGGTTGTCACGGCATTATGCCTTTCGGCACATTGCATTTTTCACTATGTGTTTTGCCTTGTGGCATCAATTTCTATAAGTCCTGTGGAATGTTTTCCGGAGCAGAACTGCCCCAAATCGGCTGCAAAGTTACATCTTTTCTTTTGTTTGTGCAAATTTTGTGCAAATATTTTCACAAAAAAATATCCTGCTGCCGCTTTTATGCCCGTTTGGGCGCTTTTGTTTGCGTTTTGGCGCAATTTGTCACTTTCCTCCCGTCTTTCCTCTTTTTCTCCCGCGAAAATCTCTCTCTGCCCGACATGGCAACATGAAAAATGTCATTTTGTCACGAAAATGCCGGTTTTGCTTACACTTTGCTTTTCCGTTTTCAAAAATTTTTTTTGCTGTCGTTACGCTGTCGTCTCTGTTTGATTTCTCTTTCAACTCCGTCTGACACATTGTCCTCTTTATGTTCTTTTCGCTGTCATTTTGCTTTTTTGCCGTACTCTTTCTTCTCCCCGCCTCCCTCTGCTGCGCTTTTGCTTCGTTCTCTCTCATGTTTATGCACTCTCTCATCAGCGACTCTGCCGCCCCTCTGTCGCCTCTCTGCCGCCTCTCTCTGCCGCCCCTCTGTCATCTCTCTGCCGTGTCACTCTCGCGCATGCCCGACCCAAAAATCCCCTGATTTTGGTATTGCCTGCGCAGCCGTTTTCTTGTAATTTTGCATTGTGAAAAAAACGGGCTGTAGGGCCTGTATAAAACGCTTTTTACAACTATGACACTTGCAAAACCTCAAAATCTCCTTCTTGCCTCTTTGCTGATTTGCAGCATGTTGGTGTACGGGCAGGAGGATTCTCTTAAAATAAGCCGTGATGACTGGGAGTCGCTTGTCCGCCGGATAGAGCGTCTGGAGCAGAAACAGGCCAATCCCCAAAAATGGGGATATAGGCATGCTGGGTCCCCCGATGCCATGACAGGGGCGACAGTCAGAAATGACACCGCTACTGCCTCCGGCAGACGTACTGGCGGCAGGCTGACTCTCGGCGGCTATGGTGAGGTCGCAGCAAAGTATTGCTTCTACAGCAACAACTATCTGCGCTACGGCAAAACTCCCGAAAAATACAGCCGCGACCGCTACGGCGAAGTCGATTTGCCGCACGTGGTCTTCTTCATCGGCTATGATTTCGGGCGCGGATGGAGTATGGGAAGTGAAATTGAGTTTGAGCACGGGGGCACGGAAAGCGCCATCGAGATTGAGGAAGAGGAAGGCGGAGAATACGAAAGCGAGATTGAGCGTGGCGGAGAAGTCGCCCTTGAGCAGTTCTGGCTCCAGAAACGCTTCAATGACTATGCCGTCCTCCGCGCCGGTATGCAGGTCCTGCCCGTCGGTGGGCTCAATGCACACCACGAGCCGACCGAGTTTTTCGGCGTTTATCGCCCCGAGGGTGAGTTCACTATTATTCCGAGCACATGGCATGAGGTCGCTCTCACTTTTATGGGGCGCACCAAGTTCGGACTCCACTACCAGCTCATGCTCGTCCCCGGACTTGACAGCGACCGCTTCAACCGCAAAAACTGGATCAACCCTGGCGCGGGAAGCCCTTATGAATTCAAACTGGCTAATGTCTGGGCGGGTGTCGCGCGCGTGGAATATAAAGGTGTGCAGGGCTTGAGGCTGGGGCTCTCTGCCTATTGCGGCAATTCTTTCCGCAACACACTGAGCCGCAGTTCCGGAGAAATTGACAGCAACGAGGCGCTCAAAAAAATTAAGGGGACTGTCACTATCGGCTCCTTCGATTTCTGCTACAACGACCACAATGTCATTCTGCGCGGCGGACTCACTTACGGCCATCTCGGCGATGCCGCTGCCATCACCGAGTATAACATCGGCATGCGCAAAGGCAGTGTCAGCAGCAAGCAGTGGGTCGCAAGCGATGCTATCGCGGCGGGCGCTGAAGTGGGCTACGACTTCTTCTCGCTCAACGCCAAACTCCGTGAGCGCAGGCAGCGCTTCTTCGTCTTCGCACGCTACGACTATTACGACTCCATGTTCCGCTACGACAATCGCCCGACCAACGCCTACGCCTGGTGCGGAAGGCATAGAGTTGCGGCGGGGGTAAACTATTTCCCCATCCGTGATTTGGCGGTCAAGGCGGAGTTCGCCTATGGCATACTCAATCCGGGCGTGCGCGCTGACGGGACGGTCGGCAAAATCTTCAACGACGAGCCTCTTGTCGCACTGGGGATTGCCTACTCTGGCATGTTCAAACTCTGAACTTGACTGACGGAGTGTTGTTATAGACACTGACTTTTTTTTGATAATGCAAACAACCAAATAAAATTAATAAACAAATGAGAAAGATTCTGACTTACGCCCTTTGCGGGGCTTTGGCAGCGGGCATGATGACCGGCTGTGAGAAGAAAACAGACGATGAACCGGTTGTAAAATCGGAGAAGGAGCAAGCGTTGCAGAAAGTGGCAGAGCCGTATGTAAAGAACACTGTTATTGCCACTTACAGCAGAATGGCAGACGAGGGCATTGTCCTCCTTCAGAAAGTGCAGCAGATTCAGGAGGCTGTGGAGAACAACGCTGACTACACTGCCACAATGAAAGAGGCTGGGGAAGCATGGCGCCGCATGCGCGTTTATTGGGAGCAGAGCGAGGCTTTTCTTTTCGGTCCCGCCGAGAAACACAATATCGACCCGCACATCGACTCTTGGCCGCTTGACTACAACGAGATGAACGCTTTGCTGCAGGACGAAAAACGCATGCAGAGAATTGAAGAGGAGGGTGGCTCCTATGTAGGCGACAAGCTGGGTTACGCGCTGAAAGGCTTCCACGCCGCCGAGTATATGCTCTTTGAAGAGGGACAGCCGCACCAGACCAACCTCACAAGGGCGCAGGCTGTTTATCTCGTCGGCATCGTGGAGGACCTTACGCAGCAGGCCATCCTTCTTGAGGACTGCTGGGCTGGAGAAGTCAGCAAGGAAAAAGAGGCGCTGATAACCGACGAAGAAGGCGAGAGCATGAGCTATAGCGAGAACTACGGCGAGTACTTCATCAATGCCAGCCACCCCGACTGGAAAACCTATCAGGCTGTTGCTGAACAGATTGTATCTGGCTGTGTGGATATCGCCGGTGAGGTGGCTGACCTCAAAATGGGTAATCCTTATCGCGGCAGCGACAATGGCGGTGACAGCGAGTATCTCGAAAGCCCCTACAGCCGCACATCCACCACTGACTTCGCCGACAACATCCGCTCTATCCGCAATGCCTATTGTGGTGCCAAGCAGGGCGATGCCAGTGTCTCCGACTATATCAAGAGCAAAGACAGCGAACTTGATGAAAAGGTGAGGAAGACAATTGAAGAGTCTATTGAGCTGATCGGGCAGATTGATAATTTCGAGACCACTGCCATGAACAACGCCGCCGTGAAAGCCGCTATTGACAAAGTGAGCGAGCTGGAAGACATTCTCGATGACGAGGTTATGGAGATTTTGACAAAATAAACTTTTCAAAATAAACATACTCAAAATATTATGAAACACACATTTAGTTATCTGCTCATTGCAGCCCTGGCGGGCTCTCTCTTCACTGCCTGCAAACACGAGCAGCCTACTCCCGAGCCGGAGCCTGTCAGCACTCTGCCTGAATGGTATTGGACGGGCGGTCAGCTCGGTACAACCACTAACACCGCAACCACCTGCTTCCGCCAGCCTACGCCGGCAACTGAAAATGCGGGCATGGGCGTGCAGTTCAGCCAGGGTGACAACATCGCCGAGAAGCCTTTTGTCACCAGTGCTTCCGGCCGTCAGGCGGGACTTGGTCCTCTCTATGTGCGCGCATCGTGCCAGCACTGCCATCCCGCTTACTCTCATGGCACAAGTCTGGTCGGCATGACCTCCTACAACGCAAGCGACATGGGCAACGGGACACTTCTCGTGGTCTATAACCCTGCCGACAACAGCTACGTCCCCTGGCTCGCGGGCATGCCGCAGCTTTTCGGCGTAGAGCCTTTCAAAGCGCCTATCGACCCGACTATGATTAGCATGACCTGGAAACAGGCAACCGACGAGCACGGCAACCGCTTCCCCGATGGCGAAACCTACGAACTCGTCTATCCCGAGGTTCGCATACCCAAGGAGGCTTTCTATGCCTACAACCAGGGCTATCGCGACGGGCTGATTGAGACTGAAGGTTACGTTGTTGTGCTCGAAAACACTATCGGCGTTTATGGCACCGGTCTTCTTGATGCCATCACCGACGAGGACATCATCGCCCAGTACAGGAAGGAAGAGGCTGACGGCAAACTCAAAAACGGGCTCAACCCTGCCTTCTACAGCGGCGGATTCCAGACTTCCGGCTACTACAAGAACGATGCCAAGTGGGGTCCCAAGCGCTTCACTTACGCCCTCACACGCGGACCGCTGCAGGATGCTGCCGGTGCCAATGCCATCTGGAACATCACCAATGTCACACGCTCCGACCGCCGTTATCACTACCTCGACATGAAAGGCACCATCTATGCCGAACTCGCCTCGAAGGACAAAGAGGTGCAGGACGGATTTGAGACCTACATCTCGCGAATGACCACCAAAGAGGCTCATCCTGAGTGGTTTGGAGATGACATGGAGAAGAACATTTACGACTATCTCACCTCCAAAAACCTCCCTGCCGAGATGACTGATGCGGAGTTCACGCAGGTCATGGTTTGGCATCGCGGACTGGCTGTGCCTGCTGCACGTAACGTCACCGACAGCGCTGTGCTTCGCGGAAAAGAGCTCTTCACACAGATTGGCTGCGATTACTGCCACCGTCCCACTTGGACCACCGGCTCTGATGAAATCCGTGACCCGAATGGCTTCTTCACCAGCAACGACCGTCTCCCGCGTTACCCGAACCAGAAAATCTGGCCCTACACCGACATGGTGCAGCATAAACTCCACATGGAGAACGACATACGCACTGGTTGGTGCCGTACAACACCGCTCTGGGGGCGCGGACTACACCGCAAAGCCACTGGCGATGCTCACGATGCACGCCTGCATGACACTCGTGCACGAAACGTGATTGAGGCCATCATGTGGCACGGCTACAGCACTGAAAGCGACGCTTATTACACAACACAGAAATTCTATGAACTGCCCAAAAAAGACAGGGATGCGCTGGTTGATTTCATCAATGCTATCTAAACCGGCTACTTGGCTGTTACACATTGCTCTCGCGACTATTGTCGTGGGGGCGTGTGTAACGCATTTTTTCGGTGAGCAGGGCGAGGTGCATCTGCGTTTCAACGAGGCCGCGTCTCTCACCACCCGCCACTCAACGCTCACTCTCTTCCTCTGGAACTTCAATGTCATTTCCGACGGCGGCACGCCCGTTGATTTCGTAAGCGAGTTGCGCCTCATGGAGAGGAAGGAAGGAGTGGATAAACTGCAGGTGGACGAGGGCGTTGTGCGCATGAACAAGCCGCTCAAATATCACAACTACCGCTTCTGTCAGTCCGACTACGACAGCGACAATCAGGGCGTGGTGCTCGCTTACAACTACGACCCTTGGGGCATCGGCATCACTTACACAGGCTATGCTTTGCTGCTTCTCGGCATGGTCGCTTTCTTCTTCCAGCGGCGCACCTGTTTCCGTGCTTTGCTGCGCAAACAGCATTGGATTCTGATGCTTGTGCTGGGTGTTGTTGTTGTTATCCTGGCAGTCATAATGACGCATGTCGTCACTCCCAAACCGCCGCTTCAGCCTGTCCTGCAAACCCCGCTTCTGGGCATTCACGTCTCCGTTATCATGCTGGCATACACGCTTTTTGCGGTCATCATGGTCAATGGCATTCTCGGCATCTGTATGCCCAAGCGTCGTGACTCGCTGATGCAGCTCTCGCGCGTGTTGCTTTATCCTGCGGTCTTCTGCCTTACGGCGGGCATCTTCATCGGTGCTGTCTGGGCGAACATGTCATGGGGGCGTTATTGGGGCTGGGATCCCAAAGAGACATGGGCGTTGATTACGATGCTTGTCTATGCAATCCCGTTGCACACGCATCTTATCCCCTGGCTGCGCCGTCCCGTGGTCTTCCATGTTTACATGGCGGTAGCCTTCCTCTTTGTCCTTTTCACCTATTTTGGTGTTAATCTCCTGCTCGGCGGCCTGCACAGCTACGCATAATCATTTGGCTTAATGTCAGATGATTATGCCGCCGCCGACCAGCAACTCGTCCTGGTATATCACCGCGCTCTGTCCTGGTGCCGCCGCCCATACAGGAGCCGCAAAGTGCAGCGAATGCTGTCCTGTGTCCACAAAAGCCTCTGTGGGCTGGCTGCGGTAGCGTATCTGTGCCTGCACCGGCTGGCTGCTGTCTCCCAGGAACCGCATGTCCTCGCGCAGGCGGACTTCTGTCTGCAGGAGGTCGTCATGCCTACCCAGTGTCACCTCGTTGTTCTCTGCATCTATGCGCGTCACAAAAACCGGATAACCGAGTGCCACTCCTAACCCTTTGCGCTGGCCGATTGTGTAGTTCTGGAATCCTGCGTGCCTGCCCAGCACTTTCCCTTCGCCGTCCACATACAGCCCCTCCTGAACTTCGCAACCTTCCGAAGCGAGAAAACTGCGGTAGTCGTTGTCGGGGATGAAGCATATCTCTTGCGACTCTTTTTTCTTGCTCAGTTGCTCGAACCCGCGCTCCGCCGCCATCTTCCGCACCTCATCTTTGGTCAGGTCGCCGAGCGGGAAAACGGTGCGCGAGAGGTTCTCCTCCGTCAGCATCCACAGGAAGTAGGTCTGGTCTTTGTGGCTGTCGGCGGCGCGTCTCAGGAACCAATGTCCCCCCTGTTGTGCTATGCGTGCGTAATGGCCGGTGGCTATAAGGTCGCACTTGTGCCTGTTGGCCTCCTCAAGCAGCACCCCCCATTTGATGTGCGAGTTGCACATTACGCACGGATTGGGTGTGCGTCCGTGGCTGTATTCCTCCACAAAATAGGCTATCACATGCTCCCTGAATACGTCCCTGAAATCCACTATATGGTGCTCAAAACCAAGACGATGAGCCAGATTCCTTGCCTCCATTATGCTCTCAACTGAGCAGCAGCCTTTTTCTTTCGCCAGGCACGACGGCTTGATTGAGTCGAAAGTGCGGAATGTCACCCCCGTCAGCTCATACCCCTTCTCTAACAGGAGCATCGCGGCTACGCTGCTGTCTATGCCGCCGCTCATCGCCATCAACACGCGCTGTGCCATACCTGAAGTCAGTTCGAGAGTTGAAGCATGCGGCGGATAGGGAGCACTGCTTTTTCTGCCACTGCCTTGTCCACGGTTACTTCGTTGCTCTCGTCGCGGAGGCATGCGAACAGCTTCTCAAGCGTGTTCATGCGCATGTATTCGCACTCGTTGCACATGCAGCCCACACCCTCTGTCGTCTCCGGAGGAACGGGGATGAACTGCACTTCAGGGCACGCTTTGCGCATCTCGTGTATGATGCCCGATTCGGTCGCAATAATAAACTGCTTTTTGTCGGGGTTGCGCTTCACGTAGTTGAGCAGGGCTTGGGTCGAGCCTACTACATCGCTCAGGTTGATTATCAGCTGCTTGCATTCGGGGTGGGCGAGAACTGGTGCTTCCGGATATTCCTTTTTGAGTTGCATCAGGGCTTCGGCGGAGAAGCGCGCATGCACATGGCAGCTGCCATCCCAAAGTTCCATCTTCCTGCCTGTCTGGGCCGTTATGTAGCTGCCCAGATTGTGGTCCGGACCGAAAAGTATCTTTTCTTCGGCGGGCATCTGTCCCACTATTTTGAGGGCGTTGCTGCTTGTCACCACTATGTCGGTCAGGGCTTTTACGGCAGCGGAGGTGTTTACGTATGAAACAACCTTGTATTCAGGGTGTTGCTTTTTCCATTCGGCGAGGTCCTCTGCTTTGCAGCTGTCGGCCAGTGAGCAGCCGGCTGCTGGCTCTGGTATTAGCACTTTCTTGTCCGGACAGAGTATTTTGGCGGTCTCTGCCATGAAATGCACGCCGCAAACCACTATTATGCTTGCGTCGGTCTTTGCTGCCTGCTGGGCAAGTGCAAGTGAGTCGCCGATAAAATCCGCCACGTCCTGTATTTCAGGGCGTTGGTAGTAGTGAGCCATGATGATGGCGTTTTTTTGCGCACACAGAGCGCGGATCTCGTCTTGAATCATGTTGGGTCGTTTTTCTAATTTGCCGGCAAAGTTAGTGTTTTTTTTTGATGTACGCAAACAAAATGACTAAAAGAATAACCCCCCCCACTTCAAAGACAACAGCAAAGCCATAAAAGTTTTTTATGGCCTTGCTGATATTTTAAGGTGGTGACTTTTAATAATCTCCCTCAGGAAGGACATTGCTTTTTTCCACAGTGCCTTTCATCTGTGATGCGCACAGCACCATGTTTTCTACTATTTGTTCGAATGTCTGTGTGACAGGTTTTCTGTATGTCTTCATGATTATATTGTTGCGCTTAAGCGCCTTATTATGGTGTAACAATAGGATTTTTTTGTATTGTGCTGCTTATTCTATTTTTGAGCCTTGCGCGTCATAGCGCACACCTTCACGCTCAATAATCATTACACCGTTTTCCACGTATTTGCGTACATTGTTACCGGTGTTTTCATCTACATCTGTCACTACTTCAATTTCTGTGGCTGTCTGGTTGCCCAAAACTATTCTTGCTCTCGGGGCGACATTGACATTCAGGTCGATGTCGGTCAGATAGAAGTACCCGCGGAAGGCGCGCAGATAAATGTTGTTGCTCCCCATATAAAAGAGCCTGTTGCTGGTGATGAACACTATTTTTTTGTTGTCTTTCTCTAATTGCTGGCGGTAAGTGGTGTTCCTGAATTGGATACTTCCGCCTGAAATAGCGTCTGTTACGTTGTAATAATTGGGTGCTATAGCTTGCATCCGTACATTCGCAAACACGGGGTTGTCCACACCGCTCTCCGAGTAATAGAGGTAGGGCCTGTTTGCTGATATTTGTAATGTTGCAGGCATGAAGAATAGTGACAGGTTGTTGGTTGCCGCGTCATATTCTATGCTTGACAGTTCATAAACGTCTCCTGCAAAGGTCCTGTTCTCTCCTGCCAGCATGTAGTCAAATGGCAGCGAGAACACATTCCACGTCTTGGCGGCAAAGTTGCGGCTGAAAGTTACAGCGGGTACATCCTGTCCTGTCATGTTGGCAAGGGTGGTGTAGTAAGGGTCGTTCTTGTTCTTGTCGTCATAGAGGACAAAGGCTTTGGGAGTGGTGGTGTAAGTGGCCGTGAAAGTTACATCGTGGCTCACTGTGGCTGTTATGTCTCCGTCCCAACCGCTGAATGTATAAGAGAGGTATTCATCCTCTTGGGTCGGGGTAGCACCGTCGTATGAGGGTGTTGCCCCGTATGCTACTCCTGCATCTTCTTCAAGTATTGTGCCGTTGGCGTTTTTCCATGTTACGGTGTAAGTCCTCTCGGCGGAGTTGTAGGTGGCTGTATATGTGGCGGGGCCTGTTACGGTGGCAATTGACGTGTTCCACCCTGCAAAAGTGTAGGTGGTTGTTTCTGTGGAAGCTTTTGTGGGGGTGGCCCCTGTGTAAACAGGTGTTGCGCCGTAGTCTAAATCAGATGACTGAAGAGGGGTGCCGTCTTCGTCTTCAAAGGTGATAGTGTATTTGTTCACTGCGCTGCTGAAGTGTGCATAGTAGGTGGCATCGCCGCTTACATTAGGAGTTCCGCCGTTGTTATATACTTTCGCGCCGTTGGCTTCAGTCGCCCAACCATCAAAGGTGTAGCTGTATTGTGCGTTTCCTGATTTGGTCGGTGTTGCGCCGTTGAAAGCGGTGGCAGCACCTGCGGCTTGCGAAGCATCGGTCTCTAAAGTTGTTACCCCGTCCTCCGACTTCCATGTAATCGTATATGCCTCAACAGGAGCCACCCACGACCATGCGGTTTTTGTCGTCCAGCAACTGCCTATGCCAGTATCATTTGCTGTACTACAACTGCTAAATCCTGTAGGAGCATAAAGTGTCGCTGATGAAGGTCCCATAGACACCCAATAGGCACAATTATTTCCAGGGCAAGTTGTAAAATTAACATGCACAGATTTCAAAGATTGACACATCATAAACATTCTTGCAAAAGCATCGCTTACATTTGCACCTGCTTTAGTCGTAAATTCAGTTGCAAGGAAAGTAGGACCCTCATTCAACCCTAATGAATAGTTTGACAGAAGTGTTGAGCCATTATTGACAGTTGAGGTTGAATAAAACATATATGCATAGCAGCTATTCGTCAGATACTTTGCGGGGAACATCAGATTTGAGGCATTTATACGCGGTGGGGTCATAGAAGAGGCCGGTTCCCCCTGATTACCAACACCAGTTTGTACATAGTTGTTAAAAAGATTACAGAAACAACCAGTACTCGGTATCTCATCTGCTGCCGCCAATGTCGTTTTAGCCGCTGCTTCATCATCTGTATCATAACCTACAATAAGAGACATTATATTTCCAGACATTGTAACTTGCCAACTTGTTGAACCTGAACCTAAAATTATTCTGTAATAATCTGTAGAAGTGTTCTTCCCGAATCCTGTGGGGTTATTGCCACGAAATTGTATTTTATAGGTCTTGGAAGCAGAAAGAGAAATACTATTATTATAGAATTGTTTGTATGATGTAGTGGAAGCAATAGATGCTGTTTGCCAATCTCCCCAATCACCACCATTAATCTGCATGCGATACTCCAAATTTATCGTGTTTTTATTACTGCCTGAAATTTCATACACATGCCTGAACTCAATTCTTCCGCCGCTTGAGGTTGTCGTTGTCTCAATCGTAAACGGTTCTTTGAGGTAATTCACATCGGCTTTTGCGGCCTTTGGACATAGGGTTAGCAGTGCCACCATGGCAACTGCAAGCAAGTAGATTTTTCTTTTCATGGTTTTATGTTTTTTTATGGGTTATTTTATATGTCTTTTTTATTGCTCCGGCCTTGTGTTTCTTGTCTGGTTATGTGTGAGTTATTATTATATTTGTATGCTATAAAAAACGACCGTTTTTTGTGACATACTTTTTTGTGTTTTCCGAAACTCACTTTTTACGTCTGCAAAAGTAATACAAAAATTTTGTGTATGCAAATATTTTATCAACTTTTTTCATTTTTTTCTTAAGAGTTAGCACAAAAATGTCAAAAACAAGCAGCTCCGATTGCAAAATGAGAAATCTTAATTCATACGCCCTCTGGTTCTGCAACAGCATATTTTTCAGCAAAGAAATGTATGTCACAAAAAACGGTCGTTTTTTATAGCATAGTTTTTTGTTTTTTTTTGTACTCCTTTGTTTCACTCTCTTGTTTCGCTTTCTTTTTTTCCTTTTTTCTCTATAACGCTGCAAAGATAATATCTTTCCTCTTCCTCGTTGCCGCTTTCGTTTCCGTTTGGGAGCTTTCATGTCCTTTTTGGCGCAATTTGTCACTTTTCTCACCCTGGCGCATCTCCCTCCTTCGCGTATTTCTTCCTCTGACACCTCCCTCCGCGCAATAAAAGCCTCCGCGCGATATCAATTATCAATTATCAATTTTCAATTTTCAATTGTCAGCCGTTGTTTCTACCCTCGCAGTACCCTTGCAGTACCCTCACAGCGGCCGTCGTTTCCGCCCCTGTTTTCTACCGTCACACTACCGTCTCACTACCGTCTCACGCTGTTCCTTTTCTCGCTGCCGGCATGCACAAAAAACGGCACACGCACTCTGCGTATGCCGTTTCCTGAAATCTCTGTCTCTCTCTGCTTATTTTTGTATCGCGCCGTGGTAGGTGACGGGGTATGTCCCCAGTGTGGCGGAGAGGCACAGCGAGTCCGGCGTTATAGTCCCTTTCAGGGCTGTGGCTTTGTAGCGGTCGTAGGGCTTGCCTCCGGCAGTGGGGATGATGTCCTCCCCGCTGAAGCTTATTAGTTTTTCCGAGCGCGTGTAGCTCACCGAATCAAGTATCATGTCTATGGTCACGGGCATGCGCTCCGAGAATGTTACGGCGAGCATCGACAGTCTCAGTGTCGTGTCGGACGTGAGTTCGGCAAGAAGCATCACGCTGTCCTGCTCAAATACAGGCTCGGTGAGGACGGTCGATTTGCCGAGGGCGGCGAAGTTCTTTGTCTGTGCAAAGATTTCTGCTTCGGCGTTGCTGCTGTTCTCGGGCTCGTTGCTGTGTGTGCATGCTGCCATCATCAGGGCTGCTAATGCAAAAATAATGTGTTTTTTCATAATATAAAAATTTTAGTTTGTTGGTTTGTCGCATTGATAAAGTTTGTTGGTCCGTCACATTGAGAAAATTTCTTGGTTTGTCACATTGAGAAAGTGAGTTTCACGCCAAGCTCTCGTGGCTTTCCCCGCTGCAGGAACTCGTTTTCCATCGACTTGAACCGGAATACATCATACTGTGTATCAGTCATGTTCTTGCCGTATAACCGCAGACTGACATACTTCCAGTGCAGGCCGACTGAGGCATAGAGTAGTGCATAGAACGGCTGTCTTACGGTGTTTTGCTCGTTCCACGGTATGTCGCCGAGCCCGCTCACTTCCACGGCCGCCGTTATTTTGTCTATCCATTTTTTGCCGGCTCTGTATTCGGCGTCTGCGGCTGCTCTCATAGTGTGCGCCGGCGAATATGGCACCTGCTTCCCCGAAAAGTCCCCCATGCCGCTGTCATACTTGACGAACCTCGCGTCGGTGAAGCTGTATGCGGCATGCACACCACCTCTCCATCTGCCTGCGAGCCATGAATACGACACTTCCGCCTCTGCTCCCCAACTCCTTGATTGTGCGGCGTTTGACATCATGCGTCCTGTCGTTTTGCCGTTTGGAAACACTGTCACCTGTCTGTCCCTGCATGTTATGAAGAAGAGGTCGGCATCCATTTTTAGCCCCTCAAGGGGCATCAGGTGCGTCCCTATTTCCATTGTCCATGCTCTTTCAGGCTTGTACGACATCACTGCCGGCTCAAGAAAGCGCGGGTCTTCGGCATTTAGGTGTATGCCGAGCGACGATGATAGGTCGTGCATGAGCATGTTCTGCATTACGGTGCTGAATATCTGTGGATTATACCCTCCTGCCTTATGCCCTTTGGCGGCGTAGGCATATATGGTCGCTTTCTGGAAGTCGTATGATACTGCCACTCTTGGCAGCAGATTTATATAGTTTGACTGCAGCCTGCCGTTCAGCTGTGTTTTCAGGTGCTCTGGCTCATTCATCACCATGGTGAAGCGCCAGTCCAATTCGGCTTGTGCATCATATTTCATGGCAACGTGCTCATAGTCAAGTCTCAAGCCGAGTGTGATGCGCCATTTGTTGATACTGAAAGTGCTCTGGTGCCAGATTGCTGCACCTATGTTGAGTAACTGGAAGTCGGAGATTATGGGTATGGTGTTGTCGTGTATTTCGAGTGAGTCACCCTTAAAGACGGAGGCTATTCCGGCATTGGCGTTTTTAAGTATCAGGCTGTCAATGCCTTGACGTAGAAATGTGACTGGTGCGGCAAGGCTGTTGTGGCGGACGAAACCGCCGGCCCCCACATGCCAGTCATACCACTTGCACGGTTTTGCCCCAAACAGCATAGCATCTGCCGTGCCTCCGTGCACCCGTTGTGCCTGACGCAGCGTGAAGATGGGGGCTGTGGTGTAATCCTGGTCCATATTCATCAGGTCGTCAAGCAGTTGGTAGCTCGCGGAGAGGCACAGCCTGTGTCCTCCGCTGTTCATTTCTGCCCTTACGGCCTCTGCAACACAGAGCCTCCTGTAGTCGCTTTGCCCGTCAAAGGCAATGACTCCTGTTTGTGCTGAGTAATATGGAAAAGCCCCTTGTTTTGTCCAGCCGGCGGATAAGGTGTTGGCAATGCGCCATCGTCTATCTGGCTTGAAATCAAGTACAAACCGCCCCGATGCCTGCCATGAGTGGTCAATTCTGTCACCGGTGAATGTGTTCGTGTGAAAGCCGTCTGTGCGCCCGTATGAAGCTGCTAACGCCCAGCCACATTTCTCAGAAACTGGCTGATACACTGCCGCCCTTGCATCAACTGTGTTGGCTGTGCTGTATGAGGCTTGTGCCCGCACAAGCAGACTGCTCATGTCAAGTGGCTGCAAAGTGCTGATTTCTAATAGTCCGCCCATGGTGTTTCTCCCGTATAGTGTGCCTTGTGGCCCCCGCAGAAAGGTCATACGCCTTATGTCTGGCAGGTGCTGGTCATACATGTTCTTGTCGAGCAGTGGCACTCCGTCAATTACAAGGCCTATGACCGGATTGTCTATCCGCGACCCTAAACCGCGGACATATATGGAGGAGGTCATGGCAGAGCCGTAATCCGGCATTACTAATCCGGGGACGAGCATCGCAATGTCTTTAGGTGTCGCCGCCTCCCGCTTTTCCGCTTCTGCTGGTGTTATCACGCTTGCCTGCTGCTGCATCCGTGTCACGGGTACATCATAGCGCGAGGCAGCTATCTCTACCTCCGGAAGTAACACTGTGTCAGCGTATTGTGCTCGGGCAAAACCGTGCTGCAGGAGCAGCACAGCCCACAATAGCATAATTCTCACCTTTGCAACAGACATAGCGTTTGTTTGAATTGACGTGCAAAGGTAGGCAAAAAAGATAAGAAAAAGATTAAGTTTTCTTTAAGAATTTTCCTGCTCCAACAGAATATGCAAATTTATTGAAACATGTCCTTTGTTGTCGTGTGTTCGGAGCGTTATTCCGAGCATTGACGCGACGGCGTTGGCTGACTGCCATTCCTGATTTGTGTTGCCGTTGGCATGCCATCCGTCGGCGGCTACCGACACTACGAAATCCGTCGGGTGAAGTGACGAGGATATGTCTATTGCCTTTGAGCGGATGTCGGGTATGATTGCGAGTAGCAGGTGGCGGAACATCTCTATGAACTTCTGCCGCAGCATGGTTATTCCGGTTATTCTGGGGTAGAGCATGAAGTGTACTTTCTTTTGCGCCGCTATCAGTTCTTTGCCGCAGGAAAGTACTGCTTCGCTAATCAGGTCACTTAGGTCGCATACCGCAAGTTCGGCGCATTCGTTCACAGGGAAGTTGTTCAGCCACCACAAATCCTGGAATAACCTGTTCTTGTATGCCCCTGAATATAGTATCAGCCCGAGTCCGTGCACGGTCTCCAGTGGCTGTTTCTTCTTCAGCCCGAGTCTTTTGCGTAGATTGAAGACGTGTGTGTACAGGTTGCTGAGTTTGTAATCCCGTTTCCCTCTCCAGATATAGTTTCCTATTTGCTCGCGCAGGCAGAGCCTGTCAGGGTGGAGTATCATATAGCGCATTAAAGCGAACTCCATCTTGGGGAGGTTTGTTCTTTTCCCGTCTCGCCAAATCTGATGCGTGACGGTGTCAATGCGGATGTTATCTACAACATATTGCATTACAGGGTTTTGGCGACTTCTATTTCTTCGAAGCTTTCAAGCATGTCGCCCTCTACAAGGTCGTTGTAAGAACGTATGCTTACGCCGCACTCCTGATTGACACCCATCTCCTTTACATCGTCTTTGCCGTGTTTGAGGGAGGCGAGGTCGCCGGTGAAGATAACAATGCCGTCGCGGATTACGCGCACCTTGTTTGAGCGCTTGATTTTGCCTTCGCGCACCACGCAACCTGCTATTGTGCCCACTTTTGAGATGTGGAATGTCTGCAGAACTTCCAGTGTCGCGGTCACTTCCTGCTTGATGTCGGGCGAGAGCATACCTTCCATAGCCGACTTTACTTCCTCGATGGCATCGTAAATGATGTTATATACGCGCACGTCCACTTCGGCTGTTTCTGCCAGTTTGCGTGCCGTACCGGTTGGGCGGACGTTGAAGCCTATGATGATGGCTTCCGATGCTTCTGCGAGCAGGATGTCGCTGTCTGAGATGGCACCGACGGCTTTGTGGATTACGTTCACCTGTATGTTCTCCGTCGAGAGTTTGATGAGTGAGTCGCTGAGTGCCTCCACCGAGCCGTCCACATCGGCTTTCACAATGAGGTTGAGTTCCTTGAAGTCGCCTATTGCGAGGCGGCGTCCTATTTCTTCAAGTCCTATGTGTTTCTTGGTGCGGATTGACATTTCGCGCTGCAGTTGTTCGCGCTTGGCGGCAATCTGGCGTGCTTCCTGCTCGGTGGGCATTACGTTGAACTCGTCGCCCGCCGTTGGTGCACCGTTAAGACCCAGTATTACAGCCGGTTCGCCGGGTAATGCTTGCTCAATGTTTTGTCCGCGCTCGTTGAACATAGCGCGCACTTTGCCGTGGAATGAGCCTGCAAGTACTATGTCGCCCATGTGGAGTGTGCCGTCGCTTACCAGCACTGTGGATACATATCCGCGTCCTTTGTCAAGTGAGGACTCGATGATAGAGCCTTTGGCGCGGCGTTTGGGGTTGGCCTTGAGGTCAAGCATGTCTGCTTCAAGCAACACTTTTTCAAGCAGTTCAAACACACCTGTGCCCTTTTTCGCGGATATGTCCTGACTCTGGTATTTGCCGCCCCATTCCTCTACAAGGAGGTTCATGTTGGCAAGTTCCTCCTTTATCTTGTCCGGATTGGCTCCGGGTTTGTCGCACTTGTTGATGGCGAAAATCATAGGCACACCGGCTGCCTGTGCATGTGATATTGCTTCGCGTGTCTGTGGCATTACACCGTCGTCGGCTGCAACTATTATTATCGCAATATCAGTCACTTTCGCACCGCGTGCACGCATGGCGGTAAACGCCTCGTGTCCCGGCGTGTCAAGGAAGGTCAGGTGGCGCCCGTTTTTCAGTTGCACGTTGTACGCGCCTATGTGTTGTGTTATTCCGCCCGCTTCGCCGGCAATCACGTTGGTGTTGCGGATATGGTCAAGCAGTGATGTCTTGCCGTGGTCCACGTGTCCCATTACTGTTATTATCGGGCAGCGCTCCTCCATGTCCTCCTCGGTGAACTTCTCGTCCTCAGCGTGAATATCCTCAACCACTTGTGCGGAAACAAACTCCGTCGAGAAACCGAACTCTTCCGCCACTATGTTGATTGTCTCTGCGTCCAGACGCTGGTTGATGCTCACCATCATGCCGAGCGACATGCAGGTGCCTATTATCTTCGTCACGGGCACGTTCATCATCACGGCAAGGTCGTTTACTGTCACGAACTCCGTGAGTTTCAGCACTGTCGATTGTGCCTGTTGTTCGGCGCGCTCTTCGGCCATCTTTTCGCGCTCCAGCTGACGGCGGTCGCGTTTGTGTTTCGAAGTGGCGGTCTTTCCCTTCTGTCCTTGCAGACGGGCTATGGTTTCTTTTATCTGACGCTGAACTTCTTCGTCATCAACCTCCACTTTTACAGGGCGTTTGGTATTTTTGTTGGGCTTGCCTTTCTGGTTGCGTGCATCGTTCACATCCACCTTGTTTTGTTTTATGCGCTCGCGTTTGCGTTTTTCGCCGCCTTGTGCATTGGCCTGTTGCTGGTGCATGCGTTCTTCGCGCTCTTTTTTCTTCTCCTCTTTGGTTTTCTTGGTGGGGTGGGTGGCTTGGTTGATGGCGCTCAGGTCTATCTTGCCTACCACTTTGGGCTGCGCTGCCAGTTGCGGTTTGTGTAGTGTGAATATCTCTGTCTTGTTGGCAGCGGGGGCTTGTTGCTGTTGTTGTTTGGCTTGTTTCTTTTTGGCTTCGGCTTCAGCCTCTTTTTGCCTTTCTTCCTCTTCTTTGCGTGCTGCTTCGGCTTTGCGTGCAGCCTCTGCCTCTGCCTCTTTGCGTGCTTTTGCGGCCGCTTCTTCTGCCTCGCGGCGTTCTTTTTCGGCTTTGCGCGCAGCCTCCTCTTCGGCTTTGCGGCGTGCCTCTTCTTCGGCTTTGCGTGCGGCCTCTGCCTCGGCTTCTTCGCGCGCTTTGCGTTCTGCCTCAAGCTCTATTTTCCCCACCACTTTCGGCTGCGGAATCTCGGTCTCTATGTGTTCGGGCTTTTTCGGCTCGTCTATTGACACCGTCTGCGGAATCTCACGTTCCTGACGCTCCTGGGCCAGACGCTCGGCCTCCATCTTGACTGCCATGTCCTTGTTGAATTCCTTCACAAGAAGCATATAAAGGTCGTCATCAATACGGACATTGGGGTCGGTGGCTATTTCACGACCCTGCTTGGCGCAGAAATCCACAACTGTGGCCATGCCTATATTCAGTTCCTTACAAGCTTTTATCAGTTTGATTGCCATAACATGAGATTATATAAGGTGGTTGTTTTTGTTGACTTTAACTTCTTGAGGAGACTCCGCCTGCCGGCTTATTCTTCAAACTCCGCAGACAGTATGCGGTAAATGTCGTCCACTGTCTCTTCCTCAAGGTCAATGCGTTTCATCAGCTCGTCCTTGCTCAGCGCAAGCACTGACTTCGCGGTGTCAAGACCTATCGCTTTGAGAGCGTCAATAATCCACTGGTCGATTTCGTCGTTGAACTCGTCCAGATAGATATCTTCGGTGTCTTCCTCGTCCATTTCGCGGTAAACGTCTATCTGATAGCCGGTAAGCATGCTTGCCAGCTTGATGTTGTAGCCGCCCTTGCCTATGGCGAGACTCACTTCGTCGGGCTTCAGATAAACTTCGGCTTTCTTTTCTTTCTCGTCCACGGTCATCGAACTTATCTTCGCGGGGGCGAGTGCGCGCTGTATATAGAGGTTGATGTTCGAGGTGTAGTTGATTACATCTATGTTCTCGTTGCGCAGTTCGCGCACGATGCCGTGGATACGTGCTCCTTTGATGCCAACGCATGCACCTACAGGGTCAATGCGGTCGTCAAACGACTCTACTGCCACTTTGGCGCGCTCTCCGGGAATGCGGGCTATGTTTTTTATTGCTATCAGACCGTCGTGGACTTCGGGCACCTCCTGCTCGAACAGACGCTGCAGGAACAGAGGACTGGTGCGGCTCAGTATTATTTTCGGGTTCTGGTTCTTGTTGTCCACCTGTACCACTACGGCGCGGACAGTGTCGCCTTTGCGGTAGAAGTCGGTCGGTATCTGGTTCTGTTTCGGCAGGTAAAGTTCGTTGCCGTCGTCGTCAAGCAGCAGCATCTCTTTTTTCCACACCTGATATAGTTCCCCGCTTACCACCTGTCCGAGCATCTCCGAATAGTGGATGTAGATGTTCTCTTTCTGCAGTTCCAGTATCTTCGAAGCGAGGGTCTGGCGCAGGTTCAGAATCATGCGGCGGCCGAATGAGGAGAATTCCACCTTGTCGGTTATCTCTTCGCCCACTTCAGCCTCGTCGTCTATCTTGCGTGCGTCGCTGATGCTTATCTGGGTCTCCGGATTGGCTACATCATCGTCCTCCATCACAAGGCGGTTGCGGTAAATCTCCAAATCTCCCTTGTCGGGGTTGATGATGACATCGTAGTTGGAGTCCGAGCCGTACATCTTGGCTATCACGTTGCGGAATGAGTCCTCAAGGACGTTCATGAAGGTCTGACGGTCGATGTTCTTGAGTTCTTTGAACTCTGAAAAGATGTCAATCAGGTTGATTGAGCCGGTTTGTTTTGTTGCCATATTTATAGTTTGATTTCGTATTTCGTATGTTTTACGTCCCTGTATCTGAACGTAATTGTCTGTATTTCTTTTTGTTTGCGTTTCTTCCCTTCCACTGCCACCATCATTTCCACATCCACTGCAAACGTCTCTTCGTCCACGCTCACAAGTTGCCCGTGCAGTTTCTTGCCCTCTTTTGTCAGCACTTCCACTGCGTGTCCGAGGTGTTTCTCATACTGCAGCCGCGTCTTGAATGGAGCGGTCAGGCTCACGCTGCCCACTTCTAACGAATAGTCTTCGTCGCCGAGAGCTTCGGTCAGGCGGTGGTTGAGCGCGGCGCAGAAATCCATGTCCACACCCTGCAGCCTGTCCACCTCTATCAGTATGTCATTCGACGGCGACACCGACAGTTCTGCCACCTCATAGTCCGTGTCTTTCAGGTACTCCGCAAGCAAGTCGTATATGCGTTCTTTGGTTATCATTTCTCTCTTCGTTTTTTTACATGGAAACACGGGGCTTGTCCCCGCATATTTAAGAAATCGGGGAACCGGACGGCCCCCTGATTTCAAAATCCGCTGCAAAGATAATACATTTTTCCCGATTTGCCAAATGTTTTTGCAGGAAAAGTGTCTTTTTTTGCAAAAAATTTTGTTTGCTTATGTTTTTTATGCTCCTGAAGCCTGTTTTTTTACATCCCTGGGGGCGGTCCTGCAGGCGGGGTGCGCGGTCTTCCGTTGTTGCTGCCGCCGTTTTCTATCATTTCTTGCATGAATGCTGCTTTGCCGGTCGCTTTCAGGCTCCCCATCTTGTTCAGCTTGTAGGTGAAGGTCACCATGGCGTAGGTCGGCAGGGTGTTGAACTTGCGGTATTGCACGTAGTTCTCTCCCACAACCTGCATTATGTTCTTTTTGTTGTTCAGCAAGTCAAAGCAGCTCAGTTTGAGGCTTGCGTTCTTCCAGCTTTTGGTCACGGACGCATTGAGTATCAGCTCGCTCACGTCGTTCAGGTTGTAGCCGTAGCGGTCGGTGTAGCCGCAGTCGGCGGCTATGCTCCAGCTTTTGGGCAGGTGGAACTCCACGTCTCCCGTCACCGTCCATTCGAACACGTTTGAGGCCTCCCTTGCCGCCATGTTGTTATCTGTGCGCGAGTAGGTAAAGTCGCCTTTCAGTCCTATGTCCACTATGTCGTGTGTGAAACGCAGACTCAGGTTTTCTTGTGCACGCAGGTTGCCTGTGCGCGATTCGGCGCCTCTGGTCAGCGTTCCTGTGGCTATCATCGCCGCTATGTCCGACGCTTTCTGCTCGCGCAATATATAGGCGGCCTGCTGGTTGTAGCTCAGCGAGGTGCGCGAGTGCAGCTGCAGCATCTTCTTGGCGAAAGGAACGTTGAACATCAGGTCGCCGCCTATGTTCCACGGCACGGTCCCTGCATTCACTGTCTGCTGGTATAGTTTGCCGTTTTCGTCGTATATCGAGTTGTTCACCAATGCGTCTTTGGTCAATGTCCCGCGCAAGCCGCACATCACGCTCGCAAAAGTGTTCTGGTCGAACTTCGAGTACATGAAGCGCAGTGTGTGACTGAATGCCGGATTCAGGTCCAGATTTCCCACGCGCTCGTTCATCGCCTCCGAGTTGTTCCTCACCGGCTCAAGCTGGCTCAGACTCGGCTGCTGGGTCGTTCCTCTGTATATTATGCGCGCGAACTCTTTCTTCCCGAACTTGTACTTGAAGTTGAAGTTAGGCGCGAAGTTCCATACGCTCACCGTCGTGTCCTGTGTCACCTCCGTATCCATATATGTAGTCCGGCTTCTGGTTTGCGACGGGTTTACGCGCAGGCCTGCTGTCAGGTCGCAGTACTGGCTCACCCACCTGTAGTTCACTTCCATCGTCTCGCTGTAGAAGTCGTTCCTGAACGAGTTGCTGTAGGCGGAGTCAAGTCTTGACTGGTCCTGTCCTGCATACTGTTTTTTGTCCGACTGCCTGTTCCTCACTGCCATTCCCGCCGCTATTTCCAAGAAGTGGTTGCGCCCGTATATGGGTTCCACGTATGACGCTTTTATGCTGTAGTTCAGTGCATTGCTTTTTGTCCGCGTGTTCTGGTCCACGGTCGCTGTGTCTGCTCTCCTGTCAAGGGCGTAGGTCTCGCCTTCTTCGCGTGTGTCGGTCAGTCCGGCCTCCCCGTTCAGCGACAGCGACCGCCCTGCTTTCATAAACTTGTGGCTGTATATCGCCTGCAGTGTCGCACTCGTCTCCCCCGAGTGGCTGAACCTTGTCTGGTGTCCGTCGCTCACCACCGACGTGTCTTTCCTGTATACATAGTCGCTGTATTGGTTGTAACTGTTGTCCGTGTACGACACTGTCGGCTTCAGTATCAGCTTGTTCAGCGTGTCTATCTGGTATTCCAGTTCCAGGCGCACTTTCGCGTCCCAGAGTTTCGATTGTTTGGAGGCGGAGTCTGTGTTGTGGTAGGTCACGCCGTTGCTGTAACTCTCTTTCTCGCTTAGCGACCGCGAGTCGTTGTACGAGTGCCCGAACTGCCCGTCGCCGCCTAACAGCAGGCTGGCTGACACGCGCGGGCGGACAAGCTTCTTTGTCAGGTCTATGTTCGTGTTCACGCCTATGTTCTCTCCCCATGTTATGCCCTGGTTCTGCACTCCGAAACTGCCGCGACCGCGCCCCGAGCGTATCGAATTGGTGTTGTTCGCGCTTCCCAGTATGGTCGTCTGGCTCTCGCCGAGAAGGATGTTTGTAAACAGGTTCGCGTTGTATCTGAAGTCGTTGCCGAAAAAGTGCTTTGTCCGCTCGCCGGCGGTGGCTCCGAATTCTTTGTTCCCGTAGTCGAACCATTTGCCGTTGTCTGTCACCAGGTCTGCACCTATGCCGCCGGCGTAGTTGCCGAAAACGCCTTTCTTGCGGTCTTTCTTCAGGCTCAGGTTTATTATCCTCTCTGTCTCGTCATCCTCGAAGCCTGTCAGTTTGGCCATATCCGATTTTTCGTCCACTACTTGTATCTTGTCTATCATCTCTGCGGGGATGTTCTTGGTTGCCGACTGAACGTCGCTGCCGAAAAATTTCTTCCCGTCTATCCTTACTGCAGTTATCGTCTCGCCGTTCACTGTCACTTTTCCCTCTTTGTCCACCTCCACGCCGTTCATCTTCTTCAGCAGGTCTTCCACCATCGCGCCGTCCTGTACTTTGTAGGCTGCCGTGTTGTATTCTATTGTGTCGCCTTTTACGGTCATTTCCGCTGCGCTCCCCTTCACATCCACGGTCGCTAACGCTTGTACGTCCTCTTTCAGGCTGATTGCTTTCACTTGCACGCTCGTCTCGTTTTTCTTACCTGGCACGCGTACTGTTATTTTCTCTTGTATGAAGCCGATGCTCGATACCACTATCCCGTAACTGCCTGCCGCCACTTTTTCCAGCACATAGCCTCCGTTCATGTCCGTCTGCCCGCCTTTCACCAGCACCGAGTCCGTCCTCCCGTCTTTCTGCTCATACCTGAACAGGCGCACTGTTGCCATCTCCACAGGCGCACCGTCAGTCGCCTGCAGCACTTTTCCTCGCAGCGTATATTCCTCTCCCGCCGCATATTCTTCCTCCGCTGCATATCCCTCTCTTGCTGCATATTCCTCTCCTGTCGCTGTGTATGCTTTCCCCGCTGTATTATGTTCTCCCGCCGTCGCAATGTCTGCCATTAGCGCCGTTGTCAGCAGCAGTGTTATTAGTGTCTTCGTCTTCATCTTGTTTTGGGCTTTTTGTTTTTGTATCCTTGATTTTGTAGCAAAAAATGTGCCAAATGTGCCTTATATTGTTCTTTTTATTCTCATTTTTCTTTGTCTATGTCTCTGTGTATTCATGTTCTTGTCTGCAATAATCTCCTCTCTCCCGCGTTTTTACCTCGCAAAGATACTCATTCCTCTTTCTCTGTTGCCGCTTTCGCGTCCTTTCGTGTCCTTTTTAGTCCTTTTGTTTGCAATTTGTCTCGATTTGGAACTTTCCGTCCTTGTCTGCCCCGCGAAAATGAATGCTGTTTTTTTTAGTGTTCTGCATTTTCTGTGCAAAGTGTCATTTTGTCACAAAATTTGCATTTTTGCTTACTTTTTGCTTTCTTGTTTTTCCCGAATTTTCTTGCTGTCGTTGCGCTGTCGTCTCCGAGTGATTTCTTTTTCAACTCCCGGTGACATAATGTCGCATTTCTTTTCTGAAAACTGTCACTTTGTATGTTTTGTCTGCGCGGTTTTGTTACATTGACCTCCTCTCACCCGTGTTGGCTCTTGCACCGCTTAATAATTGCTACTTTTTTCATAAATCTTGCTCTTGCGGGGTTGAAATAATGATTGTAATTTTGCAGCGTGATAAAAAATGACCTGTTTTTTGCACAAAAAGAGGCTTGTTTTTTTTGAAATTGAATAAAAACTGAATATTTTTACTTGACGTGTATATGAAAAATCAACATTTCTTGTGTGCGGCTCTTTCGCTCTTCCTGGGGCTTTCTCTGCACGCGCAGCAACTTCCTAATGCCGGTTTCGAGGACTGGTCCGGCAGCACTTTCGATGGCAATATCCAGCCTAAAAGCTGGAATGCCAGCAATGTCACGCAGTTCGGCTTCAAGTTCAACTTCGCCCATCAGGAGGCGGGGCACACTGGCAAATACTCGATGATGGTGCAGGACCAGGAGATTGGGGCCGCCGGCATCACAGAGGTCAGCCCTGGCTATGTCTCCCTCGGTCAGCCATGGGTCTATATCGAGAGTCTGCTCAAGGTCAGCGAGGCGACTGCAGGCGACGCTGGAAGCATAAGTTGGAAGTATCGCCCCGACACCATGATGGTCTGGATAAAGCGCACGGGCAGCAACGTCCTGCGCGAGGATTTCCACATCCTCTTCTACTCCTGGAAGGGCACTGCCAAAGGCAATTCCTACAAAGGCAAGAACGGCAACTGCACCTCCACCACCGTCACTGACGAAGAGAGCGACATACGCCAGTCCACCAACGCCAACGAGTGCGGCACTGCCGTCAAAGCCCAGCAGGTGGCGGAAGCGTGGTACAAGGAAAAGAAGGAATATGCCTCTTGGACGCTTATCAAAGTCCCTGTATGTTATATGAGTAACGAGGTCCCCGAGAAGTGCAACGTCATCTTCTCCGCCTCCAATTACCCCAACTTCCGCGCCAACAGCGGGCTCTATGCCGGCAACTCGCTCTACATCGACGATGTGCAGATGGTCTATTCGAGCAAAATCGAAAAACTCTTTGTGGACGGAGTGCGCTGGAACGGCTTCAACCCCGACACGGAGGCGGAGCAGGTCTATTCTCTCGGCGAGGGTGCCACCACTGTGCCTGACATCTATGCCACGCGCGGCTCGGGCTCTTTCACCAACTCCAAAGGCCAGACTGCTACTTTTGTTGGCAGGCGGCTCTCTGGCAGCGAAATCGAAATTAAGAAGGGCGGGGTAGGTGAAGTAACCACCATCACCGTCCGCGCCGAAGATGGCAGTTCCACCACCACTTACCGCATTCGCTTCGCCAAGGCCGCTTCTTCAAACACCAAGTTGGCAGGGCTCTGGCTGAAAAACGGAGCTAACGACAGCACGGTGGTGCAGGGCTTCAACCCTTTTGCTTCTGCCTGCGAGATTGAACTTCCTTACGGCACTGCCGTCCCGCCGCTCATTTCCGCCACCCCTGCAGAGGCTTTGCAGAAAGTTACAATCAAGCAGGCTGCATCTCTTACTGACAAAGCTGTTGTCACTGTCACTGCCGCCGACGGCGTAAGCAAGGCAACATACACTGTCTCCTTCAAAGTCGCTCTGCTTAGCGACAACTCCCTGAAAAACATACTTGTCAATGGTGCCCCTTTGGCGGGTTTCACCCCCTCGCAGACCATCTACCGCGTCTCTCTCCCGCTCGGCACGGCCAAAGTGCCGGACGTGAAAGCCGTCTCTGCATATCCTGACGGCGCGCAGACCATTGTCTATAAAGCGCCCGACAATGTTGATGGAGGTGTCTTCCAGATACAGGTGTCTTCGCCTGGAAACGCCACTCCGCGCACATACAAACTCACATTCAAACTCGAGGCTTCTTCCTACAGCCGCCTGGCAGGAATCAGCGTGGGAGGCAAACCTGTCAAAGATTTCGACCCTGAAATTTTTACCTATTACTGCACTCTTGACACTGGTGCAACTGCCATTCCTGCAATCGTTTGCGACAAAGGGGACGCTTATCAGACTGTCAATATCACTTACGGCGATGTGAACGGCATTACTCTCATCATGGTCAAGGCTGCAAGCGGTGCGCAGTCCGTCTATCGCCTTGTCTTCACCACTCCTTTGGCGGACGAAATGAGGCTTGACAACATTTTCATTGCCGGCACGCCGCTGCAGAATTTTTCACCCGACCAGCGCCTTTATGAAATTCAACTGCCGGTCGGGACAAAGGAATTGCCTGCCATCACATGGCAGACCAAAGACCGCTATCAGACTGTCGTTCTGGCGGAAGGAGGGCTGAATGGCACCTCGCGCATCACGGTCACTGCTGGTGACGGCAAGTCTGTCATGGTCTATCAGCTCCAGTTCTCTGTCATGCAGGCCACCAACACCGCCCTTGACATGATTTATCTTGACGGAGCGCCGCTTCCCGACTTCTCCCCAGAAAAGACCTCATATCAGGTCACTCTGCCTAAAGGCGCAAATCAGTTGCCGGTGGTCACTTTCAAGCAGGGTGATGAATATCAAAAGGTTACAGCCAGAAAACCTGCTGGACTCACAGGTGAATACAAGCTCACTGTCCGCGCTGACAACGGCGACACACGCACTTATGTCATCACTTTCGGCATCACGCAGTCCTCTAACACTGCTCTGAAAAGCATACTCCTTGACAATCTCCTCTTGGAGGGCTTTGACCCCGAATTGACAGAATACACGGTCCGCCTCTCCTCAAGTCGTCTCCCTAAAGTGGAGGCTGTGGCAAGCGAAGAGTCGCAGAAGGTGTCCGCTCCTGTCATTGTCGGCAATGTGGTCACAATCCGCGTCACTGCGGAAAACGGCGACCGCCGTGTCTATACACTCACTTTTGAGTTTGAGAAATCCACAGAGGCCAATATATCAATGATTTATATTGACGGCACTCCGCTCTCTGGCTTCAGCAAGGATATCTTCTTCTATACTGTCCCCCTGCAGACGGCCACTTGCCATGCAGTCACTGTTGATAAGGAAAAAGAGGATTTGCAGGTGACCATCACCACGCCTTATGCGGCTGGCGAGGCGCAGATTCGTGTCCGCGCTGCATCTGGCAATGAGAATACATACATTGTCACTTTCGCTGCTGCGGCCGACTTGTCCGTGCAGTTGGACGGTATTCTCATCGACGGCGTGCCTTTGGCCGACTTCTCGTCTGATATTCTGGCATATACGCAGCCGTGTGGTGCCTCTCTCCCCGAGGTGACTCCCATCACTAAAGACGGGCAAACTGCCACTTTGGTGGAGCGTGGCAATGTCGTCACCATTTATGTCAATGCTGGCATGTCTAAGTCTGCATATACTGTAACTTTCACTCGCACAGCATCTTCCGATTGCTCTCTCGCTGCCATCCTGCTTGACGGAATCGGCATTCCGGATTTCGACCCTGCCAAAACCGACTACAAAGTCCGGCTCACTGCAGGCTCTGCTCTGCCGGTTGTCTCATGGCAGCTCAAGGAAGACGGGCAGACCGCTGTCTGCGGACAAAGCAAAGAAAATGAGGTGCAGATTGTGGTTACGGCGCAGGACGGGGTTGCGCGTGCCGTTTACAGCGTGCTCTTTGATGTGGAGTTGTATGACGACGCAGAGCTTCTCGACTTGCAGGTCGAGGGCAAAACGCTTGATTTTAAGCCTTCTGTCTTCAACTATGACTTGCCGCTTGAGTCCGGTGTCGCTATGCCCGCACTCACTGTTGTCCCCAAAATAGGGCAGACAACGATGACGGTCGATGTCTCCGATTCGCAGCGTCAGGTTATTGTCACTGCGGAAAGCGGCAGGACTAATATATATAATATAAGGTTCGCGCGCGCGATATCTGACAATGCCTTGCTTGCCGACATTCTCATCGACGGTATGTCGCTCGCAGGTTTTGAGCCTGCCAAATATTCTTATGCTGACACTTTGGAGCGTGGTGCTGAAGTTGTGCCTGCTGTCTGGCCTGTCGGGCAGCACCCTAATCAGGTCATTACCACTTTCTTCTCGGCCGTCAATGGCACTACGCGCATCAATGTCCTGTCGGAGGACGGAACTCGGTCGCAGGATTATTACGTCTCTTTCCCTGTCCGCAAGTCGTCTAATACAGCTCTGGAAATAATTGATATAGAGAATGTTCAGTTCGATTTCCGCCCTGATGTCACTGACTATGAAATCCCCCTTCCTTTCTCTGCAACTGAGGTCCCCTCTGTTGTTTACGAAAAGGCGGAGGACGCGCAGCGGATTCGCTACATCTCGCGTCCGCTTGGGCAGACCACGCAGATTGTTGTCACTGCGGAAAACGGCGACACGCGCACCTATAATCTTGCTTTTCTTAGAGAGCAGTCGTCCGAGCCTAATCGTCTGCAGGCTATACGTATTCTCGAAACTGACTTTGAGTTGAGTCTTAAAAACCGCGAGCAGCGCATTTTCGATGTCCGGCTGCCTTATGGAACTCGCACAATGACAGTCGAATACGAAAAGATGTTCGATGCCCAGACAGTGTTTGTCGCTTCTGGCGGAGTCAAGGATACCACTTTCATCACTGTCCGCAGCAACCGCCTTGGCGAGGCTGATGAGGTGTATAAGCTGGTTCCCGTTCTTTCCACCGGCAATCCCGCTGTCCTCACTTCGATCACTGTCAATAACGAGCCGCTGAAGGGCTTCTCGCCTTACAATTATTCATACATAGTGCCTGTTGAAAACAAGCACATCGTGCGTTATGACTATGAAAAGAATAGCGGTGTCGAGGTTAATGTTCTGGAGCAGACCGAGAAACACTGGCAGGCGGAAGTCACTTGCGGCCCTGTCTCCTCTGTTTACGACCTCTGGTTCTACTACAAAAACGACACTCTCCCCAACACCGAATTCGACCGCTGGGAAAATGCTAAATATAAGGGTGTGAAGCCTGTCGGCTGGAATACGCTCGGACACTTCACTGCCGGTGCCACAATCAGCATCGTCGGAACTTATACTACAGGTAATGAGGTTGTTAGGGACGGCTCTTCTGCGGTCAAGATGACTTCTTCTTACAACGCTTTTCCGCTTGGTGGTTATGTCCCTGCTTATATCACTCTTGGCAATATCAATGCCTCATTCTCGGTGGCGGCGGGCAGCGATTTCTCCGTTTCAGGAGGCATCACTTTCCGCAACTCGCCTGATATGCTGGGGGTTAGGTTCCGGCAGACTGAAATTAGTAATGACAAAAGCCGCATTGTCTATCAGGTCAATGGCTCGCTCTCTTCGCAGGAATATGTCTATACCAATACCAAGACTCAGTCCGCATACACCACGGTCAATCTTGATTTGCGCGATGTCAATGAGGCTGCGGGAGTCCCGCAGAGCATGAATATCATACTCAACTCTTTTGAGTCCGAGTCGGGCAGAAACGGCCTTGAGGCCTCTTCCGCCACCATGTATGTTGATTGGGCGCGCTTCTCTTTCAACCATACTCTTGACGCGCTCGCGGTGGACAACATCCCCGCCGCTTTGACCGGCACTGCTTTCTCCGTGACTCTCAAAGACCCTGAAAAAATAGAGTTGCCTTCATTGGCCTTCACAGGTCAGGTCGCCGACCAGGCGCAGACTATTGTCTGGCACGATGAGACTGTCAGCGGGGCTTACGGAGTCCGCAGGGCTGACATACGCAACTTCGCTGAGAACGGCACTGACTACACTGACTACACGCTCGAAGTCAAACGCCCGCTTGACACGCGCAACATGCTTGCCGGCATCCTCATTGGCGGTAAGTCCCTTGTCGGCTTTGACCCTGCCACAACCGATTATCAGGTGCATCTGGCTTCCTCTGACACTCGCTTCCCCGACTTTGCTTATGTCCCGCAGAGTAGCCGCCAGACCGTCACGGCCGCATTGGAGGACAGCCTTATGACCATCGTTGTCACTCCAGAATATGGCGAAGCACGCACATACACAGTGCGTTACCTCACCGACCGCTCTTCCTCCACCGACCTCGCTTTCATCTCTTCTGTCGCCGCTTTCGAGCCGGAGAAACGCGAATATCTCATTGTCGCTGATGTCATGCCCGACCTCAAGTTCACCAAGAAAATGGACGGTCAGACTGTGGATATGAACAATGGTGTCTTCACCGTCACCGCCGAGGACGGCACTGTCGGCACTTACACCGTTGTCTTGCAGCACACTGCGCAGACTACTTCCGGACAACTGAAGTCTGTTGAGCTTGACAATATCCGCCCCGCTGATTTCAGTTCTGATGTTTACGACTACACCGGCAGCAAACCCTCTGTCGCCTCTTTCGTCAAAGCGGATATTGCTGACTCTGTGGTCTTTGTGCAGAAGCCGCAGGGACTTGAATGGCAGCTTTACGGCTATGACAATGCCGCTGCCGCCACTTATATGCACACTTATACTCTTAACTATTCTTCCGCCTTGTCCGGCAATACTGACTTGCAGGGCATTTATGTGGATGGCAGGCTGATTGATGATTTCGTGGCATCTGAAACCGACTATACTTTAGCCACTGACACTGCTGTCAGTCTGTCGGTTAAGCCTCTCGAGGCCTCGCAGTCTGTTTCTGTCTCTTATGCTGACAAAGCTTACACCGTCTTGGTCAAGGCCGAGAATGGAGACACAAAGGCATATAGGCTTTCTCTTGTCCCCGATCTCTCCGACAACGCTCTGCTGGCCTCCATTACTCTTGACGGAGTGCAGTTGCCTGATTTTGCGCCCGATAAGTTCTCTTATTCGGTCCTCTTGCCTGTTGCCGCATTCAAAACTGCAGAGCCCTTGATGCCCTCTCTCGGATATGTCACGGCGCACCCCTCGCAGAAGGTGAAGGTCGAGCCGGGCAAAATGGGGGAGACAACCAACATCATCGTCTCTGCCGAAGACGGCCTCACAACGCAAATCTACGAAGTCCTCATTGAGGCGGAGCCCAGCCATAATGCCATGCTCACTGGCATTATTGTCAATGGAGAGCCGCTCGAGCGTTTTGAGCAGGGCAGGCACTATTACTCTGTCCGCTCGCAGACCGACCATGTCACCATCGACTGGACTTCCGACGATGCTTTCCAGACCTACAGCCTCACCAACAGCGGCTCCGAATACACCGTCAATGTCACTGCACAGGACCGCCTCTCCACGCAGCAGTATGTCGTCGAGGTCTTTTTCGAGGCGCAGCCTAATGATGCGTCTTTGGCCGACATCATTCTCAACGACTCGCTGACTTTCGACCGCTTCGAGCACGACATCAACTCCAAACTCGAATTCGACCCCAACAACAACAAGTACCTCATCAATCTGCGTCCGGGCACAAAGGTCATGCCCACTGTTTCCGCAAAACTGAAAATGGCGGGGCAGACTGTCGAAATGCGTTATGGCGACCAGGTGGACTCTCTCTTCGTTACGGCGAAAGACGGTCATACTGTCAATACCTATGTCGTTGAGTTTGTTGTCCTTAAGTCCTCCAATACCGACCTGAAGATGATTACCATTGACAACCTCGCCTTGCCCGGCTTTACCTCTGCCGACCACTTCTACCAGGTTGTCCTCCCCGAAGGAGAGCACCGCTCTCTCGAAGAGTTTGACATCGTTCCCGAGCTTGTTGAGCCGGAAATGCAGACCTACGACCAGCCGCTTATCAACGGCCGCCAGGTCACTATTGGCGTGCATGCAGAGGATGGCTCTTCGTCGGCCTACACTCTCCTCTTCTCTTACACCCTCTCCGACGCTGACACGCTCGCCATGATCAATGTCGGCACTGCTGAAGAGCCGCTCGAGGGCTTTGAGCCGCACAAGTTCAACTATTACGTCGCTCTCCCTGTAGGCACGCAGAATTTCCCTGTGCTCACTTACGACTCTATTGACCGCTGGCAGCATATCACCAGGCGCATCGTCAGTGAGACTGCTGAGGGGCAGATTTGCCAGATTGAAGTTCAGGCGGAGTCCGGGCTCAAGAACATCTACACCGTGCATTTCTCCAAAACGCGTTCTTCTCTCAACACTCTGAGGATGATTTATGTTGATAACCGCGCTCTGGCTAATTTCAGTCCCGACCTCATCGAGTACAACGACACGCTCCCTGCCGGCTCTGTGTCCTTGCCCAAAATTGAGCCCGAACTCTTCGACAAGAAATACCAGACCTACGACATGGACACGCTCGTCGATGAAGTCCTCGCCAACTCAAAGTCGCTCGGGCAGAAGATTCACATCAATGTCTATGCTGAAGACAACTCCAGCCGCACATACATCTTGCATTTCCCCATTAAGCTCTCCGACGACACGCTGCTCAACATGATTTTCAACAACGGGCAGTCGCTCTCCGGCTTCTACAAGGACCTCCATGACTACGAAATATCCATTCCTTACGACGAGTCCGGAGTGCGCGTCATTCCCGCTATCACCGTCGCCAAGTCCGAAGAGGCGCAGAATGTGGACATTGTTCAGGACGGAGACTCGCTTGTGCTCATACATGTCATGGCGGAAGACGCTCTCCATTCCTCCGACTACACCATCCGCTTCAGCTATGGCAAGTCGCCGGTGGCCGACCTGGACAGCATCTTGCTCAATGGCACACTCATCAAAGACTTCGCGCCGGATTCAACCGAGTATTTCCTCCGCGCTTACTATGCTGATTCTCTGCCTGTTGTCGAGTGGATTCCCGCAATGGAAGGCCAGTCGCTCTATATCGATGAACCCGTGCTCACCACGTCGCCGGACGGCATACGCACTGCCACTTGGACATGCGATGTCACTGCACCCGACATGGAGCACTTCCGCAGTTACACCCTCACCATCGAGTTCTCGCTCACCGAGGCGGACACTATGGCGGTCAGCTCTAAACTCAAGGCCTTGTCTGTCAGGGGCTTGCCTGTCTCTCTCGCCAACGGCTTCAACTGCGATTTCCGTCCCGATACGCTCAACTACACGTTCCGCCCATATAAGCGGGGCTCGCTCAACGATGTCTTCTTCTCGCCGCAAGACGTTGAATATCAGACCGAAGACCCGCTCGCAAGGGTGGACACACTCGTCTCGTGCAAGGAAATACCCACCGACACCTTCCGCATCATCAACGACAGCACCGTCATTCTTAGGCAGGTCGAGCGGACTATCACTCTTGTCGTCTCCGACCGCAACGGACTCAACCCCGTCCAATATGCTCTGCATCAGCATATTCAGCTCTCGCACGATAGCGCCGTTGCCATGATTATGCTCGACGGAAAGCCCTTCCTTGATTTCGACCCCGACATACACGAGTACACCTATTATATCAAGGACGGTGCCACGCCGCCAGATGTCACTTTCCTCGTCGCTGACTCTGCGGCCTATGCGCCCGATGTCATTGCCGACGAATATACGCGCGACTCTGCCGTAATACGCACACGCACAATGGTTTGCATGTCCGAGTATGCTGCGCTTTACGACAACACCAACCCCGACCTAAAGAACTCTTACGTCATTTCGTTCCTCGTCTCACCAATCAACGACGCGCAGAAACCACTTGAGAATGACGTGCTTATACGCCATATCCCCTATTCAACGCAGGTTATGCTGGCATCTCTGAGGAGTGGGGTGCAGGTCGGCATCTACGACCAGACGGGCAAGATTGTCTTCTATCGCTCACTCGAAGCCTCCGACCCGGGCAATGTCATTACGGCGCAGGACGCTTATGGCCATGAAATCTTCACTGATGTCAAGGATGTCTCGCGTTGTGTTGTCGTCTCGCTCAAGCCTAATCAGCCTTACTTCTACGTCTTCTTTGAGGGCGGAAAGAAGAAGATTGTCTCTGGCAAAATCATTATAAAGAACTGATTGCTTTTCCCCGTCCCTGCTCCCTGTTGGCAGGGGCGGGGGAGCCTCGCTTCTCCCGTTTTGTAAAACTCTTGTTGTTCGATTTAATATCTTGATTATGAAATCATATCCTTTCTTTTTCTTCTCACTTTTGGCTCTTTGCCTTTGTGCCTGCAACACCTCTGTCCCCGACTATGGCAAGTCCGAAGACCCTGTCTTCCGCATTGTTCAGGACACCCTTCGCCTCTCTGTCGGACAGACCTCTGCACTCTCGCTTTCGGTCCCGCTTTCCGGAGTGGAGTGGGCTTCTTCCGTTGATTCTGTGGCGGTTGTGGACTGGCGTGGCAAAGTCACGGCCCTGTCTCTTGGCTCAGCTCTTGTCACGGCTTCCCGTCTCTCCTCGTCTGGCTCCTCTTCTCTCCTCGTCTCTGACACCTGCGTTGTCCTCGTCCTGTCCGCCGACTGATAATCCTCTTTTCCCTCGCCTCCCATTCCCTCCCTCCCCGCTGCCGGCACACCCTCTCCCCGCCTCTTCCTCTCTCTCCTCCCGCCTCTTCCTTTCTCCCTCCTCGCCGCCAACTCGCTCACTGTCAGTCTCTACCTCTCTCTCCTCCTGCCTCTACCTCTCTCTCCTCCCGCCTCTACCTATCTCTCTTCTCGCCGCCAACTCGCTCACTGTCAGTCTCTACCTCTCTCTCCTCCTGCCTCTTCCTCTCTCTCTTCTCGTCGCCAACTCACTCACTGTCACTCTCTTGTTCTCTTCCCTCCGGCTGACTTGCTCTTTGCCTGTCCGGAATATCCTTTGCCCGTTGTCATATTGTCAGCGGGCTTTTTTCTGTTTTCTCAATACCCTTTGGGGCACTCTTTCGGAATCTTGCGCTACCCTCCCGCTGGCAATTACGGCAAAAAGACGGCAAAAAGACGGTAAAAGGACGGCAAAAGGACGGCAAAAAGACGGGACGGTTTCGGGGGAGCGGGCACACTGCAATATGCCTGCAACGCCACTGCTCCCGATGTGCAAAATAGTTGTTTTTTTGTATAATGAAGAGATTTTTGCAATTATTTTTGCAGGTGTCATTTCTTTTTCGTAACTTTGCGCGCTTTTTGGAATATAATATACTTGTACATGGCTGAAAACGGTTCATATTGGAATATGGTCATTAGGCCGAAAGACAGGCTTCTTACGCTTGATTGGAAGGAGATATGGCGTTACCGCGACATGTATGTCCTCTTTGTCCAGCGGGCTTTCCGCACGGCATACAAGCAGACTGTCCTCGGCCCGCTGTGGTTCATTATTACGCCGGTCCTCTCCGTTATTGTCTATGTCGCCGTCTTCGGAGGCATCGCCAATATACCCACCGACGGAGTCCCCCCCGCACTCTTCTACTTGCTTGGCATCTCTGTCTGGGGCTATTTCGCCTCCTGCCTTAACTCCACTTCCAACTCTTTCGTCACCAATGCGGACATTTTCGGCAAGGTCTATTTCCCCCGTATCATCATGCCTTTGGTGGCGGTCACCGTCAATCTGCTTGCTTTTGCCATTCAGCTGGCCATCTTCTTCGTCTTCTACATCTATTATGCCGCCACTGGCTCCGACCTGCATATACACTGGCAGGTTGTCCTTTTCCCCGTCCTTATGTTCATCCTTGCTATGATGGCGGTGGGCTTTGGCATGATATTCTCCTCTATGACAACCAAGTATCGCGACTTGCAGATTATCCTCGGCAAGGTCATCTCCCTCTGGGTCTATGTCACGCCTGTTATCTACCCCCTCAGCATGGTCACTAATGAGAAACTGCATCTTGCCATGTCCCTCAATCCGGTCACTCCTGTTATGGAGGCTGTAAAGTTCTCTTTGCTCGGCCAGGGGCAGTTCTCATGGCTCTGGCTCGCATACAGCTGCCTTGTCACGTTCATTCTCTTGCTTGTCGGGCTTGTCTTCTTCAATAAAGTGCAGAAATCATTCATGGACACTGTCTGACTCCTCACCACGTCTCGGATTATAAGCATGAAAAGCAACAAACCATATTATGATACTGTCATCAGCCCCGATTCTTACGGACGCGGGCTGGGCTTGCGCGAACTTTGGCAGAAAAGGTATCTCGTCTGGCTCTTTGTCAAGCGGGACATCACCGTCCAGTTCAAGCAGACCATCTTTGGTATGGGCTGGTATTTCATCGCCCCTATCTTCTCCATGGTCATGTATATCGTGGTCTTCGGACGCATCGCCGGTATCCCCACTGACGATGTCCCGCAGCCTGTCTTTTACCTGAGCGGTATTTGTCTCTGGGAGTATTTCTCCACATGCCTGTCTTCTGTCGCTGCTACTTTCAGCACCAACGCGGGGCTCTACGGAAAAGTCTATTTCCCGCGCTTGGTTTCGCCTGTGTCGGTGGTCATCTCTAAGCTCTTCCGCTTCTCCCTGCAGCTCGGCACTTTTGTCATGGTATATCTGCTCTTTGTCTTCAAAGGGGTCCCTCTGCGCCCGAACATCTACCTCTTGCTCTTCCCCGTGCTGGTGCTTATATTGGCGGGGATTGCTATCGGGCTCGGACTTATAGTCACTTCCCTCACTACCAAATACCGCGACCTCAATAACTTCTTCGGGGTCTTTGTCTCGCTCTGGATGTATGCAACCCCCATTGTTTACCCCCTGAGTTATGTCACTAATCCCACGCTCCATAAAGTCATGCTCCTTAATCCGCTTACTGCTGTTACGGAGACTTTCAAGTACGGGGCGTTTGGTGCCGGTGTCTTCAGTTGGTCCTCGCTGGCGTACAGCTTTGGCTGTATGCTGGTTCTCCTTCTTGTCGGCATCGCTATGTTCAACCGCAAACAGAAATATTTCATAGACACCATTTGATATATGGCAACTGCAATCGAATTTGAACACGTAAGCAAACAATACAGGCTTGGTCTTGTTTCCACAAGGACCCTTGCGCACGACATACGCCGCTTCTGGATTACCAACGTCCTCCACAAGGAAGACCCCTACCTCAAAATCGGCGAAACCAACGACCGTGCCACCAAAGGCACGTCCGAGTACGTCTGGGCGCTTCGCGATATCGACTTCAAGGTCGAGCAGGGCGACGTGGTCGGCATCATCGGCAAGAACGGAGCCGGCAAGAGCACTCTCTTGAAACTCCTCTCCCGCGTCACCGGTCCCACCACCGGCACTATCCGTGCCCACGGCCGTATCGGCTCTCTTCTCGAGGTCGGCACCGGCTTCCACGGTGAGATGACCGGCCGCGAGAACATCTTCATGAACGGAGCCATCCTCGGCATGACGAGGAAGGAGATACAGGCCAAGCTTGATGAGATTATCGACTTCTCCGGCTGCGAGCGTTATATCGACACCCCCGTCAAGCGTTATAGCTCCGGTATGACCGTCCGCTTGGGCTTTGCCGTAGCCGCCTTCCTCGAACCCGAAATTCTCGTTGTGGACGAAGTCCTCGCCGTCGGCGATGCCGAGTTCCAAAAGAAAGCCATCGGCAAGATGAAAGACGTCTCCCAAGGAGAAGGCCGCACCGTCCTCTTCGTCAGCCATAATATGACAAGTATTCGCAGTCTCTGCACTACAGGTGTGCTGCTGGAGAAAGGTTGCGTGAAGCAGATAGGGCAGGTGGATGCTATCGTTTCCATGTATCTTAAAGGAGATTCTGAGGTGTTCAACTACAAAAACTTTGAAAATATTGTTGGTTCCGCTCTCAGAAGCCCAGAATTTGATATGTTAGAAATAGGAGTCCGTAAGAAAGGTGGCACTTACGATGATGTAATGTCTATGACTAATGATATAGAGGTTTATATGCGATATTCTTTGAAAGTAAAGAAGAACTTGCAGATTACACTTCATGTCAAGAATGAGCAAGGTGAAGCCATTTTTTCTTGTTCAGGTGGAGATAGATGTTATCCGTGTGAACATGACCCCGGAGAATATGAGCAAATTATGTTATTTCCCGCTAATTTCTTTAATTGGGGTACGTATGCTTTGGATGTATATATCGTAGAAGACCGAGAACATTCTATTCTACGAGATTATGATGTGGTTACATTTACTGTAGCAAATAGGGCACATGAAATAGGTACTTTTATGGGTAAAGAACCAGGTGATATTACTCCACAGTTTGAATTTAAAGAAAAAATGCTAAATTAAGATGTCTACTCAAGATAAAATATTAGTAACCTCTCCATTGCTGCCTGATTTACAGGAATTCAATCAGTATCTGCAACAGATTTGGGATAGCAAATGGCTCACAAATAACGGCTCGTTCCACCAGCAGTTGGAAAAGGCATTGGCGGAGTACCTTGGAGTAGAGTATATCTCCGTATTTACCAATGGAACGCTACCGTTGATTACAGCGTTGCAGGCTCTTGGCCTTACCAAAGGCGAAGTGATTACTACTCCGTATTCGTTTGTAGCGACGAGTCACTCAATTTGGTGGAACCAGTTGACTCCGGTGTTTGTGGATATAGAGGAGGAGACATGTGGTATGGATCCGGCTAAGATTGAGGCGGCCATCACTCCGAATATGGTTGCTATCATGCCGGTACATTGCTATGGCAAACCGTGCAAGACCAGAGAGATTGATGCGATTGCTAAGAAACATGGACTCAAAGTGATCTACGATGCTGCTCATGCATTTGGCGTAAAAGTGAATGGTGAATCCATCCTCAATGCTGGAGACATAAGCACGTTGAGTTTCCACGCTACGAAAGTATATAATACCATCGAAGGAGGCGCGTTGATATGTCACACAAAGGAGATGAAAGAGAAAATAGATCATCTAAAGAACTTTGGCTTTGAGGATGAGGTGACTGTTGTAGCTCCGGGTATCAATGGTAAGATGGATGAAGTGCGTGCCGCGTACGGATTACTTAACCTCAAACAAGTAGATGCTGCTATTGAGGCACGCCATAAGGTAGCAGATGCGTACCGCGCTGCATTGAAGGATGTGAAGGGCATTCGCTTCTTCGATGATAAGGAAGGAGTGCGGCACAATTACAGCTATTTCCCAATCTTCGTGGACGCAGAGCAATATGGTATGACCCGCGATGAACTATATGAAAAAATGAAAGCCGCGAACGTCTATGGTCGCCGCTATTTCTATCCGCTTATCACTGCTTTTGATCCGTATAAGGACTATCCCTCTGCATCCTCGGAAAACTTGCCGGTCGCAACAAAGATTGCCGACCAGGTGATCTGTCTCCCGATGCACCATGCCCTAAGCAAGGAGAATATAGAAAGTGTAATAGATTGCATACGCAAATGAATCATCAAAAGAAAATAATGCTCCTTGGTGGAATCCACTACCTCTTGCCGGTGATTAAAGCTGCGCATGAGCAAGGATACTATGTCATCACGGCGGATTACCTGCCGGATAACATTGCGCATAAGTATTCAGACGAGTATGTCAATGTGAGCATCACCGACAAAGAAGCAGTCCTTAAAGCCGCACAAGAGCATCAGATAGATGGTATCATCTCCTTTGGCGTGGATCCCGGAGTGGTGGCTGCGGCATATGTGCAGGAGAAGATGGGATTGCCATCCATGGGACCATATGAGTCCGTGGTTATTCTTCAAAACAAAGATCTCTTCCGTGAGTTCTTGCAGAAACATGGATTCAATTGCCCGAAGAGCAAAGGATATAGCACCATAGATGAAGCGCTGAAAGATACAGATTGGCTCACATGGCCGATGATTGTGAAGCCGACAGATAGCGCTGGAAGCAAAGGAGTCACGCGCGTCGATAACATCAGCGAATACGAAGCGGCAGTCAAATACGCCTTCGAGAAATCCATCAAAGGGCACATTATCGTAGAGCAGTATTTGGAGAAAGTAGGATGCAGTTCCGACACAGATAGTTTCTTGTTAGATGGCAAGTTCCGTTTTGTTTCCTTTAATGCGCAGCGTTTTGATACTAATGCTGCAAACCCCTATGCACCATCTGCTTATACATGGCCGAGTACGTTTCCGGAATACGAAGCCTATTTGACAGCAGAACTGCAGCGACTGATGGATTTACTGCATATGCAGACTTCGGTTTTTAATATCGAGACGCGCATTGCCTCGGATGGCAAGCCCTATATCATGGAATGTACGCCTCGCGGAGGGGGCAATCGTTTGTGTGAGATGCTGCGCTACGCTACCGGAGTGGATATGATTACCGCGCAAGTGCGTGCTGCGGTTGGAGATCCTGTTGGAAATATAGAGCAAAAACCATATAATGGTCATTGGGCTGAGGTGATCTTACATGCACCGAAAGCCGGTAGATTCGCTGGGCTTGAAATAGCATCCTCCCTAAAAGCACAAGTCATAGAACATGATTTGTGGGTAAAAGAAGGAGATGCGGTAGAAGCCTTCCATGGGGCCAATGACGCTATAGGCACGTTAGTGCTTCGTTTTGACAACAAAGTAGAAATGGAATATGCCATCACCCTTCAGAGCGAGTGGCTAAAGATAATAGCAGAATGACAGACGCAATAGGTGGATATTTCGGCATGGAGGAGTTGAATGGTAATTTCAACTCGTTTATCCATGAGGATGGGGTGTTGCTCAACCTTGGACGCAATGCGTTCAGGTATATCTTGCTATCTCTTCCCGATGAAGTAGAGAAACTCTATATCCCATATTATACATGTCCCGTTGTGTGGGAGCATCTGTTCTTCAGTGGAAAATTGTATTTCTATCGCATTGATATAAATTTTGAGATAGCCGAAGATATTGAATTGGGCAAGCATGATTATATTGTAGTCAATAACTATTTCGGTATCAAAGACCTATATGTAGCGCAGCTGAGCAAAAAGTATTGCAACCATCTTATAATTGATAATGCACAAGCCTTCTTTGCTCCTGCAATTCCGGATACCTATGCGTTTTATAGTCCGCGTAAGTTCTTTGGTGTCCCGGATGGAGGAGTGGCGTATGTGGCTAATCGTGCCAATCCGGTTCGTTGTGAAGAGCAAGATGACTCGTCTGATCGGTTGAAACACTTGCAGTTGCGTAGAGAAAAAGGAGCAGAAGCGGGATTTGCTACTTATCAGTTGAATGAGACTAAATTGGATAAGTTCCCAATGAAGCAGATGTCAGATTACACACATGAAGTGTTACGTGGAATTGACTATGCTGAGGCTATCAAGAAACGCAGAACGAATTATATGATATTGCATGAGGCTTTAAACGATATGAATGAACAGCCATTACCTTCGATGGATTCCTTTGCTTGTCCGATGGTGTATCCGTTTATATCCAAGAGCGGCAATACTAATCTTCGTAAGCAATTGCAGGAACAACGTATCTATACGGCAACTTATTGGCCAAACTTGACAACAATGAACCATGACACTGTTGAGGATCGTCTTGCAACGAAAATAATAGCTCTGCCTATTGATCAGAGATACAATGAGGAAGATATGAAAAGAATAATAGATGTTGTGCGCGGTTTGATGGCGAATGAGCAAATCTACGACGATTCGCAAGTTCTTCGCGGGGGGGGTAAAAATTAGACCATTAAGGATCGAAGATGCCAAAACATCATATAAGTGGAGAAACGATAAAGAAGTATTTTATTACACCGGAAATACGTATAATAACTATATTTCGTATGAAACGGAATTAGAATGGATTCAACGAATAATCAAGAATTCAAATGAGTATAGGTGTGCGATTGAGGTTGATGGAATGTATGTAGGTAATATCTATTTGACAGATATCAATGGCGAATCGGCAGAGTACCACATATTTATAGGAGAGAAAAATTATTGGGGCAAGGGTGTTGCAGAGGAGGCATCGCGTCAAATATTGAAATATGGGTTTTGTGAAAGAGGGTTGAAATATGTATATTTGCATGTTCGAAAAGATAATGTGAGAGCTGTGCAATTATACAACAAATTGGGGTTCGTCCCGATTGAGAATGAAGATAATTGGATTAAAATGATAAAACAGCGTCATTTATGAAAAAGAAAATCATCATATTTGGAGCAACGGGAAATGTAGGTTCTTATGTATGGAAGTACGCATTGAACTTCTTTGACAATGAGCAGTATGAAGTGATTGCTTCCGGACGCAGGGAAACAGATTTCTTTGCAAGACAAGGTTTCCCATACATAAGTGTGGATTTGTCAAAAATAGAGGAATTCGAAAAGTTGCCGATAGAAAATGTTTATGCAGTAATCTATTTAGCAGCCCAGATTCCTTCTTATATGGAAGGTTATCGCCCTGAGCAATATATACAATCGAATATAATGGGTGCATATAATGTCTTAGAGTATTGTAGAAAAGTAAATGCGGATCGTATTCTTTTCTCAACGACCGTATTCGATATCTCTCTAGCAGTGCAAGAGGGAGTCGCTCTTAAACCGAATACACCTTATAATTTTAGTTATGCCGGTGACCATGCAGTATATGTGATTACAAAGAATACCGCAATAGAACTAATCAAACATTATTATGCAGAGTACGGACTGAAATATTTCATCTTCCGTTTCCCTACAATTTATAATTATAGTCCTTATCACTATTATCATCCGAATGGAATGAAGACTCTACGTCCTGTTTATAGAATGATAGATTTAGCTATGAAAGGTGAGCCGATTGAGTTATGGGGCAATCCTAATTACAGTAAGGATATGGTGTATGTTGATGATTGTGCTCAGATGATTTGTAAGGCGGTATTGGCTAATCGAGATAATGGGTGGTATAATGTAGGAACAGGTGTCCCTGTTACTCTACAAGAGCAGATAGAAACAATCATTAGAGTGTTCTCTCCGGAGGATCATCCTTCTCAAATTATCTATCGCCCGGAAAAACCTTGTGGCGGTGGCTTTTTAATGGACGTGCAAAATGCTAAAGAAGAATTAGGCTATGAGCCACAATATGATTGTCAACGTTTGTTTGAAGCATATAAAGAGGAAATGAAAATTAATCGTTTTGCGGAATTAAGGTTGTGAGATTAAGAATTCTACATATTGTACCGTATGAAAAATACGTCTATACGGAAATTGGCCTCTGGGATAAAATAGATGTTAAGAATCGATATGTATCTTTTGAGGATATTGACGACTCAATTATTGTAAAAGATATCGATCGAATCGAAAAGATCTCATCTCTAGAATTAACCCATTTATTACAAATTGGTGATACATACGATGTGGTTGTATTTAGCTCACTTCCAGCATATATGTATCCATATGTTTTACGAGTTCCGAAAGAAAAAATCGTTATATGGCAATCTGTCGGGTATGATATTTATAGTGGGTATGAACCATATGTTTCCATTGTCTCTATCCCTTTATACCAACCTATAACAGATCAATTCATTCGCCAAACCCAGCAGGGATTATTGCCAATGGTATGGAAGATGTTAAAACAGAATATAAAACAAGTAGTTAGAAATAAAAAATATCTGCAGCAACAAAATTGGAATCTTATTAAAAAAAGAGAGCAAGCCGATGCTATAAATAGAATTGATTATGTATCAACAGTTCTCAGACCGGAATACGATTTATTAAAATCAAACCCATTGATTCGGGCTAAATACTTCAGTTTTAAATATGTTGTTCCTCCAGAAGTGACCAATGATTATATAGTTAACTTTGCCGAAGCAAAATACATACAGTTAGGCAATTCTGGTGATGAGACGAATAATCATTTAGATGTCCTTAAACAGATAAAACAAAGAAATATTATCTCTCCATTATTTGTACCTATGTCATATGGAGGTGAAACTAATTATAAGGAATATGTAATAAAACAGATAGGGTTGCAGAATCCTGATAGCATTGTTCAAGCGCAGTATGTAGAAAGAAATTCGTATATAGAGTTATTGCATCGCTGTAGAGTCGGTGTCTTTGGCCATATTCGCCAACAAGCTTTAGGTAATATATCTCTTTTAATGAAGCAAGGTTGTAAAGTGTTTTTATATAAAGATAGTGTTGCTTACAAATATTTTAAGGAATTATGTGCATACGTGTACTCTATTGAAGATGATTTGTCTCAAGAGGCAATAGATACTCCTTTAGATGAGAAGCAAATTGCCTACAATAGGAGTTTATTTGAGAACGAATATGATAATGTTTTGAAAGCAGTTGAGAAGGATATTTGTCAAATTAAAAAGATTATTAACACAAGAACAGACAATCCAATATGCTAAAGTTATCATTCATATTACCTTGTTACAATGTAGCACCTTATTTAGGTCGCTGCATAGAGTCGATTGAGCACCAGGATATTCCGCAATCAGAGTATGAGGTGATCTGCGTGGATGATTGCTCGAAGGATAATACTGTGGAGGTGATTAAGGAATATCAAGCCAAGTATCCGAATATTCAATTGATTTGCCATGAGGTAAATAAAACAGCCGGTGGTGCACGCAATACCGGCATGGATGCAGCAAAAGGGGAATATCTTTGGTTTGTTGATCCAGATGACAGTATAGAAGCAAATGTGTTGGAAACTCTAATTGCGAAGAGTGAAAAGTATGAATTAGATATATTGCTATTTAACTACATTTTAACAGAGGAGCGTGGAGTAATACATCATAGTAAGGTACATAAAACACATGATATCGTATTTACTGGTGTAGAATATACATTAACTCAATGTGCGCCGCGGTACTTATATGATATGGCTGCTCACACATGCTGTTTATACAATCGAGCGTTTTTGGAGAAGCATCATATTCGTTATCCGAAGATTCGTTCAAGTCAAGATGTGGTGTTTGTTTGGAAAGCGGAATTATTAGCGCAGAAAGTGGGTGCTGTAGAAGATGCATGCTATCATATCATTCGACGAGCAGAATCAACAACTGGTAGTAAAGGGAAATTATATGTGGAAGCCGTGATATCCGCTTCGCTTTTGTACGTTCACGAGATAGATAAACTAAGAGAATTGAACACTGAGGCTATTCTCGAATCGATTTTACTGAAAGAAATGAAGTCATCTGTCAATGATGACTCTCGTAAAGTATTACGAACGACATTCCATGAACAACTCTTATTTTATAAAGCGATTTGTAAGTATGGAAAGTTGTGCGACAAATATAGAAGCTTGATGGATAGAAAGTCGAAAGTAATATTTAATTACCATCTTCCCTATGTACTATGGCAAGCGATGATATGGGGGTATATGATTGTGGAAAAGAGTAAAGTGTAATTTGTAAAAATGAAAGAGTAGAAATATAAGATATGAGATTTGTAAAAGAAATATTAGAGCCTTTTCGAAAGGCAGTAGAAACATATGGCGAACGAAACGCTTTCTACATCGATAGCATATATTATACTTATCAACAGTTTGCAGAACGCGTATCGGCTATCCGTGGTGTTATCCGTGCAGCAGAAAAGAGCGAACAGATTTGGGGATTAGCACTGCATGATGACCTGAATACCTATGCATCTATCTTTGCACTCTGGATGGAGGCCAAGGCGTACGTGCCGTTGCATCTGTCATGGCCGGAAGAGCGTATTGCGTCTATCAAAGAGCAAGTAGGATGCTCAAATGTCCTTGATGATTGCGATGCTCCATTTACAGAAATGGACTTGGATAATTGGGTTGAGGCATCCGAAAATGATTTGGCATACATCCTCTTTACTTCTGGTTCTACCGGTGTGCCCAAAGGGGTACAACTGACGCGTCGCAATATAACTGCTTTCATGGACTCGTTCTGGAAGACAGGCATCGACATCACACCCAACGACCGATGTATGCAAGTGTTTGACTTGACATTCGACGTGTCTGTACAGTCTTATTTGGTGGCACTCACTCGCGGAGCATGTGTCTATACCGTGCCCTACGGACAAGTAAAATACCTCTATGCCGCATCGCTAATTCAGGAGCAGCATATCACTTTTTGTGCTATGGCTCCTTCGATGTTAACCTACCTGCGTCCTTACTTTGATGAGTTTGATGCTTCAAGCATGAAAGCGTGCATTTTAACGGCAGAGGCTTGTCCTGTGGACTTGATGGAAGCGTGGTACAATTGTGCCAAGAACACTGAAATCTACGATTTCTATGGACCAACGGAAGCAACCATCTATTGCACCTATTATAAACTCACTCGTGGAGGTGAGAACCTGAGTTTGAATGGCATTATCTCCATCGGGAAACCCTTAGCTAACGTGCAAGCTATCATCATCCGTGAGGATGGTTCGTTGGTTGAAGGCCAAGAGAAAGGCGAACTCTGCGTAGCGGGAAATCAAGTCACTCCAGGCTATTGGAAGAACGATGAGAAGAATGCTTCTTCGTTCTTTATCCGTAATGAAGTGAGGTATTACCATACGGGAGACTTATGCTATTGGCATGAGAGTGGCAATATCATGTATTCCGGTCGTATTGACCAGCAAGCGAAGATTCAGGGGTTCCGTGTCGAACTCGGAGAGATTGAGCATCATGCGCGAACTTTCTATAAGAACGAGCGTCGCGTGACAGCAATTGCTTTCCAGAACGCACAGAACCTAACGGAAATAGCACTATTTGTGGAGGCACAACAGGAGGATAGTAAGGAATTAATCGAATATCTCCGCTCCAAGATGCCGCACTATATGATTCCCACGCGCATTTTGTTCGAACCCATATTTCCGCTTAACAAAAGTGAGAAAGTAGATAGAAACGCATTAAAAACGAAATTACAATGAATAGAGAACAATTAGTAGAGGAAATTCAGGTCATAACTCAAGAGGTTTTTGCAAAGCCGGAATTGGTAATAACAGATGCGATGAACGCAGCAGATGTAGATACATGGACCAGCCTATCGTTCATGCAGTTTCTTACTGCTATTGAGGATAAGTATGGCTTCAAGTTCAAAATGATGGAGTTGTTACAACTTCGAAACATGGGAGCAGTAATTGATGCAACGCTTAAACACATCGCATAATGCCAGAACTTAAACTCTATACGGTTGCTGATATTCGAGAATGGTTAGAATACAATCATCCGACGGAAGGATTATCGGAGCAAATTATTGCTCCTACTCGTGCATGGGCTATTATCCATAATCCGTATATAAAGGACGAAGATGCTATTGTGGCCGCAATCTTCGAAGATGGCAAGTTGGCTGCCTATACTGCTTCGTTCCCGGATATGCTGGATGGTAAGCGAGTATGGTGGGCATCAACATTGTACTGTTATCCGCAGTTTGCCGGAAGAGGATATGGAATGATAGTGGTAGGAAGCTTAATGGAGGCACACGAGCCGGAGCAGACATACGATCGATGGGGAGCCAAGGAAACGGTGGAAATCTTCAGCCATTTTGGCTATCATACAATATATACCAAACGATACCATTTGTCCTGTAAGAAGATTAATACCGCTTCGTTCAAAGGTAAATTGGCCTATGCATTACAAACATTAAAGAAACATTTGCATTCATGGCCAAAATCTTCTGGAGCTAACTATACATTGCAATACACATCATATATTGATGGTGAAGCGTACGCATTTATGCAAAACCATAAGGGAAATGATCTTTGGCTCCGTGATCAAAATATGCTCAATTGGATACTGCGCTATCCGTTCAAACAAGGGTGCATATTGAATAGTAAAACATCAACTGAATGCGAGTTTAGTTCAAACGCAGTAAGATATGTCTATAATGTTTTAAAAGTGTATGTTGCCGATACGTTGGTAGGTGTGTACCTCTTGCGTCATAAAGATAGTGAGTGTGCCGTGATGTATCTCTATTATGAGGAAAAATATAGTAAATTTGTCTTTGACTCAGTTGTAGATCATGTTATCGCCGAGAGGGTGGACATATTTACGACTGATAATAGGGATCTCTTCTCTTATGTGCAACATAAGCTCTATTTTCCTAAGAAGACGCAAGAAGATGTATCTTTCTCTGTGCCTGCAGAGAGTGTAAAACTAAATACTTTTTCAATGCAGTTTGCAGATGGGGATAGTTTTGCATAGATGCATAATGATAGTTGTTTATATTACGAAAAGGAAGAACTGTGGAATGAATAATTTTTTACATAGAATCAAACGAAAGTTTATAAAACTGCGTTTACAGCCAGTTCGTGTATTCTGTTTTCATCATATAACGGAAGAATATGATGCGTCATATATGAAAAGAGGAGATTGGATGCAATTGTCTTTGTTTAAGAATAAGATTGAGGACATGCAGTTAAATGGAATCGAGTTTATTTCTTTGTATTCTGCGTATAACCATATTAAGAATGATAGGATTAGGACTAAAAAATACGTTGTAATCACATTTGATGATGGATATGCTTCTTTGAAAGGAATTATACCATGGTTGATGGAGAATAAAATTCCGGTGACTTTATTCATCAATCCCAAGTATTTGGATGGAGAGTCATATAGAGATAATCCGAACGAACGATATTTGACAGCAAATGATTTAAAAGAACTTACTGATCAATATGGTATATTATTGAGCGTGCAAAGTCATGGTTGGGAACATACTGATGCTGCGAAGATGTCTTCTGAGGAACTAAAAGAAAACATCTCAAAAACAATTGAGGCGTTGACCCCATATACGACTCATTCTATTCCGATTCTATATCATGCCTATACATGGGGCAGTTATACAAAAGAGAACGACGAGGTGTTAATGAGTATTGGGATAGTGCCTGTGAAGATTAATGGACGGGTAAATTATAATGATTCATCGTGCATAGATCGGTGCTGAAGTATGGTGTATAAGAAAGAACAAATAATATGATATGTCAATGAATCATAAAATAGGTAAGTTAATAACACTGCTTCGCACAGTGGATGTCTGGCAAACGTGGCGAATGTATAGAACGCAGCCGCATCCACGTAGTGCGCAGTTGCATGTATGTAACAAGTCTCAGATATATATTGATCCAACTGCTAAGGTTGAAATGAAGCCAAACTCAATTTTTGAGTTCAATATGATGGAAGATCCGTTTAAAGATGTTCGTCCGTCTCGCCTGATACTGCGCGAAAATAGCCGACTAGTATGCAAAGGTCATATCCAATCTTTCGAAGCCGTTCGCATAGAGTGTCTGCCGAATGCCGTGTTGGAGATAGGTCATAAGAGTTATATTAATCATGATAGCGAAATTCGGTGTCGAGAACGGATAACCATTGGCAATAACGTATCCATTGCTTATAACGTCCTAATTCAAGATTCAGACTATCATACAACTTATGACGATAATGGGAATCCCAAACCACAAACGCTCCCAATCGTGATAGAGGATAATGTCTGGATTGGAGCGAATGTGATAATTTTGAAAGGAGTGACGATTGGTGAAGGAAGCATTGTTGCCGCGGGTAGTGTAGTTACTAAGAGCATCCCTTCCTATTCTTTGGCGGGAGGAAATCCGGCAAGAATCATTAAACAAAATATTAAGCATAGTTAATTATGTTTTCAACCCCAATATTACTAATAACCTTCAATCGTCCGGATCATACCCGGCGAGTGCTGACTGAGATTCTGAGAGTAGAACCTCAGGATTTGTATGTTTGCCAGGACGGTGCCCGTGAAGGGAATGAGAATGACAAAATCAAGTGTCAAGAAGTACGTGATGTCGTTAAAGAACTTACATCAGCATATAAGGCGAGTCATGAACATTTAAAACTTTACACATTATATCAATCGAAGAATCTTGGCTGTGGTCCAGGTCCTGCTGCCGGTATAACATGGTTCTTCGAGAATGTGGAACAGGGTATCGTGATGGAAGATGACTGTCTGCCTTCGCCAACATTGATTGCATTTGAGGCAGAATTGTTGGAGAAGTATAAGGATGATGAGCGTATCTCTCTTATCACCGGTACGAATGCATTATCTCGATGGCGTTCTTATAAATATGACTATATCTTCTCAAAAACCGGAGGAATGACAATGGGATCGTGGGCTTCATGGCGACGAGCATGGAAGCACTTTGATTGGGAACTTAAGAGTTGGGGAAATCAGCTTACAAAAGACAAGATGTTGAAAATAATAGGGGAGAAAGCATATTCAGAAATAGCGCCTTTGTACGATAAGATTTATGCCAATCCTCCCTGTGATGCATGGGACTATCAATGGGCGTATGCGCGTGCGCTGTTAGATTCATATTCCATTGTCTCCACTGTCAATCAGATGTCTAATATTGGTTTTGGAGAAGAGTCAACTCATACTCCTAATTCAAATGACAGACGAGGAAATATGACAATCTTTAAATGCCATCTGCCCTTGCGTCATCATGCATTCAAAGTGGATATACTTTTTGATTGGGAGATGTATCAGCGGTTTGATAGAAAGACAAAGAAGGGTTTAGGAATAAAAATATTGCTAAAGTTGATAGATTTGGTATGCCGGAGATAAGAAAACCAATCATATTGCATCTCACCTCATTAGTCGTGGGGGGAGCTGGCATATATGCGGTAGATTTCCATCACTCGGTATTGGCGTGTGGCTATGAATCTTATGTGGCAGTACGAGGCAAAGAAGTTATATATCCGGATGGTTCACATCACGCGGTAAAGCAGACAAAATCTTTTTGGAGGGACAAATTATGCAGATGGTTGTTCCGAAAGGTAATAAAGCACGCGCAGATAGATAAATCATATTCTATGTATAATCTCTGCGAGCGTTTCACATGTCATTCAGCAGCGGATACATTAGCGGCTATGCCCGTGAAACCGGATGTGGTGTTTGTACATTGGGTATCGGATTTCGCAAATGCGAAGTTCTTGGCAGAATTGAAGCAACTGACAGGAGCAGAGATTGTCTTCATTCTTGTGGATCATGCACTCTATTCAGGAGGATGTCATTATCAAATAGATTGCCAAGGCTATAAAGATAGATGCCATAATTGTCCGGCTACTACTTCGCGCATAGTAAAAAGAGGAATAGAAAAAAACTATGCGTTTAAAAAGAAGTATTTACCTCATGGCACTATCATAGTACCCACTAAAGAAGATAGTATGCGATTGAGCCAATCTGCTATCTATAAGGATTTCCGCTTTGAAAAGCTGGTATGTCCGATAGATGCCAATAAATTCTGCCCCGCCGCAGATAGAATGGCGTTACGCAGACAATGGAACCTTCCTATAGACAAGAAAATGGTGTTCTTTGGCGCAACAAGTTTGAATGAACGACGCAAAGGAATTAAGGAATTGTTGGAGGCATTACCTTTAGTACAAGCCAAAGATGTTGTATATGTGGCTGCCGGTAAAACAAAGGGATTACAATTGCCGGAGAATACAATCACAGTAGGTTATCTTAACGAAGCGCAGTTAATACAAATGTATCAGATGGCAGATGTATATGTATGCTCGTCATTGGCTGATGCCGGTCCGATGATGGTGAACCAATCGTTGATGTGCGGAACACCGGTGGTGGCATTCCCAGTTGGAGTGTCGGTTGAACTGGTTCAAATAAGAAAGACCGGTTATCAAGCGAAATATGGGGATTCGGCAGATTTGGCAAGAGGCATAGATGCGATTTTGTCTCTACCGCAGAATGAGTGGAAGGAGATGTCTGCAAATTGCCGTAAGTTGGGCGTAGATACATACGCTAATCCAAATGAAATGAATACAATAGATGCTTTAATAAATAAACGATTAAGCTAACTTATATAGATGAAAATTATTGATTGCTTTTGGGAGATAGCCAATATCGGGAAAAAGACATGTGAAATTATCTTGTCTCCCGATGAGTTGATAGAAGAGTCAGCATTGCAACAACTTTGCAAGGTATGTGAATATGTGGTGGTGAAGATTAGTACTACCAATATGCATAATTCGCTTTTGTTGGGCAAGATGGGCTTCTCATTTGCCGAGACGCAGATTGCTATACAGAAGGACGTGCTTAATCAGCAGGAAATAACAGATTCGATAGCATCATTCTATCTGAAAAATAGTAGTATAGAACGCATCAATAATAAAGAACAATTGATGGAAGTATTGGATAAAATGTCATCCAATATGTTCACGACGGATCGCATCTATCTTGATCCATATTTTGGCGCGGAATATTCGTTGAATCGCTATCGTAATTGGATGAAGACGGAGTATGATAAGGACACTCCAATATATGAATTGAAGTATAAGACGAATAGTGTCGGATTCATTATGTGCCGAACGGATGGTAATGTAACAGACGCGTTATTGGGGGGAATTTATGAAAATTATCAAAATAGAGGTTTGGGATTATTGCTTCCATTGGTTCCTTATATGATGTCGGATAAGATAGATTGGTATCGTACACGTATATCGTCGAATAACTTGCCGGTATGGAAAATGTATGAGCGCCTTCATTACGCTATAACAAATTTTGAATATATATTTATCAAACATAACGAGATATGAAAGAGAAAGTTTTAGAAGTAATCAACATGATTCGAGTTGCGAAGAATCTGCCATTGGTAGAGAGTGTAACCGATAATACTCGTCTACGCGAAGATTTGGATTTGACATCCTTTGATATGGCCGAGTTAACTGTCCGTATTGAGGATGAGTATGGAATTGACATCTTCGAGACCGGATTGGTGAATACCATAGGTGAGATTTACGCAAAACTGCAAAAATAATGGCTGTGTTTTTACATAGTGCCGAAAAGACGTATTCATACGAGGAGTTGATGAGATACATCAACACGAGTTCGACGTATTGTCCTTATTTTCTGAGTAAGGACTTGTATACGTACTTCGCCAATCTAATCAAGGCTTTAGTGACTAATCAACCGGTAGTGCTGATAGATGCGGATAGTAGTCCGGCAGATATGCCGTATTTGGATTTTGCGTTGGTGAACAAACCGCAAGAAGTAGGTGAATGTTCCTTTAAAGATATGGGTGAACTGATTGAGGCATTGTGTCAATCAACATCAGAGATTACCATCTTTACATCCGGAACAACAGGGCAACCGAAACGAGTGGTTCATTCAGTAGCGACGCTTGCTCGGAATGTGCGTAGAGGCGAACACTACAAGGAGCATGTTTGGGCATACGCGTATAACCCGACACACATGGCAGGGACACAAGTGTTTTTCCAGGCATTGATGAACCAAAACACGATGGTGAATGTGTTTGGTGAACCGCGTGAGGTTATTTATCAGCAAATTGAGCGATATGGCATTACGCATATATCTGCTACGCCAACGTTCTATCGAATGCTAATGCCGTTCGAGAAGGCATATCCGTCTGTGAAACGTGTGACGCTTGGAGGCGAGAAATCGGATAAGCAGTTGTATGAACATATCTGCAAGATCTTCCCGAATGCAAAAGTGAACAATGTCTATGCATCCACAGAAGCCGGATCGTTGTTTGCAGCAAAGGATGACTGTTTCCAGATACCGGCAAATATACGTGACAAGTTCCGCGTTGAGAATGATGAGTTATTGATCCATAAGTCATTGCTTGGACAATCGGATAGTTTTGCTTTTGACGGAGAGTACTATCATTCCGGTGACTTGATTGAGTGGGTGAATGAAACAGAGGGATTGTTCCGATTCAAGAGCCGTAAGAATGAGTTAATTAACGTGGGAGGTTACAAGGTTAATCCGGGAGAAGTGGAAGATGCTATCAATGCTATCGAAGGAGTGCAACAGTCATTGGTATATGTACGAGCCAATTCAATATTAGGCAACATCGTAGTGGCAGAGGTGAAATTGGTAAAAGGAGCTGCGTTGACAGATCTTGAGATACGCAAGGTGTTAGCAAGCCAATTGCAGGATTTTAAAGTGCCGAGAAAGATTCAGATAGTGAATGAACTTTCGATGACAAGAACAGGTAAATTAAAAAGATCATGAATATATTAGTAACAGGATGTTCGCGCGGAGTTGGTTTAGAGATTTGCCGCGTGCTGTTGGAGCAAGGACATACGGTGTATGGTGTGGCTCGGAGTTGTCCGCAGGAGTTTAAGGACTTGCAGACGCAATATCCGGGGAGATTGCAGTACAAGAGTGTGGATTTGAGTGATAGTGAGCATGTTCGCGAGAATGTGTTTGGCGATTTTGTGACGAATAAGGTGCAGTTGGATGGCTTTGTTAACAATGCAGCACTGGCATACGATGATATCGTATCGAACATCAACCTTGACAGACTGAAAGGGATGTATGAGGTGAATGTGTTCTCGCCTATGGTCATGACGAAGTACGCGATACGAAACATGCTGTTGCATCATACAAAAGGCAGTATCGTGCATATCTCGTCGATAAGTGTACATACAGGTTACAAAGGATTGGCGATGTATGCATCTTCGAAAGGAGCGTTGGAGGCATTCTCGAAGAATACGGCTCGTGAGTGGGGTAGTTTAGGCATCCGCAGCAATGTGGTTGTGCCGGGATTTATGCCTACGGCAATGAGTGCTACATTAACGGATGAGCAGCGTGCAAAGATATATGCACGTACCTCGTTGAAGGATGCAACATCGGTTCGTTCGGTGGCGGAGACAGTTGCTTACTTACTGAGCGAGAAGGCAGCTAGTATTACGGGACAAAATATTCATGTAGATAACGGAACTATATAATATGAATATACCTTTTAACAAACCGCACCTTACCGGTAAGGAGGCGCACTATATGTATCAAGCCGTTTTCAATGGCCACTTATCTGGAAACGGAGAGTTTACAAAGAAATGTCAGCGTTTTTTTGAAGAACGCTACGGCTTTAAGAAATGTTTGCTAACCACTTCCGGCACAGACGCGTTGGAGATGTGCGCCATGCTTTGTGATCTTAAACCCGGTGATGAAGTCATCATCCCGAGTTATACGTTCGTCAGCACGGCATTGGCATTCTTGCGCGAAGGAGCAAAAGTAGTCTTTGCTGATAGTATGAAACGTAATCCGAACCTGGATGCGGAAGCTATCGAAGCACTCATTACTCCCCGCACCAAAGTCATCGTTCCTGTCCACTATGCCGGTGTAGCATGCGACATGGATAAAATCATGGAGATTGCTAATCGCTATAATCTCCTCGTCGTAGAAGATGCAGCCCAAGCAATTAATAGCTACTATATCTCGCATAGGTGTTGCGATGGTCGGTTTGCCCCTTCAGAGGAAAACCCACGGAAAGAGGCTACTATATTACCACTCGGTGGCATCGGTCATCTCGCCGCTTTCTCTTTCCACGAGACGAAGAATATAACCGCCGGAGGTGAGGGCGGTTTGTTGGTAGTCAACGACGAGCGTTTTATCCGTCGCGCTGAGATTATCTGGGAGAAAGGAACGAACCGAGCCGAGTTTTTCCGCGGAGCGGTGAACAAATACGGATGGGTGGATATGGGATCCTCTTTCTTGCCGGCAGAGATCAATGCGGCTTTCCTATGGGCACAACTGGAAAACCTCGATGAAATTCAGAATAAACGTAAGGCTCTATGGGAGACTTACTATAAACTTCTCAAACCCCTTTCCGAGAAAGGATACTTCTCAATGCCAGTTATCCCTGACTATGCGTCAAACAATGCCCACATGTTTTATCTTATTCTGCCAAATTTAGAGAAACGCTCCGCTCTCATCAAACACCTCAAGGACAATGGTGTATTGGCTGTATTCCATTATTTGAGCTTGCATAGCAGCGCGTATTATGCAGACAAACATGATGGACGAGTATTGTCGGAGTGTGATAGATATGCTGATACTTTAGTTCGCTTACCGATGTATTATGATTTGGAGATAGAGGATGTTGAGAGGATTTGTGAAGTAATTAAACAATTTATAAGATGATCGTTCAGTATATTGAAATGTATAGTTGAGTGATGAACAAAGGGCTTATTGAAATATCAGTAGAAAGAACTAATCATATTCCATCATAACGTATGGAAATGGATTCTGTAGAAAATATTACCGTCAATACAAAGGCCATCCAAGTATTAGATCCATATTACGGAGGTTGGTTGGGAAGAAGTCCTTGGACTTTATGTGTTGGAGCTGGAATTTCAGTCGGGATAGCTCCCTCATGGGAGGTACTTGCATGGAAAGTATATCAACAATGCTTTGAAAAAAGCATGCTTTTGCCGCAGTTTAGAGAAATGAGAAATAATCTTGGTTGGTCTCTGGATTGCATATTGCAGATGTCGAGAAATAGTATATTGTGCAAAAATAAGGATATCGAATTTAATAGAATTCTGCGTGATATATTATATGGTGATATATTAGAAAAAGCAACAAAAGATGGTTTGTTAAAGATTTTAATATTGGCGTTTAATACTCCATTCAGACTATTACCGGAGCAAAAATTGGCTTTATGCGCATTCTTTGAAAAATATTATAAGGTGTCCACTACATACCAATTAATCAATTTCGTGTTAGATGCTTATGAAAAAGGGAAAGCGCCTAGAGCCATAATATCATTCAATGCAGAATGTATATTTGATACTTTCCTTTATTTGTTCTTCTGTAAGAGAGAAATGGAAAAACTAGGAGGAATGTACAACAGGAGACGCTATTATACAAGAATTCTTCGAACTATAGAATACCATAAAGCAGACTTAATTCCTATCTATCATTTGCATGGATGTATATTTCCTAATGAGAGTATTCCTAATAAATTCAAACGGTCTTCTTCGTATTCGAAATTAGTATTTAACGAAGAATCATATATGTCTGTAGCTGGAAGCGTATATAATTGGGCACAAACAACTTTTTTATACCACGCACAATTTGATAATTTGCTTTTTATCGGTCTATCAATGTCGGATTTGAATATCCGTAAATGGCTGTATTGGACTTCGCAAAACCATAATACAGAACTCTCTGAGATATGTCATACACCCATAGTCGATTTACATCATATGTGGATTAACAAATCAACACCAGAGGAAGCGACAACATTGGAAGATTCTTTATCACATCTCAATGTAAGATATGGCTATCTTTCGTCTTGGAATGATCTTGAAGTAGGACTTCGTAATCTATTTGGTATATTAAAGACAAATGATAAAAAATCATTGCTTATACGTAGACAATGAAAAAACTATAAATCATTACAATCAATTATAACAATGCCGAGGGCTTGCGCAAAACCCTTGCCTCCGTAGCCTCACAGACGTATCGCAACATCGAGCATATCATCATCGATGGAGGTTCAACCGATGGCTCTGTTGATGTAATTAAAGAGCACGTTAATAATGTTGAAGGAGTGAATGAATTAAGGAATGAAGGAATTCATGTCGTATGGTCATCGGAACCGGATAAAGGGATATATAATGCGATGAATAAGGGGATAAAGAAAGCGACGGGGGAATATGTTTGGATTCTCAATTCAGGAGATTGCGTTGCTTCTGTTGATACTATTGAACGTATGATGAATGTTATTGCAGGGGCTATAAAAAACATTCCTTTGTTGATGGGAAATATTCTTCATGTTTGTTCCGATGGACGCAAGAAGTGTGAAAAGGAAAGACAATCCGATAGCGTAATGATTCCCCAACCGGTAGATGCGTCAATGTTTACTTTTTATAGAGGTACTATTCCTCACGATGCAGCATTCGTGCGAAAAGACCTATTTGAAAAGTACGGCCTCTTTGATGAAACAATGCAAATATGTGCAGATTGGAAACTTTATCTCAATATGATTGCTCTTGGCGATGTTGTGCCAATGTATGTGAATATTGATGTGGTACTTTTTGATATGACTGGTATCAGTAATACCAATAATGAACTTCGTCTTTTAGAAAGACGTGCATATCTTAAAGGAATTATTCCAGCCTCGGTCCTAAAAGATTATGAGCAGTTCGGCAATGATATATCCATAATGCAGCGTCTTCATCGACATTTTTGGGCTTATTGCATCGTATGGTTTATTGAACGCGTTTTATTCAAATTGGAGAAGTGGAATATATTGAATAAATAATGTTGACGAGAAAAGAACTTTATAATATGTTCGGGTGGCGGACGAAACGCCATTTGGTTGTTGTTGAGTCGGATGACTGGGGGACGATACGTATGCCGTCGCGTGAAGTTTATGATGAGTTTCTTCGCAGAGGTGTTCGCGTGGACCACGACTCCTATTGCCAGTATGATAATTTGGCCACGAGGCATGACTTGGAGAACTTGTTTGAGGTTCTGCAAGCCGTAAAGGACAAGAATGGTCATCCGGCTGTGATTACGGCTAATACGCTGTCTGCCAATCCTGTATTTGACAAGATTAAAGAGAGCGGTTTTACACAGTATTATTTCGAGCCATTTACGGAAACACTCAATCACGATGCTGCACATGCGGGGGTATTCGGGATGTGGAAAGCAGGCATGGAGGCAGGAGTCTTTCATCCGCAGAGTCATGGGCGTGAGCATCTGTATGTGAAGAAGTGGCTTCGGACTTTGCGTGAAGGTGATGCGATTACGCGCATGGCGTTTGACTTGGGGACTTGGGGACTGACAAGCAATGTAGATCCCTCTATCCGTGGGTATTATATGGGGGCGTTTGACTCGGGGAAAGATGCAGATATTCGGGAGTTCGAGGGCATCATTGATGATGCATTGCGTCTTTTCCATGATATATTCGGCTACGAATCCCGCTCTTTTACGCCGACAACCTACACATGGAGTCCGAAGATAGAGCCGTGTCTGGTGCAGCACGGCGTGAGGTACATACAAAGCACTTTTCAGCAGAAAGTGCCGTTAGATGATGACCAGACAATCAGGATTACATATCGCGGGTTTCAGGGGACGAGGACTAAGGCGGGGCTTATACGGCTCTTCCGCAACTGCTTCTTTGAACCATCGACCAAGCCAAATTACGATTGGGTGGGGGATTGCCTGCGTCGTATTGAAATAGCCTTCAAGTGGCACAAGGCAGCGAATATATGCGCCCACCGCCTGAACTTCATAGGCTCAATAGACCCTGCCAACACTGACCGCAACCTGCCTCTGTTCAGGCAACTACTTCAGGAGATTGTCCGCCGCTGGCCTGATGTGGAGTTCGTATCGTCAGATCAATTGGGCAAAATTATAGAAGAATCGAACCAACACCTCTGGAGACTTTAGGCACTGAATAAAAAGAATGTCTCTGGACACTTAAAGCACTGAATAAAAGGAGAATAAAAAGAATGTCTCTGGACACTTAAAGCACTGAAAGACATGCCAATAATATCTATCATAGTTCCGGTATATAATGTGCAGAGCTATCTGCGCAAGTGCATTGACAGCCTTCTTGCGCAGGATTATGATGACTACGAGATAATTCTCGTAGATGACGGTTCTACCGACGAAAGCAGTGCCATCTGTGACGAGTATGGCATGAAAGCGGAAAGGGGAGAGTTGAAAGTCAAGAATATAAGAGTTATTCACCAGCCTAACGCAGGCCTGAGCGAGGCCCGCAACAGCGGTATCCGCGCCGCTGGCGGGAAATACATAATGTTTGTTGATTCAGACGACTATATAGAGGCAGGTGTAATCCAATCACTCGTTGTGAGAATGCAGCGGGACGACCTTGATGTGCTGCGCTTTAACTATCAGAATGTCAATGAGCAAGGTGAGGTGTTCAATCCGAACAAGTCCTTCAAGCCATTTGTGGATTACCGCGACGAGGTGTGCGACGGACTGACATTCCTCAATGAGCGGTTAGGGACAGCGTGTTATGTGGTGCAGTTCATCGTCAGGCGCGAGCTGGTGCCGACTTTCACACGCGGGATATACTTTGAGGACGTGGACTGGACTCCCCGCATGCTATTACAGGCAAAACGCGTAACGTCCATAGATACAGTGGTATATAACTATCTGCTGCGTCAAGGCTCCATTACTCAAAATTCAGACCTCACCAAGAAACGCAAGGCTCTCAACGACCGCCTGACCATCATCGGCAACCTCCACAGGCAGGCACAGGCGGTGTCTGACCGGCGCTGGTTTGACGGCATGGTGTCCACCATGATTGTCAGCATATTAGCAACTATCGCGGAGCTTTTTTATGAGGAGCGGCGTGCGTGGCTCGACAGGATAAAAGCACTCGGCGTTTACCCGCTGTCATATTTCCATCTCACAAAGTCAGCCAAGCGTAAGGCACAGATAATCAATGTGTCGCCATCGCTATATTGCTTGCTGATGCACTTGAAGGGCAAATGAAAAGCGGCGCGGACGCGCCGCTTTTGTTGTCAGTCAGGCTTTATGTCAGTCAGTGTCTGTTGCCATCCCAGTTTTATGTCAGTCTGTGTTTATTGCCGACCTTGTTTTATGTCAGTCCGGTTTTATTGTCAGTCAGAAAGGGGGAGTCAGTCTGTGCAGACGACGAGATAGTAGCTTTTCTTGCCTTTCTGGAAGAGCAGGTACTTGCCGTTCAGCAGGTTGGCTGTGGTGAGCGGAGTCTGCGGGTCGGTGAGTTTCTCCTTGTTCATGCTGAAGCCGTTGGCCTGTATCATCTTGCGCGCTTCGCCTTTGCTGGGGAAGATGGCGGTCTTTTCCGCGAGCAGGTCAAGCGGGGCTATGCCGGCCTCCAGTTCGCAGCGCGGTATGTCGTACCTCTCCACGCCCTCGAACACCTGCAGGAAAGTCTCCTCGTCCAGTTTGCGCAGAGCATCGGCAGTGGCGTTGCCAAAGAGGATGCTGCTTGCTTCGACGGCGGCGTTGTAGTCTTCCTCGCTGTGCACCATGACGGTCACTTCCTTTGCCAGGCGCTTCTGGAGCAGGCGCAAATGCGGTGCGGCCTGATGTTCGGCGACAAGCGCGTCAATCTCCTCGTGCTCGAGAGAGGTGAAAATCTTGATGTAGCGCTCCGCGTCCGCGTCGCTTACGTTCAGCCAGAACTGGTAGAACTTGTAGGGGGAGGTGTAACGGCGGTCGAGCCAGATGTTTCCGCTCTCGGTCTTTCCGAATTTTCCTCCGTCGGCTTTGGTGATGAGTGGGCAGGTGAGGGCGAAGGCAGTCTTGCCGTTCATCTTGCGCATCAGCTCGATGCCGGTGGTGATGTTCCCCCACTGGTCGCTTCCTCCCATCTGCATGAGGCAGTTTTTGTGCTCGTTGAGCCAGACGAAGTCGTAGCCCTGCAGGAGCTGGTAGGTGAACTCGGTGAAGGACATGCCCTGTGCAAACTCGCCGTTGAAGCGCTTTTTCACGCTGTCTTTCGCCATCATGTAATTGACCGTTATGAGTTTGCCGACTTCGCGCGCGAAGTCAAGGAAGGTGAAGTTCTTCATCCAGTCGTAGTTATTGACCAGTTCGGCGGCATTGGGAGCGTCGCTGCCAAAGTCGAGGAACTTGGCAAGCTGCTTTTTGATGCACTCCTGGTTGTGGCGCAAAGTCTCTTCAGTCAGGAGGTTACGCTCGGCAGATTTGCCGCTCGGGTCGCCAATCATGCCAGTAGCGCCTCCAATGAGGGCAATGGGTTTGTGACCGCAGCGTTGCAGGTGGCGGAGCATCATAATGCCGCACAAATGGCCTATATGCAGGCTGTCCGCCGTGGGGTCTATGCCCACGTAGGCGGTGGTCTGTTCTTTCATCAGTTGTTCCTCGGTGCCGGGCATGATGTCCTGCAGCATGCCTCTCCATCGGAGTTCTTCTACGAAATTCTTCATCTTTATATTCTGTTTAGTATAGTCTTTTTCTTGTTTGTGTATGGTCTCCGGTCCGGCATGGCTGGTGTCAGGCGCGGGCGACAAATTTCAGGCTGCAAAGATACAGACTTTTTCTTATTTGCGCAAGAAAAGGCTGCATATTTTCTCAGTTTTCGCTGCTTTCCGGCGTGTCAGAGTCGTTGAGGTGCTGCCTGTAAGAGGCAATGACATAGCCACGGAGAGTCTTGTACTTGCCGGAAGCGGCAATGTCAGCATTGCGCCGGCGGAGCCATTCTTCACGCTTCTGTCCGTCGCGCAAGTCAGCATCGGCAAGCGCGGAAGCCTGCTTGATGAGGGCAAAAGCACGGCGCTGCGCCTGCGTGACAGAGGCGGGGTCGCGGTGCTCGGGGCAATGGGAGATGATGGTCTCGCCAAAGCGTTTAGTGATGTAGAGACGATGGTCGTTGGGCGGGAGTTTGCCCGTATAGGATTTGTATTTCTTGTTCAAGTCGATTTTGCCCATTGTATAACGGTATTAGCAGGCATACACAAGCGTATCAACACGGAGATGACCCGACCCGATAGTCTGTCGATAGTGTCTCGTCAGTCTGATTTTGCGTCACGGGGGAGTGTTCCGGCGTTAAATTCGCCCTGTATGAGAAGTGAATGATTTCGAGTTGCAAAGATACAACATTTTTTCGGGAAATGCAAGTGTTTGGCGAAAAAAATGTGAGAAAAGTCCTAAAGTCCTGCTTCATAGCGGTCGATTTCGGCGGACATGAGCTGCCTGCCATAGGCTATGAGTTCTCCGGCATGGTCGTAGTCGTAACTGCCGAAACGGTTGATGGGTATGTCCATCTCCATGTCCGGCGGGCAGATAGTTTTCACTAATTCAGCGTTTTGCACGAGCATGATGTCGGACGCGCGGTCGAGAATGTCGGCATAGCCGCTTACTTCGCTTTGGTGCGCCTCGCTCCTGTTTGGGGTTGTGCGTCCCAGGAGTTTCTCCAGACGCTGGAGGAGCGAGGGTTGCTCCCATTCGGCAGACTGCGGTTCCTGCTCCAGCGGCGCGCTCACGTTGAGAGCAACGAGCAGGTCGCCGTTGGTGCGCTTGACGCGGTTGAGGGGCAGCGGGTTGGTGAGTCCGCCGTCCATGAGCAGCATGCCCTGATACTCCACGGGCCGCAGCACCACAGGGAGCGAGAAAGATGCGCGTATGGCAGTGCACAGATCGCCGGAGCGGAAGACAAACTCGCGTCCGGTGAGCACGTCGGTGGCGATAAGCGAGAGGGGGACAGGCAGGTCTTCAATGCGTGCGTCGGGGACAATTCCGCTGAACGCCTCAAGCAGTTTGTCGCCTTTGACGAGGTGGGATGTGGTAACGGAAAAGTCGGTCAGCTGCAACATGCGGCGTTTGTCGATGTCGAGGAAGAACTGCTTCAGTTCCTCCATTTTGCCGGCGGCGCACATGCCTCCCACTATAGCTCCGACCGAGCATCCCGCCACCGACGTAATATTGTAACCGCGTTCCTGCAGCACTTCGATTGCGCCAATCTGCGCCAATCCACGGCTGCTGCCGCTCGAACAAACCAATGCTACATTCTTCATGTTCTCACAACCAAATTATATCAACAATTACAAACAACAAAAACCATACCAATCTCACGTTAGTCCGGCTCTTTGTCAAAAAAGCCTCCAAAACGCGCGTCTCTGCCAAAAAATGCGCAAAAACTTGCATATCTCAAAAAAAAACATTACCTTTGCAGCGAATTAGAGTAAACCGTAGTTATATGACTGCATTACAATTGAATACGGATATTTATCGTAGCCTCGGAATCATTTCAGAGGACGAAGGGCTGCTCAGGAAAGCTGCCAAATATCTTTCGCGTCTTGCCAAGCAAATGGCGGACGACCCTTCGCGCATGACAAAAGAGGAGTTTTACGCGCATGTGGAAAAAGCGGAAGAACAATACAAGCGCGGACAATATACAGTGCAGCAGCCAGGGGAATCTGTCACGGAAATGCTGAAGAGATGCGGCTATGATATATGAGTTAAGATATACAGATGAGGCCAATCAGGGACTTGTCAGACTTGCCAAAAGTGAGCCAAAGGCTTTTCAGAAAGCCCTCCGTTTTTTAGAAGAGTTACGCGAGCATCCAAAAACCGGCACGGGGCATCCTGAACCCCTAAAAGGCAAACCCGAAGGCCGCTGGAGCAGGGAAATAAGCAAAAAACACCGTTTGGTTTATCGTATTTTAGACAAGGAAATCATAGTGCTCATTCTCACGACCTACGGGCACTATGAAGACAAGTAAAGGGGCGGAAAAATCAATACACAAACGACTGAACATTATATATTTATGGATAAAACAGAACTGAGAAAACTTATTGCAATCTGGTTTGAGGAAGACATCAGGGACGGCGACCACACTTCGCTGTGCTGCATACCGCCTGACAAAGAGGGCTGCCAGCAGGTGCTCATCAAGGCGGAAGGTGTACTTGCCGGCGTGGAAGTGGCAAAAGAAGTAATCAACTATTTCGACCCCGAGCTGCGCATGGAGCAGCTGCTGAAAGACGGTGACGCGGTCAAGCCGGGCGACATCGCTTTCCGCGTCTATGGCAAGGAACTGAGCCTGCTTCAGGTGGAGCGGACGATGCTCAACATCATGCAGCGCATGTCCGGCATAGCGACCACGACGCACACCTATCAGTCGCTCATCGCCGACACGGGGTGCCATGTGCTCGACACCCGCAAGACGACCCCCGGACTGCGTTATCTGGAGAAAGAGGCCGTGCGTATAGGCGGCGGCATGAACCACCGCATCGGACTCTTTGACATGATATTGCTCAAAGACAACCATATAGACTTTGCCGGCGGCGTGACAGCCGCCCTCACCGGCGCACGCGACTACTGCCGCCGCAAAGACCTTGACCTGCGCATCGAAGTGGAGACCCGCAACACACGTGAGATAGAGGAGGCTCTTGGCACCGGCATCCCCGACCGCCTGATGCTCGACAACTTCACCCCCGAGCAGACGCGCGAGGCTGTGCGGCTTATACGCGGCTGGAAATCAGACAAGTACGTGGAGATAGAGAGCAGCGGCAACATCCGGCTTGACACCATACGCGCCTATGCAGAGACAGGTGTGGACTTTGTGTCGGTAGGAGCACTGACGCACTCATTCAAATCACTGGATATGAGCTTCAAAGCCGTAAAACTATGAAGACGGAAACAGCACAACGCATAGCCGCACTGCGGCAGCTGATGGCGGAGAAGAAACTTGCCGCCTATATAGTGCCCGGCACCGACCCGCACGCCTCGGAGTACATGGCTCCTCACTGGCAGGAGATGCAGTGGCTCAGTGGCTTCACAGGCGAGAGCGGCACGGCAGTGGTGACAACAGACAGTGCTTTACTCTGGACCGACAGCCGCTATTATCTTCAGGCAGAGGACGAACTGGCGGGCACGGGTGTGGAACTGATGCGCGAGTCGGATGTGGACTGCCCGAGCATAGCCGAATTTCTGGCAGCACATTACGGGCATAGCGGTGCTGCGGTAGGCGTGAACCCCGAGATGTACAGCATCAACAGCTACAGCGCGCTGAAAAAGCAACTTGCAGAGGGCGGTTTGCGCCTTGAGTCGCACGACCTGATAGCCCCGCTCTGGACGGACGGCCGCCCCGAGATGCCGCTTGACAAGCTATATATATATAAGGAGTGCTGGTCGGGCGAAAGCACAGAGAGCAAGCTGGCGCGCGTGCGCAAGGTGCTTGACGACAAACGCTGTGACGCGATGGTCATTTCCGCGCTGGACGAAACAGGCTGGCTGCTGAACATACGCGGCACTGATGTTGATTATACTCCCTGTGTTACAGGCTATTGCGTTGTGGAGAAGGCCTGCTGCACGCTCTTTATCGACCCGCGCAAGACAGACTCCGGCACACAGGCTTCACTCAAGCAGCAAGGAGTCAGCCTGCGGCCGTACACCGACATCCGCCGCTACCTGCAACAGATTGACGCACAGACGGTGATGGCAGACGGGGCAAGAGTGAACGAGGCTCTGTATGAGGCTGTTATGCAGCGTCAGGACAGGACGGTGCGCAATGTGTCGCCGTCGCCGGTGCAGGTGATGATGTCGGTGAAGAACGATGTTGAGCAGGAGGGCACTCGCCGCGCCATGAAGCGCGATGGCGTGGCTCTCACACGCTTTTTCCGCTGGCTCGAGACGGAGGCTTTGTCTGCTCCGCAGACCGAACTGACACTGGCTGCGCGCCTGCACGAACTGCGTGCACAGGGCGAGAACTTCACGGACGAAAGTTTCTGCACCATAGCCGGCTGGCAGGGCAACGGTGCCATAGTCCACTATCATGCCGAGCCGGAGACCTGCGCCCGCATAGATGGCGACGGAGTGCTGCTGCTTGACTCTGGCGGACAGTATCTGGACGGCACCACCGACATCACCCGCACAGTCTGGGTGGGCGACCCGCGCAACATCCCCGGCAACGTGCGCCACGATTTCACGCTTGTCCTCAAGGGGCACATCGCACTTGCTCAGGCGCGTTTCCCCAAAGGCACGCGCGGCAACCAGCTTGACGTGCTCGCACACCAGTTTATGTGGCAGGAAGGCATCACCTACGGCCACGGCACAGGTCATGGGGTGGGGCACTTTATGGGCTGCCACGAGGGTCCTGCGAATATACGCACGGACAATAACACAAACCCGATTCGCAAGGGCAATATCTTCTCCGACGAGCCCGGTATTTACCGCGCAGGGGAGTATGGTATCCGCACAGAGAACCTTGTTCTCACGGTGCCTGCCGGCGGAGTCAGCGAGCGTACAACGGGCGAGGAGTATTACGAGTTTGAGACGCTGACGCTATGTTTCTACGACACCCGCCTCATCGACACAGCCATGCTGACGCAGGAGGAGAAAGACTGGCTCAACAACTACCACGAGCGCGTCTTCCGCGAAATAGCGCCGCTCCTCAGCAATGAAGAACAGGAATATCTAAAGACGAAATGCAGGAAAATATGACTATAGAACAGCAGCTCGGCACGCAGGTTCGCGCCGCAGTGAAGGACCTCTACGGCATAGAGGCTGACGACAGACAGATACAGTTCCAGAAAACACGGCCCGAGTTTGAGGGGCATATAACGCTGGTCGTTTTCCCCTTTGTGAAGGCGGCGCGCAAGGCTCCGGCACAGGTTGCGGAAGAGATTGGCGCGCGTCTGCAAGGCGGCTTGGTGGACAAATACAACGCCGTGCAGGGGTTCCTCAACCTCTCTATCGCCCCCTCTTTCTGGCTCGGCGAACTGGACAAGGTGCGCCGTGACGACAACTACGGCAGGCAGCCGGCCAAAAACCGCCTGATGATGGTCGAGTACTCGTCGCCCAACACCAACAAGCCTCTCCACCTCGGGCATGTGCGTAACAACCTGCTCGGCTGGTCAATAGCCCGTATTCAGGAGGCGAATGGCTGGAAGGTGGTGAAGACCAACATCGTCAACGACCGCGGCATACACATCTGCAAGTCGATGCTTGCCTGGCTGCGTTTCGGCAACGGCGAGACACCTGAGAGCAGCGGCAAGAAGGGCGACCACCTCATAGGCGACTACTACGTCCGCTTCGACCGCGAGTACAAAGCGCAGATTGCGCAGCTCATGGCACAGGGCATGGACGAGGAGACTGCCAAAAAAGAGGCTCCGTTGATGAAAGAGGCGCAGGAGATGCTCCGCAAGTGGGAGCAGGGCGACCCTGAAGTGCGTGCCCTCTGGCAGAAAATGAACAACTGGGTCTATGCCGGCTTCGACGAGACCTACCGCCGCATGGGCGTTTCTTTCGACAAAATATACTACGAGAGCAACACTTATCTTGAGGGCAAGAAAGAAGTGGAGCGCGGGCTCGCCGAGGGCAAGTTCTATCGGCGTGACGACGGCTCGGTCTGGGCCGACCTCACCGCCGACGGGCTGGACGAGAAACTCCTCCTCCGCTCCGACGGCACAAGTGTCTATATGACGCAGGATATAGGCACCGCCAAGCTGCGCTTCAAGGACTATCCCATCGACAAGATGGTGTATGTGGTCGGCAACGAGCAGGAGTATCACTTCAAGGTGCTCTCTCTGCTGCTCGACCGTCTCGGTTTCCCCTTCGGCAAAGAGCTGGTGCACTTTTCATACGGCATGGTGGAACTCCCCAACGGCAAGATGAAGAGCCGCGAAGGCACTGTTGTAGATGCCGACGAACTGATGGAGGGGATGATTGCCGATGCACTCGAGTTGAGCCGCGACAAGGTCAATACTCTGCCTGACATCACTCCTGAGGAGGCCGGCGAGATTGCCCGCAAAGTGGGGCTTGGGGCACTCAAGTACTTCATTCTCAAGGTTGATCCGCGCAAGAACATGCTCTTCAATCCTGCCGAGTCCATCGACTTCAACGGCAACACCGGACCTTTCATCCAATATACTTACGCGCGTATCCGCTCGGTTCTGCGCAAGGCTGACGGCCTCATGCAGGGCGAGATGCCGCATCTTGCCGCGCTCAACGACAAGGAGCAGGCGCTCATACAGAGGCTTGTTGAATATCCGTCGGTGGTCCGTCAGGCAGGCGACGAATTCTCGCCGGCAGTCATTGCCAACTATGCTTATGCTCTGGCATCGGAGTTCAACTCCTTCTACCACGACTACAGCATTCTCGGCGAGCAGGACACTGACGTGCGTCTTTTCCGCCTTGTGCTTTGTGAGTCTGTGGCTAAAGTCCTCCGCTCGGCTCTCGACCTGCTCGGCATAGAAGTTCCGGAGAGGATGTAGCGGCAGTTTTTCACTACCGTTTCACGCTGTAATAAAAAGCCGGTGCTGATTTATGCGCCGGCTTTCTTTTTGTGGTCAGTCACTTTGCCCGTCTCGGTGTACTCCACCAAGTTGGCGAACACCTGCTCCAGACGCCATTTGATCACTTCATTCCATATTTTGTCGGAGATGAGCAGCGAGAAGAACTTGCCGAAGACGAAGTTGAACTCATAGTGCACTTTGGTCTGTCGTGGAGCCACTGAATCGAGCCTGAACACCACCGACCCGTTCTCAAGCAGGGAGCCGGAGTAGGTAACTCCCAGTTTTCTACCGAAGTTCTTGGTATAAAGGTGTCTGTCTGGAAACATCTTGGAACCAAGTACATAGATGTCCAGCCCCAAGTCCCCCGTCTTTTCTACAGGGTCGTAAATGGCCTGTGCATAGTGCAGTTTTATGGCATCTTTGCCGCCTTCTTTCTCGTTCCCGTCGCCGCCGGTGTTCAGATACACCCAATTGAAAAGGGAGTCGGAGTTGTTCTGGAACTGATAGAAAAACCTGTCAATCGTCTTCTGGAACTGCGCGGGAGTGCACCGGCACACAGTATCGACAAGCACGTGTCTGTCCTGCGGACGGCGGGCATAGAGGCTCGCAAACGGCATAAGCAGGCTGAAAAGTGTTGCTATAATAGTGATTTTATTTCGCATCATAAATTGTTAAAAGCACAAAAATCCTGCAAAAGTAGGTGTTTTTTTCGGATTGTGCAAATTTGAGCGACATAAATTTGTAAATATCTTTGTTTTTTATTACCTTTGCCGCGTTTTTCGATGTCTGACACTTAAACTTGAACAATATGAAGAGACCTCAATGGATAGACACATGGTCTGAATGGCTCAACCGTGACAACCGCGCATCGTGGATAATATTCGCGCTTTTTGCCCTTCTCACCTTCGCCAAGACTCTGCTTTTCAATCATTATGCCTTCCACCATCACATGGTGCCTGATGTTATGAACTCGCCTGTCGGCTTCTTCGGCACTCTGCTGCCCAAACTCTCGATGGCGGTGCTGCTGGCTTCTTTCACTTTTCTGATGAAGGACAAGCGCTGGATGATTCTCCTTTCTTTCATCATCGACACGTGGTGCGTCGCCAACCTCATCTACATGCGCAACAACTACATCCTGCTTGACGCGGAGGCGTTCAACTCTTCCTCCAACCTCCACGGCTACTCGGCGAGCATACTCATTTACATAGAGTGGGGTATTGACCTGCTTTTCTACTTGCTCACCTGCCTTATGAGCCTCATTTTTGTCTTCACCAACCGCTCGCCGCGCTCGTGGCAGTGGGCGCTTGCAACAATGATGGCGGGTGTGCTCTTGCATTTTGCCGGCGACACGCTCAATGGCGCATACCCCCACAACACCATCAGGCGTGACGGGCGCGAGCAGGTCTATGGCACCGATTTCTCAACCACTGTCGGGCGCACATCGGTGCTTGAGTCGCCGATATACATCATCTCCGACTATGCGCAGATGGTCAAGAACCAGCTGCCCGAGCACCCGCTGACAGAGCGTGACCGCGACCTTGTCGCACCGCTCGCTTCCGGCAATCCGGAGCTGCAAGTGGACGAGCCGCTCATCATCATTTTGCTCGAAAGCCTCGAGAACTGGGTCTGCCGCGAGGATGTAATGCCTAATCTGTGGAGGCTCACCCAGAGCGACCATGTTCTCTATGCCGACCATGTGCACACACAGATTGTAGGAGCGCCGTCGGCTGACGGGCAGATGATTGTCAATACCGGTCTGCTCCCCATTGATGCCGGTGCCACGTGCCTGCATTACTCGCACAACGAGTTCCCCGCCATTATGAAAGTGGTCAGCGGGCACACAGTCTGCCTCCTGCCGCACGACCCTTCAGTCTGGAATCAGACCGAGATGTCGCCCGCTTTCGGCTACGACACCACCATCGTCTTCAGCGACATTGACACGCTCCTCTTTGCGCGCCTCAACCAGCTTGTAGATGCCGGCGAAAAGCACATACAGTGCATCACGCAGTCCACACATGCGCCGTTTGTCAATCAGAAGTACTCCTCGCTTGAGACTCCGAATGACATGCCGTGGGTCATGTCGAGCTATATTCGCGGCTTCAACGCTCTGGACGACGGTCTCGGACTCTTCATCCGCAAACTGGAGACGGACGAGCGGCTGCGCAATTACACCGTCGTCATCACGGGCGACCACCGCATACTCCACAAAGAGAAGCGGGAGCAGATGATGCGCTACAGCCGCGAGCACGGACTGGACTACAATGCCGCCGACGACTGCCTGCCGCTCATCATACGCTCGCCGCATATCAAAGGCAATATTCATGTCACCGACGAGGCTTATCAGATGGACATCTATCCCACTGTCCTCTCTCTGCTGCAGGCGACTGACTACGACTGGAAAGGCTTCGGCGTTAATCTCTGCGACAGCACGGCACGCCATAACAGACCTCTCAATCCGCGGCAGGCTGCCGTCCTCAGCGACCGTATGATACGTAACGACTATTTCCGTGTTTACACGCGCTGGGGGGACGAATAACAAACGCAGTGACACACTCTGTATGCAGACCAGACACGGACATATAGGCTATCTGCTCGGAGCGGCGGCAGGCATCACTTATGGCCTGAACCCGCTCTTCACTATCCCGCTTTACAACGACGGCATGGACGCATATTCCGTGCTCTTTTTCCGCTATCTGTTCGGCATGCTGACCATTGCCGTTATGCTTTTTATCAGGCAGCCGCAGGAGACAGCACCTGACGGAGAGCCTGTGCAGCGCAGGCATGGGCAGTCGCCGTTTGCCATATTCGCTATCGGCCGCAAGTATCTGCTGCCGCTCTTTTTGCTGGGCGTGTCGATGGGTGTGTCTTCGCTCACGCTCTTTGTCAGTTACAACTACATGGACGCGGGCATAGCTTCTACGCTGCTGTTCGTGTATCCGATAATGGTGGCGGTGGGCATGGCCATCTTCTTCCACGAGAAACTGACCATGCAGACCATACTCTGCATACTGACTGCGTCTGTCGGCATCTTTTTGCTTTACAAGCAGGGTGACGGGGCGACATTGAGTCTGGCGGGCACTGTCATTGTGCTTGTCTCTGCACTTACTTACGCCGTTTATCTCATCGGCATCAACAGGCACGGGCTGAACCACATCCCGACACTGAAAATAACGTTCTACATCCTTCTTTTCGCCCTGCTGGTCTATGTCGTTTGTGTGGTTGCCAATGGCCAACTGGCCGTCCCGACAGCCGGAAGATGGTATCTGTGGTTCAATTTGCTGGCTTTGGGGCTGCTCCCCACCGTGGTTTCTTTCACCTGCTCCACAATAGCTATTCAGCATGTCGGACCTACGCCTGTGGCCATACTCGGGGCTTTTGAGCCTGCAACTGCAGTGTTTTGCGGCATTGTGTTTCTCGGCGAGAGCCTTACCTTGCGCGAAGGCATAGGACTGACGCTTATAGTCCTGGCGGTTATTACTGTTGTGGCGGGAGGCAGCATAACCAAGCCGCTTACGCGTTTCCGCAAACTCTTCCCCCGCAAAGACAAATCATAAGCAATTTGTGCCGGAATAATAAGTAATTGTCTGCTGCAAAGTTACTTCCAGCGGTAGGCTACGCCCAGCGAGAGGCGCTGGGGGTAGATGGTCTCCACGGTGTTGTGTCCTTCCTGCTTGTAGTAGCTGAAGATGTCAGAGAGCGAGAGCAGATAGTTGAAGTTTATCTGTATGCCGAGCGGGAACTCGTAGCCGATGGTGGCTGTTACGCCGAAATGGTTGTCGTGTAGCACATAGAGTTTGGCATAAGGGTCGTTGTCTTCTACATGCTTGTTGGCGAGGTGGTTGCTGTATTTGTCGGCTATGTTGCTGGCAAAGGTGAAGTGGGTGAAAGGTCCGGCTCCGAATTGCAGATAGCCTTTTTCCATATTGCCGAACCTGCCGAGGAAATAGACCGGAATGTCGGCTCCGAATGACCATAGGCGCTGCTTGGTATCGCCAATGGAGAACCTGTTCTGCTCCGCCGTGAAGATGACGCGGCACTGTATGGCAAAGTGTTTGATGACGCGGAAATCGATGAAGCCGCCAAGTTCTCCGCCCAGCTTCATGTACGACGACATATTTTTCTGGGCGTTGGTGATGATGAAGTTCGACATGTTGGCGTGCATCATCACGCCGCCTGTTACGAGTTTGGGCAGCTCTTCCTGGTCAAGCGAGTCAAGCAGGTGCTCCGTGTCCCAGTTTTTGATAGCAGTCTTGGCGGTTTCCAGTTTCTCAAAGCGCGGTTTGTTGTCTGTGTCTGTTGTCTGGGCTTTCGTCATGCCGGTGATGCACAGGACGGAAAGCATGATGGTCAGGATGCGTTTCATGGTCGGTGGCTGTTTATAGGGAAAGACGGAAGGTTATTTTAACGCCGTTGCGTCCCCAGGCACCCAGTTTGCGGCGGTGTATGCCGTCGGGGAGCAGATAGTCGTTGTAAGTAAGGCGGCGCACATAGTCGATGCGGATGAACTTCAGTATGTTCTCAAAGCCCGCCGTAATCTCCATGTAGGGGAGTTTCCCGATAGGGGAGCTGGTGTAGCCGGAGATGTATTTGCCCTGCTCGTCGTAGGTGGAGGAGTCGGGGAAGCGGTAGAGTCCTTCGTTGCCGCTCAAGTAGGGGTTGTTTTTGTTGGTCAGTCCGCCGTATATGCCCGAGAATGACACTACGCCGCGCAGTTTCAGCTTGTTCAGCCCCGGAATGCGGTTCATAATCCACCCTTTGAAGAAGTAGGTGAGATATACACCCACATATTCGTCCATCAGGAACTCCATCGGCTGCATCTGGTTGAACGCCCTGAGAGCAAGGAAGATAGAGGTGGATGAGTTGGGCGAGTAAAGCTCCGTGAAGGGCACCTTGTTCCAAATCATGCCTGTCTGCAGGCGCAGGTCGAGATGTCCGAATGCAGAGAGCCAGAAGCGCTTGTCGGCCGTCAGCTCGGTCTTGTTGATGAAGAAGCCCTGTCCTCCGGATGGGCGGTCGTCAAGATAGCCGAAAGTGTGGCGCAGGCTGATAACCGGAGCGTCCTTGTCTAAGGCGAAGGGGCTCTGTATGCCCATCCTGTCGATGAAGATTTTCGCTCCCGGCGAGTACTTGAGTTCGGCGTAGCCGGTGTAGGACATGTAGTCTTTGACCCGCTCTGTGACGGCTGGCAGGCCGTTGGTGGCATAGTGTGTGATGCGGTCGTAGGTCATGGCTCCCGCTGCCTCGTTGTGGCTGAAGTCGAAGCCGGCTTTGACGGTGAGTCCGTTGTGCCAGTCCTTCATGTAGTCCAGGCGCGTGTGGAAGACGTACTGGTAGTTGCGCATCGTGGGCTTGGAGGTAGGTATGGAGTTTAGTATGTGGTCGCGGCGTATCATGTCGTCTGAGCGCCCTGGTTCTTCAACATCGTATTGCACCGAAGCCTGTATGTGGTGGCGCAACGGCTCGTAGGCCTGGCTCTTCTTCTTGTCGAAAGTGTAGATGAATGTCGCGTTGTATTTCGGCCGCAGGTCTTTTGTGCCGAAGGCGGCGTAGCCGCGGAAGAAGAACTGGTCGTGCAGTTTGGCTGTGGAGGCACCTCCGAGGCGCACGCGGAAGCCCTCGAGGTAGTTCCAGCTGAAGAACTGGTAGATAGGTCCGATGTCGAACTTGCTGTCGTCCATGTCGCGGGCGGGCTTGGTGGGGATGAACTCCGTTGTCACGGCGTTTACGAACATTGCCAGCGACGCGAAGGTGGGGTTGGAAGTGAACTCGCCGACGAGGTCATACACGGAGGTCTCGTATTTGGTCAGCGGCTCGGGGCGCAGTTCGTTCCACGCCGCCATGCCGAGACGCTGTGCTGTGGAGTCGGATAGTGCCTCTTCCGGAGTCATGGCGGAGAAGATTTTCTTGTCTATTTCGCTGTCGAAGTCCCATTTGGTATATATCTTGGTCTGCCTTGCGAGCATGCCGCGCGTGTTGTTGAGTATATAGAACTTGGCGTATGTGGTGGTGCGCTCTGGAGCCCAGAGCCCGTTGTCCAACTGCTTGTAAGAGTGCTCGATAGAGTAGTTGCTGACGAAGTTGAGGTTGATGTCGGGCGGTATGTTGATGGCGTATTTCTTTATTTTGTATGTGCTGTCGTTTACTATGTAGAGGTGCCCTGTGAAGCCGTAGCTTTCTGAATTGACGGGGACGAAGGCGAGGTCGATGCACTTGTACCCGTCCACCATGATGGTGTCCATGATGTAGTACTGGTAGAAGGTGACGGCTATTGAGGAGTTGAGCGGACTGACAAAGCGGTTGAAGAGCAGCTTCATGTTGTCGTCATTAAGGTCCACATCCTGGAAGATGGCGTTCACGTTCTCGCGGAAGGATTGCGAGTCTATAACGTCCTCCAGACCGAAGATGCGTTTTTTCTGCAATATGCGCTTTTCGCGGTGCGGTTTCCGCTGGAAGTACTCGTTGGCGAGGTGCTCGCGTATGCTCACCGTGAGCGAGGGGTAGGTGCCCGTGGTGTCGATGTATTTCTCTGCAAAGGAGAAGGTCTTCCAGATGCCCTTGTTGAAGTTGGGGTAGAAGTTGTCAAGCGCAAAGGACATGCGGCTGTAGGCTTCAGCCGTGTATTTCTCCTCGGTCTTGACGGTGAAGGAGTCTCTGCGGGCAATCACGTTTTTTATCAGTTCTACGGCGGGGTTGCCTTTGCGCTTGTACTCCCGTTTGCGCCGTTTGGGAGTCACCACAATGTCCTGCAGGCCATATACATCCGGCTCCATCTTCACTTTTATGTCCTTTTTCATCTGCCCGGGCTTGAGGGTGTACATCTCTGTTTTGTAGCCCATCATCTGGAAGTGGAGAGTGGTGTAGCCCTCTGTGTTGGATATGTCGAAGTTGCCGTCCATGTCGGATGTGGTGCCGATGGTGGTGGCAATGGGGCCTTTACTGCTCGTGCGAATGAAGTATATCTGCACAAAAGGGAGCGTTTCGCCGCTCTGTGCGTCCACCACTACGCCGCTGATGCCCGTCTTTTTCTGCTGTGCGCAGAGCTGCGCCGGCACAAGCAGTGCGAGCGCGCAGAGTATGGCGGCAAGTGAGGGGCGGAGCAGATTATGTATATTAGGTGTGTTCACAATATATTGTCTGATTTGGTTCTTACAGTTTACATGAAGCATTATCTATCGTGGCAGACTGCGGCCTTACTTGACTATGAACCAGCATCCGCCCATGATGAGCAGCACGCCTATCCACTGTGTCCAGACGACTGACTCATGGAAAAACATCATTCCGCCAAGCATGCCCAGCACAAACCCTACACTTGTCAGGGGGTAGATTATGGAGAATGGATACACTTTCAGCATGTACAGCCATAGCAGGTTGGTGGCTACAAGCAATATAACACCTACCATTAGCCCCCAATTGAGCAGAACCTGGTTCCGGATGCAGCTCCAGGTCAATGTAAAATCATGCATATTCTGCATGCCCAACTTGAGGAGCAATTGCCCCAGTACCATCATTGCGGCTTGGAAAAAGGCTGTTGATATCAGTTTTATCATATATGTTTTATTTCGCGATGCGGTTGTAGTTCCTTTTTATGTCTTCATATCGCTGTATTACCTCGTCCACCACGTTTTCCCAGGGGCGGGCGATGGTTCCTGAAGCTTTTTCTCCGGCTTGCCTGATTTGCTCCGGATGCTGTGCCAGTTGGTACACGAGGTTGGCGTAAGCCGCTGTATTGTTGTCCGATAAGAATCCGTTTTGCCCGTCTTCGATTATTTCGGAAGCGGTAGAACCTTTAAGCAGTATTGCCGGCGTATGCATTGCTGCGGCTTCGCGGACCACCAGTGGCGCATTGTCGTAGAGCGAGGGGAAAAGGAAGAGGTCGGCCGCGGCATAATAACCGCTCATGGTTTCGCGGTCCTGTATCATGCCGAGCATACTCACTTTGTCCGACAGTCCCAGATGGGCAATTTTCTCTTTTATAGGGGCTACAGCATAGCCTGTCCCTATCATGTAGAGGCGGAACGGGCTTTTTACCAGAGCCAGTGCATCAAGCATGAAGCCGATGTTCTTCTCCCAGATGTGCTGCCCGACAAAGAGGAATACTGTTTCTTCGGCTTTGATGCCCAGCTTGCTGCGCGTTGCCTCCCTGATGGCTGCAATCTCCTCTGCGGGGCGGCACAGGTCGTTTCCGTTGTCCACAACAGTGACGCGCCCCTTGTAGCCGTACTCGCGTATGGTGGGCTCGACTGCCGCCTGCGGAATCCAGACTTCGTCCACCGACTCGTAGAAGCGTATAATATTGTCAATAGCGCGGTCCACAATGAATTTGGAGTGCACAGCGCGCTCGAAGTCTTGGCGGTATTTTGAGTGGAAAGTGGCCACAATGGGTATGTTCCGCTTCCTGGCAATGTGCAGCGCCAGTCTTCCGGAACTGAACGGACAATGGGCATGCACAAGGTCGAAAGGAATCTGTTCGAGCCGGTGCATGAATGGTCTGTCAATATGAGGCATGCCCAGCCGATAGGGCTTGCGCATCGGGATTGGGATGGAGGTGTAGCGGTAAACGGGGTAGGGAGCCGCCTTTATGACTTCTTCCGAATCAGGTGCATACGGAGTAACCACGCATACATCTTCCCCTTTTTTCTTCAGCCAGTAGGCATAGTTTTGCGCGGTGAGCGCCACTCCGTCCATGATGGGCGGAAAGTTGTCATTGAAGATACCTGTCATAAATGTTGTCATTTTGCAGGCACGACCGGAGTCGTGCCTGCTTTGAAATAGGCAGACTGCTTCCTGCTTCTCAAACTTGAGGTCAGTTTAGCAGTTTGCGGTAAAGAACTTTCATATCAGTTGCTGCGGCAATCATGGCGTGCAGCTCGTCCACGGGGATGCGGTCCTGCTTCATGGTGTCGCGGTAGCGGACGGTGACGCAGTTGTCCTGCAGCGTGTCGTGGTCAACGGTCACGCAGAAGGGCGTGCCTATAGCGTCCTGACGGCGGTAGCGTTTGCCGATGCTGTCCTTCTCGTCGTACTGCGTCTTGAAGTCGAACTTGAGCATGTCCATTATCTCGCGCGCTTTTTCGGGCAGACCGTCTTTCTTGACGAGCGGCATGACGCATACCTTGACCGGCGCAAGCACCGGAGGCAGGGCGAGCACCACGCGGCTGTCGCCGCCCTCAAGCTGCTCCTCCTTGTAGGCGGAGCACATCACGCTGAGGAACATGCGGTCCACGCCTATCGAGGTCTCGATGACGTAGGGTGTGTAGCTCTCGTTAAGCTCGGGGTCGAAGTACTCTATCTTCTTGCCGCTGTACTTGGCATGCTGGCTAAGGTCGAAGTTGGTGCGGCTGTGAATACCCTCCACCTCCTTGAAGCCGAAGGGCATCTGGAACTCGATGTCGGTGGCTGCATTGGCGTAGTGGGCGAGCTTCTCGTGGTCGTGGAAGCGGTACTTGTCGTCCCCCAATCCGAGTGCCTTGTGCCAGCGCAGGCGGAACTGCTTCCAGTGCTCGAACCAGCGCAACTCCTCGCCAGGGCGGACAAAGAACTGCATCTCCATCTGCTCGAACTCGCGCATGCGGAAGATGAACTGCCGCGCAACAATCTCGTTGCGGAACGCCTTGCCAATCTGCGCGATACCGAAAGGTATCTTCATGCGTCCTGTCTTCTGCACATTGAGGAAATTGACGAATATGCCTTGTGCCGTTTCCGGGCGCAGATACACTTTCATCGCTCCGTCGGCGGTGCTGCCCATCTCGGTGGCGAACATGAGGTTGAACTGGCGCACGTCGGTCCAGTTCTTGGTGCCGCTGATGGGGCAGACTATCCCCTCGTCTATGATGATTTGCTTCAGCTCTTCGAGGTTCATCTCGTTCATTGCGCGGCTGTAACGCTCGTGCAGCGCGTTGAACTTCTCCTGGTGCTCCAGCACGCGGGCGTTGGTCTGGCGGAACATCGCCTCGTCGAAGCTGTCGCCGAAGCGCTTGCGCGCTTTGTCCACCTCTTTCTGTATTTTCTCTTCAATCTTGCCCAGCTGGTCCTCTATGAGCACGTCGGCGCGGTAGCGTTTCTTGCTGTCGCGGTTGTCTATGAGCGGGTCGTTGAACGCGTCCACGTGCCCCGAAGCCTTCCAGGTGGTCGGGTGCATGAAGATGGCGGCATCGATGCCCACTATGTTCTCGTGCAGGAGGGTCATCGCGTCCCACCAGTAGCGCTTGATGTTGTTTTTCAGCTCCACGCCGTTCTGACCGTAGTCATAGACGGCTCCCAGGCCGTCGTAGATTTCTGACGAGGGGAACACAAAGCCGTATTCCTTGCAGTGGGCGACTATCTTTTTGAATGTTTCTTCCTGTGTTGCCATAAACAGTTTTTTATCAGTCAAAACTTACTTTCGGAGCCTTGTCAGCACCTTCTTCTGCCTCGAAATAGGGCTTCTTCTCAAAGCCGAACATGTTGGCGATGATGTTGTTGGGGAACTTGCGTATCAGCACGTTGAACTCCTTCGCGGCCTCGTTGAAGGCGTTGCGGGCAACGGTGATGCGGTTCTCGGTGCCTTCAAGCTGCGTCTGAAGGTTGAGGAAGCCCTCGTTGGATTTCAGTTCGGGGTACTTCTCCGAGAGGGCAAGCAGTCTGCCGAGAGCCTGGCTGAGTTCGCCTTGTGCGTTCTGGAATGCTGCCAGCTGCTCGGGGGTCGCCTTCGACGGGTCGATGGTCATCTGAGTGGCTTTGGCGCGGGCCTCTGTAACGCCTATCAGGATTGCCTGCTCTTTGTCGGCATAGCCCTTGACGGTGGCTACAAGGTTAGGAATGAGGTCAATACGGCGCTGGTATTGGTTCTCAACCTGCCCCCACGATGTTTCCACGTTCTCTTCTGCGGTGACCATGGCGTTGTACTTGCCCATGCACCAGAACACTACAGCAGCAATGGCTGCCACGATGATGATGATTCTTGTTGTTTTTTTCATGATTGTTTATATTTTAATTATCAATTTTCAATTTTCTCCGGGTACGCAGGCTTCCAGCCTGCGGTAAAAGTATCAGCGGTAAAAGTATCAGCGGTAAGAGTATCAGCGAAAAATGTATCAGCGTTGCAATATCAATTATCAATTCTCAAAATCTTCTCCCTGCTCCTCCGCCGTAGCTTCTGCCTCCTCCGAAGCTGCCTCTTGAGCTGCCGCCGTAGCTTCTTGACGAGCCGCCTCCGCCGTAGCTGCTTGATGAAGAGGCCTCCACCAGTTTGGCTATTGTGTAAGGCACCGCCCACTCGTGTCCGCAATGGCGGCAGGTGTAGTGGTGGGTTCCTGCGCCTTTGGAGGTGTAGGTGGGGCGTATCTCCACAGTGTTTTTGCACTTGGCGTCGCGGAAAGCGCAGTGCGGGCACTTGGGACGGCAGAAATGGACTATCAACGCGAGCAGGAGTAGCAGCAGGCTTATTAGCGACAAACCGTCCCACGGCGACTCGCTCACTTCGGCCGGCTTGTAGCCGAGCAGCAGTTCCGCGCGGGCATCGTCAGTGGTAAGTGCATCGTAGATGGCTGTAGCACCGGACACCAGTCCGCCGCCCCAATCGCCCTGCCTGAAGAAACTGAGCACGTCGTTGTCCAGAATCTCGCCGCAATCATAGTCCGTCAGCAGACCTTCCATGCCGCCGCCGGTGCGGATTTCCACTTCGCGCGACTTGACGGCCAGAAACAGCATTACGCCCGTGTTCTTGTCCTTGTCGCCTATGCCCCAGAGGTTGAACAGGTCATAGGAGAAATCGAAGGCGGTGGCATCGCCGATGTCGTCCAGAACCACTGTAACCAGCTCAACGCCGGTGTATTGGTAGAGAGTACTGCTGATCTTATCCAGTTTGGCAATGTCCTCCTCTGTCAGTATATTGTCGGGGTTGGCGACGTATGCCTTTGCATTGGTGTTACGCGGATTGGGCACGGTTTGCACCATCCATGCATCAGCCATCGCGCTTCCCGCCATAGTTTCTTCCGCCATCGCGCTTTCCGCTATAGCCTCTTCCGCCATCGCGCTTCCCGCTATAGCCTCTTCCGCTATAGCCTCTTCCGCCATAGCCTCTTCCGCCATCGCGCTTCCCGCCATGACAAGTACAAATAATGTCAGCAGTATCTTCTTCATGTTTTTAAGAGTTTTCATTTGTTATTTCATTTGTTATTGCCTTTGTTATTGCCTTTGTTATTGCCTTTATTATTGTCTTTGTTATTGTCTTTGTTATTGCCTTTGTTATTACCTTTGTTATTGTTTTTGTTATTGCCTTTGTTATTGCCTTTGTTATTATTATTGTTATTGTTATTGTTTTTCGGTCTTACACTCCTTACTTTCGGCTTTTTACTTTAGACTAATTAGGCTTTCGATCTTCGACTTTCGACTAATCAGTCATTTCGGCGCGCAAAGTTACAACATTTTTATCATATATGCAAATCTTTTTCACTTTCATTTTCCACTTTCCTTTCCCACTGCCAATTATGTGCTATCTCACTGCCAATTATAGCCACATCCCGCATAGTCCCCCACACTCCAACCACACTCCTCCTCACCCCCAGCCACACTCCTCCTCACCCTCCAATCACACTTATCCTCAACCACCAGCCACACTCCTCCTCAACCACCAACTATAGTTCCCCCATCAAAGAACAGCACCCACCTTCCCGCTATCTTCTCGCTATCTTCCCGCCAATGCTTTGCCGCAGTTTTTACCGTGTCACTACCGTGTCACTACCGTATCACTACCGTCTCACATGCCGTCTTAACAACCATGTTTCTACAGCCACACCTTTGCTGCTTTAATAACCTTTGCAGTACCCTCACAGTACCCTCGCAGTACCCTCACAGCCCCTTGTAGTTCACTTGCAGAACCTTCTCCCCCTCTTTCTATCCGTGTCTTTCCCCGAGTGCGCAGACGGCTTATCAGAGGGCCTTCATATATATAGAGGCCCCAACAGCCGAAAATCTATCACACAAAAATAAAAAATGCACTTTCCCTCCAAAAAAGTGCATCCCCCTCGTCCTAAACAACATATAACACACCGACACCGGCACAACATTGTGCCGGCAGTAGTCGGTTAGTAAAACTAGTAAGACTAGAAGACTAGTAAAAATAGTAGAACTATCAATTATCAACTATCAATTAAAAAAGAAGGGGGAGGGGAGAAACCGAATCTTTATTTTATATCTGCTAAGCCCCCCAAGTCACATGGAAGAAAATAACATACC
>JAFPZY010000027.1 GCA_017417025.1 Paludibacteraceae bacterium | reverse complement strand
TATTCATCTACTACAATACCGCGGATTTCTTGGGGCTCCTGCTCGCCTGTGTGGGTGAATGCCTGAAGGGTTCCGATGCAGCCCAATGATAAAACGACGGCTGCAAGGATGATAATCTTTTTTTGCATGAGTTTGTATTTTTATCGGTTTCTATACAGTGTTTGAGTGCGCTCTCACTACTGCATACACCGATAACTGTCAATCGTTCATTTTCTCTTGCAAAAAATATACCAATAAGGTACAATTCTTTCCGACCGTGTCGTAATCGTCCTTGTCACATTGCACGAACTCAACCTCAAGCAATAGCTATATATGGCACGATAGCGGCAGTAAGCCTCGTTGCCATTCAACAAACAAAAAATGCCCCGGCGGACGTTTTTTGAGGTCCTTTTCTTGCGTATGTCAAATATTTTCCGTACCTTTGCAGCCGAAAAAGTCAAGAATGCAGAAATGAGAAAATCCGCAGTCCTTTTGTTTCTTATCCTGTGCCTTGCCACATTCACTGGTTGCAGCAGTCACGAGGTGCTGACACCCGGGGAGAGGGAGGCATGCCGCGACATGTGCGAGAGTATGCGCCAGTTCTTCCCTTCGTCCACCCTGCAGGACGTCTATAAGACCTGTTATCAGGATTTCTTTGGCGCAGAGCACCTGCTGGGCGACACAGCAGCGGCACGGCGTTACCTGCATGAGGAAACAGCGCGCTGCAAAGGACAAGACCTGAGCACGATGCCGCTTTACGAACCGACAGGGTTCCGGCACCGTTACCAGCGTGTCAACCTGATGGCAGTCATCCAAGGAGACCTCAGCGAGGAGGAGTTATGGGAGATGTTTTCGGGCAAGCCTTCCGCCGTCAGCTCTCAGCCCTCGGAATCCGGACACAGCTGGGCGGAAGAGTGGCAGGTGATAGAGACGATAGCACTGAAGGAGAACCCCCAGTGGGCGGACGAAACACTGCAGGCACAGCTGCGGGAAGCGGCGGCACAGCAGGCGGCAGTGCATCACAGCCGAATGTTCCGGGATAAATACAACCCACACTACAGAATCGTGACTAATAATAATTCATATCCCGTCAGGCGGACGGAAGCGATAGAAACAACCAATTAATATCCCGTGAGGGGAAAAGCAATGAAAAAGATTTTCTACCTTGTACTCTGTACATTAGCCCTTGGTGCCTTCACCGGCTGCACGCGCAAGGGCGAACAGATGTTATCGGCTCTTGATGAAAAGGGGCTAGGTATGCTCATCTATAACCACGGCGAGATGACCGAATATTCGGCTCCGGGCGTGCAGGACCTGCTGCGTCTGACCGCCGAGGAGCCGGAGCGTCTGAAGGGTGCCCTTGTGGCGGACAAACGCGTGGGCAAGGCAGCGGCTGCACTGCTGATAACAGGCGGCGCCAAGACGGTCTATACACCGCTGGTCAGTACCCCTGCACGCGAGATGTTAGAGGCTGCCGGTGTGGAACTGCATGCACGCGAAGAGATACCGCTGATGGTCAACATGGACGGTACAGACCTCTGCCCCATGGAGCGCAAGCTACAGGAGGCGGAGAGTGCGGAGGACTGCGTGGTGCTGCTGCGCGGCGGTTCACCGGAAGGGCGGCAGATGTTAGAGATGCTCAACAGCCAGAGTCTGAGTCTCTTGGTCTATAACGACAGTGTGCTGACGACGCATGACAACCGCGGCATTCAAGACCTGCTGCATGTCCTCTCCGACCAGCCGGAGCGTCTGAAAGGCGCTATCGTCGCTGACAAACTGGTAGGCAGAGCAGCAGCCGCCATCACGGCAGTGGGCGGCGTGAAAGAGCTGCATACCAACCTTATCAGCACCCCTGCACGCGAACTGTTAGAGAAAGCCGGCATCCGCGTCTTCGCCCGTGAGGAAGTGCCCGCAATCCTCAACCGTGACCGCACCGGCATATGCCCTATGGATACCCGCATCGCCGATGCCGAGACACCGGAGGAATGCGTGAGCTTGTTGATCCCTTAGTTACTTGGATTTATGTTACGGAAAATACGAATATCATTGGCAGTGACGTGCTTTGTGCTCGTCAACCTTCTGTTTCTCGGCGTGAGCTGGGGCGTGAGTCAGCATATAGCTTGGGTGGCACGGATTCAGTTCCTGCCGGCACTACTTGCCTTGGACTACGCCATGCTGCTGGTTCTCATCGTCCTGACCCTGCTTTTCGGACGGCTTTATTGCAGCGTCATCTGCCCTTTGGGAGTGATGCAGGATATCTTCGGCTGGATAGGAAAGAAAACGAAGAAAAACCGATACCGCTATTCGCCGGAGAAGCGATGGCTGCGTTACACGGTGCTGGTGCTTTTCCTCGTTTGCCTGATAGTGGGTTTCGCCCCTGTGACGACTCTCTTGGCGCCTTATTCGGCATACGGCCGTGTGGTCAACTCACTCTTCCGTCCGCTGTATGACCTGCTCATCAACGGCTTGGCGGCGATAGAGGTGCGGTATGACAGTTATCTTTTCTCCGAAGTGCAGATATGGATGCGCAGCGTGACGACCTTCGTGGTGGCATTGCTGACTCTTGCGGTATTGGGCGTACTGGCATGGCGCAACGGCCGTACCTACTGCAATACCATCTGCCCGGTGGGTACTATCCTTTCGTTTTTTGCGCGTTTCTCACTTCTGCGAGTGCAGTTTGACAAAGACAAATGCAAGAACTGCTCGTTATGCGAGAAGAACTGCAAAGCTTCCGCTATTGACTTCAAGTCCGGCAAGGTGGATTACAGCCGCTGTGTCGCCTGTGGCGACTGCACGGCTGTGTGCAAGTTCGATGCGCTGCATTACAAGCCACTCCAGCGGCTTGACCGACTTTATCGGAAAGACCGCTCTGCTGAAAGACCATCGCAGAGCGATTGTAAGACCGCTAACGCAGACAGCCAGCCTGACGCAGGGCGCAGAGCCTTTCTAACGGGAGCCGGTATGGCAGTGGCATCGGCGGCATTCGGTCAGGCGAAGATAAAAGTGGATGGCGGCTTGGCGGCAATCGAGGAGAAGAAAGCTCCGCGCCGCGAGACACCGGTTACCCCTCCGGGTTCTGTGTCGGCATACCACATGAACCGCCATTGTACGGCATGCCAGTTATGTGTCAGTGCGTGTCCCAACAATGTGCTCCGTCCTTCGTCCGACCCCATGCATCTGATGCAGCCGGTGATGTCGTTCGAACGGGGTTTCTGCCGGCCTGAGTGTACCCGATGCAGCGAGGTGTGC
>JAFPZY010000005.1 GCA_017417025.1 Paludibacteraceae bacterium | reverse complement strand
GAAAGCGGAGGACGGTACGGGAGGTGACAATGTGTCACACGGAAAAGACAGCGAGACGACTCGGAGACGACAGCAAGACACAAGCAAGAAAAGTGCACAAAAACAGCAATGACAAAATGAAAGCAAAAACAAGGAAAACACGGCAAAGTGTCAGCAGCGCCTTTATGCACACGGACAGCAGCATATTACGCGTGCCGGACGAGAGAGTGCAGGAGAGGAAAGTGCCAAATCGCGACAAAACACAAACAAAACCGCCAAATCGCGCCGGAAAGCGGCAGCGGGAGAGAGGAGATGTGTATATTTGCACCGTTGATGAGTGCAAACATTGATTGTAACAGAGCCTATAAAGAGAGTGCAAACGGCTCGTCTATAAACATCCATGTCATCCAGCCTTATCTGCGGCTACGGGCAACGGGCGAGACAACATCGCAGACAACAAGATGCTACATACATGGCGACATACAGTTTTTATGGATAATCTTAAAAAAAAGACTATTTTTGAGGGGAGAAAGGGAAGAATAAATATATAGCATATTAAAAAAAGAAAACTTTTTCTTATCAATAGATATTTGCCAGAGCTGTTTTTTGTCGTACCTTTGCAGCGCTATTTGTGGTCGAAGGTCGAAGGTCGAAGGTCGAAAGGCGAAAGTCGAAAGTCGAAGGTCGGAAGTCGAAGGTCGAAAGCGGATAGCAGAAGGCAAAAAGTATAGAAAGATAAAAAACAAAACAATATGAAAAAGATTTTCACCCTTATTATGGCAGCTTTTGTCTGCCTGACAAGCGTGTCAGCAGCGACAGAGCAGGCATGGTACAACGACGTAACATCAATTGCAAACAACGGGAAGTACTACATCTTCTCAGTAGGAGGTAACGGCTTTATGGAGGCCGGCAACTCCAAAGTGATAACAGCAACCAAGAGCAAAACACCATCGCTGTTCACGATTACGACAGCCAATGAAGGAACTGTTTCAAGCGGAGGGAAATACCTGAAGTCGTATAAATTGGCAATAGGAGGCAGCGGTCCCGTTTGCGAAAACAATACAGATGACGGCACCACCATTGTCTGGACTAGCATGAGTAACAGAAGTTATTGGAACATCCATGGCAAATACACTTTCATGGGGACACGCTATGCCGGACTTTATTACAAGGACAACAAATACGACGGAGAGATTCCTTCCGGCAGCAGTTGGGGATATAGTGACAAAAAAGACACCCATACAGACACTGAATACAGGTGGTATGTTGTTTCGGAAGCGCAGTACGCGCGGCACTGGGCGATATATGACTATGACGCTTACAAGGAGACGGTGAGCATAGAGCAGTTCAAGACAACAGTGTATAAGGACGTGTATGCAACCTTGGAGACAGCCTACAAAGTGACCTTCAGCGTGAAGAACGCAGAGCACACTCCGGAGGTAATAGCCGCAGCCAAAAAAGCGATAGACGACGCATACGCAGCAGCAGAGGCTTATCCGGCACAATATCAGGCAGCGAAGAAGGCGTTTGACGATGCTCTTACAGCAGCGCAAGCCATTAAGAAAGAAGACGTTACGGCAGCCATCTACACCAAACTGCGCGCATACGACGAGGTGAAATATGACGTGGTGAACAGCGCAATAGCGACCATCAATGCCGCAACACAGGCTCTGAAAGACGCGATTGCCGCAGCGGGAGCCATGAAAGACGCATACGCAGAGGCACTGGCTGTCATCAATGCTTTGGACGGGCTGGACAAGGGAGAGAACGCCGCCGACCTGAAGAAAATAAACGACGACATAGCCGCTGCCCGCGAGGCAGTGAGCAAGGCAGAGACAAAAGAGGCTCTGCAAGCCGCAGTGACAGCTCCAGCGCTGAAAGGTATAGACCCCGTGAAATTCGACAAACTGACCTTTGACGCCCTGCAGAGCGTGGCTGATGCCGCATCGTCGGTGCACGGACAGAAAATAACTTATACCTCCGCCGACCACAGCATAGTGAACGCAGGAATGACAGCACTGAAGAAAGGGACAGTGAAACTGACCGCACGCACAGAAGGCAACGCGCAGTACTACCCCTTTGAGCGCTCGGCAGAGATAACCATCAACGCAATCAACAACACCGGCACAGCCGGCGGCACAGTGTGCAAGGGGACACCTTTCAGCTACGAGGGCAACGAGTATGAGGAAGGCACGCACGAAGTGATACTGGTGAACAGGACGGGCGGCGACTCGGTGGTGACACTGACAGTGAGCGCGAAGCCCGTATATAACACGACTGACGGCGCGATGATATGCCCGAGCGAACTGGCAACCTTTGTCTGGGAAGGTGAGCACTTTGCGGAAGATGCGCTTGTGAAGACCAAGACGCTGACCAGCAAGGTATATGAGTGCGACTCGACCGTGACCTTCACGCTGACCCTGCTGCCGACCTACGACGTGACCGACGGCATAACAGTATGCCCCGCCGCCCTGCCCTACAATTGGGAAGGCGAAGAATTCAACAGCGCAGGCCAGATGACCAAAACGCTGAAAAGCATAAACGGCTGCGACTCGGTGGTGACTTTCACACTGACAGTGAACACGACATACGAAGTGAATGACAGCAAGACCATACGCCCTGACGAACTGCCCTATAAATGGGAAGGCTACACCTTCACGGAGGCAGGAGTGAAGACCCAGACACTGGAGTCGATGGCAGGGTGCGACTCGGTGGTAACTTTCACGCTGACTGTGCTGCCTGAATACAAGGACGTGCAGGACGGCGCAACAATATGCGACAACGAACTGCCCTACAAATGGGAAGACGTGACCTTCACCGAGGCAGGCAGCAGGACCAAGACACTGAAGACAATACACGATTGCGACTCGACCGTAACCTTCACACTGACAGTGAACCAGACATACCGGTTCGACGAAGAGATGAGCATCTACACAGGCGAGCAGAAGACATGGCGCGGCAACGACCTCTCGACAATGCCTCTTGGCGACACTGAACTGAACGACAGTTTCCAGAGCGTGACCAACTGCGACTCGGTGTATGTACTGCACCTGACCGTTAAAGAGAGACCGACCACCTACGGCCAAGTGACCGAACAGGTGTGCGAAGGCGAGGAATACAGATTCATGGACGAGGACTACGAAGCCGGCGAATACACGATAACGACAGAGAACCACCTCGGCGGAGACAGCATAATAACACTGACCGTAGTGTCACTGACCAAATACAACGAAGAGAAGGAAGAGACCATCACCTACGGCGAGACCTACACACGCGGCACAGAGACACTGACACTTGAAGCAGGACAATACACCTTCACGGATTCGCTGCTGACAACGGCCGGTTGCGACTCTGTGATAGTGACCAAACTGGAAGTGGAGAAAGCCGAGCAGAAGATAGAATGGACGGAGGACACACTGTCGATAGAAGTGGAGGAAAGCCTGCGCATGAAAGCGACAGCCAGCAGCGGACTGCCAGTGGCATACACACTGAGCGACGAGACCCTCGCCACAATAGAAGACAACGTACTGACAGCCCTGACAGCAGGCGAGCTGACCATAACCGCAACACAGGACGGCGACAAGAACTACAAGGCCGCCGAACCGGTGGAACAGCAGCTGACAATATTAGTGAAGACTGCACTGAAAGAGACTGCCGCCGACCCTGAAAAGAGCATGAAAGTGCTGATTAACGGGCATGTATATATCATCCGCCACGGCGCGATATACACGGCAGAAGGCAAAGTGCTGAAGCAGGAATGAACAAAAACAGGCAGATAATCAACTGGTATCGCGACATAGAGCGCGTAAGCAAAGACGACAAAGCGGATTTTGAAGTAATGCTGTTGGACCATCGCGACCCCGCAGACGCTTCAGCCGCTTTGCTGGGCCTGACGCTTAACCTTGTGAAGCAAGGCTTCCGCGAAGAGGTGATGAACATGCTGTTTGACGCGACCGCGAGCGACAATGCGAGAGCAGTGCAACTGCAGGCCGTGACTCACCTGATACTGCTCTGCGAGATATACGACAAAGAGATACGCCGGAGCCGCGACATGCAGGAAAGACTGCTTGACATGCTGGCAGTGCACAGGAAGACCGCCCTGAAGATGTTAGCACGCAGCCACACACTGCAAGAAGCGACAGGACAAATACCGCCTGAGAAAATACGCGGGACGCTGCTGTACAGGCTGGTGGTGGTAGGCGAAGAGGCTAATCGAATGTTTGACCAAAGTTGTTAGACAACTGCACCATCCGGTCGTATTGCTCCGGACTGAGGTCGATAAAGTAGTAGTTGCGCGGGTCCACAGGATTTCCGCGCAAATGCACTTCATAATGGAGGTGTGAGCCGACCGACATACCCGTGTTGCCGACAAGTGCGATGATATCGCCGCGCTTGACGTTCTGCCCCACCCTGACAAGCGGTTTGAAGAGGTGGGCGTAGAGAGTCTCGTAGCCGAAGCCGTGGTCAAGCATGACAGTGTTGCCGTAGCCCTGTTTCCAGCCGACAAAAGAGACCCGCGCATTGCCGGTAGCCATGACCTCAGTGCCGGTAGGAGCGGAGAAGTCCATGCCATAGTGGAACTTGCGCGTATGATAGATGGGGTGCACGCGGAATCCCCAGCCGCTGGCGACACGCGTGAGATCCATGTTGCGCACAGGCTGAATGGCAGGCATGTTGGCCATGCGGGCCTCCTGGGTCTTAGCCATCTCAAGAATCTCGTTGAAGGAGTTGGTCTGGACATAAATCTCTTTTTCGAGCACATCGGTTTTGAGCGTGAGGTCGGCAGCGAGCTGACTGTTGCTCATCCGCCCCAGCTCTTCGTAGTAGCCGATTTTGTGCGAAGCCCCCTGACGAACAGTGACGGGTATGGGTTCGGCACCGAAGAGCACACGATAGAGATTATCGTCGCGCTGCGAGAGATCGGCCATGACGAGCTGCATCTGGTCAACCTGCTTGTCGAGCAACTGCAACTGCGCTTCCACAGCCTGCTTCTGCTGCATAAGCTGTTTCTCGCGCGGAGACGGGAAAAGCATGAAGAAGACGAAGAAGAATACGACCCCGAGGCAGAGTCCGCCGAGGATATAAGCCCCAGAGCGGCGCAGCCAGAAAAGGAAATCGTGCTCAATGCGCTCAAGAGCGAGCGTCTGCGGGTTGATGCGATATTTATGTTTCTTTTTCATTGTCGGACTATTTATGCGGTGATTTTTTTCTGCCAGCGCCAAAGTGCGCTGCCGGCTGCTGCCCACGGTCCTTCCACCAGAAGAAGAAACTGTTCTGGCGGCGCTTGTCGGCATCGGTGCGGGCGACATAAACGGGTTCCATGGTATAAGGGTCAAGCCCCGTCCAGAAGATGCAGGTAGAGAGCGTCATGGGCGTTGGCGTGAAGTCCTGCACCTGCTCGGGGTGATAGTGCATGCGCTGCGTCTCCCCTGCAAGCGCCGCCATGTCGCGGTCGGTGCAACCCGGGTGCGATGAAATGAAATAAGGTATGAGCTGCTGATTAAGCCCCGCCTCGCTGTTGATGCGCATGAAGAAGTCGCGGAAACGCAGATACTCTTTCCATGATGGCTTGCGCATGAGACGGAGGACAGCGTCGGAGGTATGCTCGGGAGCCACCTTGAGGCGGCCGCTGACATGGCGCGTTATGAGTTCGCGGCCGTAATGCTCGTCCATGAGGTCGTAGCGTATGCCGGAACCGACAAAGGCTTTTTTGATATACGGCAGGCTGTCCACAGTGCGATAGAGGTCGAGCAAGGGAGCGAAGTCGCGATTGAGGTTCTTGCATATCGCGGGCTGCAGGCACGAAGGACGGGCACAACGCTGACACAAAGACATGTCCCTGCCATGCATGCCGTACATATTGGCCGACGGACCGCCGAGGTCGCTGAGATAGCCTTTCCAGTCCGGGAGGTCCTTGAGGATGTCAATCTGACGCAGGATACTCTGCTTCGAGCGCGAAGTAATCTGCTTGCCCTGGTGGGCGGAGATGGTGCAGAAAGAGCAACCGCCAAAACAGCCGCGGTGCGTGCAGACGGAGAAACGAATCATCTCGTAGGCGGGGATGCGCTTGTTGCGGTACTTGGGGTGCGGCAGATATTGGAAAGGAAGGGCGAAGACGGCATCCAGTTCCTCCGTCGTCATAACAGGGTACGTGGGATTGACAACCACCATCAGCCTGCCATGGTCTGTTTCAACAGGTTGTGCCAGAGCAGATGGTGTTATTTTATTGGACTCAGTTTCAATACGGCGGAAGTTTTCGGCATATTTGCGCTTGTCGCGAAGCACCTCCCCGTGGCTGTGAAGGAGAATGGCGCCTTCAGGCAACCGCACCTCATCTTCAGGCGCGCACCAGACAGTCTGCGGGATATCGCGACACAAGCCGCGGCGCGCTATCTCGACCACCGCCTTTTCGCCCATGCCGTAGATGAGCATGTCCGCACCGGACTCGACGAGGACAGAGGGATGAAGGGAGTCGGACCAATAGTCATAGTGAGTGAGCCGCCTCATGGAAGCCTCGACACCGCCAATGACCACAGGAACATCGGGGAAAAGGCGCTTGAGAATACGCGTGTAAGTGACAGAGCAATAATCAGGCCTCGCCCCTGCACGTCCGTCCGGAGTATAGGCATCGTCGGAGCGGAGACGGCGTGCGGCGGTGTAGTGATTGACCATGGAGTCCATAGCACCGGCGGTAAGGGCGAAGAAGAGACGCGGACGGCCCAACTTGGTGAAATCGCGGAAGTCGCCCCGCCAGTCAGGCTGCGGAACAAGAGCCACCCTAAAACCTGCCGCCTCAAGCACACGCCCTATGACCGCCGCCCCGAAAGAGGGATGGTCCACGTAGGCATCGCCGGAAAAGAGAATGACATCCGCAGCGTCCCAGCCGCGAAGCTCCATCTCTTTGCGCGTAGTCGGCAGATATTTCAGCAGGTCGTATTCCATCACCTTGTTGCCGGAAGTCAGTCAAGTTGCAGTCCCAGAGACGATTTGAGTCCGGCTATCTGCGGGTTCTTTTTCAACATTTTGCGATATTTCTCGTCCGCCGTGAAAGCCTGCTCTTCATGCCTGTACTCACCGACATCGACATAGAGGCGCAGAAGGTCGTTCTGCAGGTCCTGCCTCAAGTGGTCCATGAGCTGCCCTGCAAAGCGGACAAACTCCTCTTTCTGCCAGGGGTTGGCGAGGGTCAGGCGCAGAGAGGTGTCAGACTCGATAACCGGAATATACTCCGCCAGCATCATGTTCAGGCGCTCCTCCTTCGGGAAGTACTTTTTCAGACCGACCCACGCGCCCATGAGCCGGTCAGCCGTAAAAGGGGTCTGCCTGGGCGGCTGCGCCTGCTGCTGCGGAGCCTCGCTGCCGGCGGGAGCAGGGACACTGCCATTAAGCGATATGCGCTTGGGCATGGTGCGCGCCGAGGGCTGCTGAGGAGCTGCAGGCTGCGGAGAGACCACAGGCTGTTGGGAGGGTTGAGGCTGAGATTGAGACTGAGCCTGAGGCTGAGCCTGAGGCTGAGGCACAGCAGGCATGACAAGGCGGCAGAGGCGAACAAGGCAAATCTCTACAGTGAGACGTTTGTTGCGCGCGGTGCGGTAGTCAATGTCGCAAGTGTTGAGCAAGTCAAGAGCCGCGAAAATCCACTGAGGAGTGCAGGCGGCAGCCTGCTCGCTGTACTGACGGCGCACACTGTCAGCCACTTCGAGCAAGGGAAGAGTCTGCGGGTCCTTAGAGACAAGGACATCGCGGAGATGCGAAGCAAGCCCCGTGACAAAAACGCCGGCATCAAAGCCCTTGCGCAGCACCTCGTCGAAGAGCAGAAGCACAGCAGAGACATCGCCCCTAAGAGCTGCGGCGACAATGCGGAAATAGTAGTCAGTGTCAAGCACATTGAGCACCCCGACGGCCTGCTGATAAGTGATGTCAGAGCCGCAGAAAGCCACCAACTGGTCGAAAATGGAAAGTGCATCGCGCATACCTCCATCCGCCTTCCGCGCTACGACATTGAGCGCCTGCTCTTCAGCCGTTATGCCTTCCTGCGAAGCTACATAACGCAGGTAATTGACAGTGTCATTGACCGTTATGCGCTGGAAGTCATAGACCTGGCAGCGGCTCAGGATTGTAGGCAGAACCTTGTGCTTCTCGGTGGTGGCGAGGATAAAGACGGCATAGGAGGGCGGCTCTTCGAGCGTCTTGAGCAGCGCATTGAAGGCCCCCTGCGAGAGCATGTGCACCTCGTCGATGATATAGACGCTGTACTTGCCAATCTGCGGGGGGATACGCACCTCCTGAATGAGCGTGCGAATATCCTCGACGGAGTTGTTGCTCGCAGCATCCAGCTCGTGGATATTGAAACTGCGCTGCTCATTGAAAGCCACGCAACTCTCGCACTGATTGCAGGCATCGTGCTCCGGAGTGGGATTAAGGCAGTTGATTGTCTTTGCGAAGATGCGCGCACAGGTGGTTTTGCCGACCCCTCGCGGTCCGCAGAAGAGGTAGGCATGCGCAAGGCGGTTGGTGCTGATGGCATTGCGCAGCGTGTCAGTGAGCGCTGCCTGCCCTACCACCGACTTAAAAGTGGAAGGACGATACTTGCGTGCCGAAACTATATAATTATTGTCCATAAACATCAAAAACTAACAACCGCGCAAAGTTACGGCTTTTTTTTGGATAATGCAAACTTTAATGCAGAAAAAAAGAAGCGGACAAGAGAAAAGGCACAAAAAACGACACCGCGTGAGACGGTAGTGTGACGGTAGTGTGACGGTACTGTGAGGGTAGAAGACAGCGTAACGGGAGTGGAGGAAAAAAGGAAAAAAACAGAGCCGGAAGTGACGGAAAAGAGATGTCAGAAAGGCGCGGCGAAGGTGCAGCCTTCGCGCCATCGCGAGCAACCATAGCGCGTCCTGCCCCGCACGACCCTGCCCTGCCTGCAGACAGGACAGAGCATTCCTGCTTTGTCCTCCTTGACCTCGCGGACGACATCCGCCGTCATCTGCTTGAGCTCGTCAAGGAACTGTGCGGCGGTGTATTCGCCATGCTCAATCTGCCGGAGTTTGCGCTCCCAGAGTCCGGTCAGCTCCGCCGACTTGAGCAGAGGAGAAAGGACTGTGTCAATAAGACGCACACCAACTTCGGTGGCACGCAGGCTTTTTCTTTCGCGGACTATGTAACGGCGCTGAAAGAGTTTTTCGATGATGGCAGCGCGCGTGGATGGGCGGCCTATGCCGTTCTCTTTCATGGCATCGCGCAGTTCCTCGTTTTCCACCGTCCTGCCCGCAGTCTCCATTGCGCGCAGAAGCGTCGCTTCGGTGTAATACTTGGGCGGCTGCGTTGTCTTCTCCTGCAAAAGCGGCTCATGCGCCCCCGATTCGCCTTTCCGGAAAGATGGCAAAGAAGTCTGCGCGGCGTTCTGAGTGTCGTCGGCAGAATCGTCGTCAGACTTATTGTCTCCGTCCTTTGCAGAGGCGGTTTTGTCGTCGGCAAAGACCTCGCGCCAGCCCGGGCTGATAATTTCGCGCCCCGTGACTTTGAAGGGAACAAGGTCGGGCAGTCCGTCGGCGGGAAGGGGCTTGACCTCGGCAAGGACAGTGGTGTTAGACACCTGACAATCAGGATAAAACGCCGCAATAAAACGCAAAGCCACAAGTCGGAAGACCTTCATTTCGTCCGCAGAGAGGTTGTCCGGTCGCTGGCCGGTGGGGATGATGGCATGGTGGTCTGTGACTTTCTTGTTGTCGAAGACTTTTTTGGATTTAGGGAGACTGCCACTGCCTTTTCCGCCATCAGCCTTGAGCGTGAGCAAAGGCTGTGCCTGCGGGAAAAAGTCGGCTATACCACGCAGAGTGCCAGGCACTTTGGGGTAGATGTCCTCACTGAGAAAAGTGGTATCGACACGCGGATAGGTGGTGACGCGCTTCTCGTAGAGCGACTGAATGAGTTTGAGGGTCTCGTCTGCCGAGAAGGAGAATTTGCGGTTGCACTCAACCTGGAGCGAGGTGAGGTCGAAAAGCCTCGGTGCGCCTTCGGCCGCTTTTTTCTTCTCGACGGAGGTGACTACAAAGGGCTGCGACAGGATGCTGTCTATTATGCGCCGGCCGTAATCCTCTGACATTATGGGATATTCGTCTTCTTCGGCGGGCAGCTGTGCGGAGAAGAGCGTGTCGCGGTACTTGGTTTTAAGGTCCCAATAAGTCTTCGGGACAAAGTGCTCAATCTCACGCTGGCGCTTGACAATAAGCGCAAGCGTGGGTGTCTGCACACGCCCGATGCTGAGCACCTGCTTGTCGTTAGCTCCCGTGCGCGCATATTTAAGAGTATATGCGCGCGTGGCATTCATGCCAAGCAGCCAGTCGCCGATAGCGCGCATAAGCCCCGCCTCATAGAGCAACTGGTAGTCGGACTGGTCACGCAGCGACTGAAAGCCCTCGCGGATAGCCTCCTCGGTGAGGGAGCTGACCCACAGCCTCTTGACAGGCACACGGCACCCCGCTTTCTGATAAACCCAACGCTGAATGAGTTCGCCCTCCTGGCCGGCATCGCCGCAGTTGATAACTTCAGAGGCTTTGGAAATGAGGTCTTTGAGGATATTGAACTGCTTCTGCACGCCCTCGTCGGGAGCGACTTTTATGCCGAAACGCTGCGGCACCATGGGCAGCATGCTCATGTTCCAGCCTTTCCAGCGCTCGTCGTATTCGTGCGGGTCAAGGAGCGCGCAGAGGTGCCCGAAAGTCCAACTGACGCAATAGCCGTTGCCCTCCATATAGCCATCGTGCTTGGTTTCAGCACCCAGCACAGAGGCAATGTACCTGCCCACGGACGGTTTTTCGGCAATGCAGAGAATCACTTGTTTCAGCCCAGAAATTCACGTTTAAGAAGCCCGATGAAGAAGACAAGGAGCGGCAGCATAAACCCGAAGACAAGCACCGCCGCCGCGACAAAGCGGAGACGCGGACTTTCGGGAATAGGATTGACGATGGCCGGATCGACAATCTTTGCCGGAAGCGCCCCCGAAGCCAGCAACAAGGCGTTGCCCTCTTTCTTCTCGACGAGATAAATATATGCTTTCTCTTTAGCCTTCAGTTCGCGCAGCATCTCCTGATAACGGCGTTCCTGCTGCGGGAGCCCGCCCAGACGCTCGTCGTAAAGTTCCTGCTGCGAGCGCTCGTGCTCCCTCATACGCTGCAACGAAAGCCGCGCTTTGTCGATAGCCTCCAGGATGGCAGAACGTCTCTGCTGCACCTGCCCTGTGAGCTGCTGCACAACAGGATTGTCCGGCGTGGCGGTCTGCAAGAGCTTGCTGCGCTCGAGGATGAGTGCGTTATAGTCGATTATGAGCCTCTGTAAGGCCGCATCGGAAATGCCGAGATTGCCCGGAATGACTGTATTTTCATTTTCCGGCTTTGAGATTTGCGTGCGGATGAAGTCAAGTACATCCGCCTCTGCGTCCATTTCGGCCACTTTGCGCTGGTACTGGTCGCTGTAGCTGCGATATGCCCCCGCCGACTGGTCGATATTGGAGATAAGATGCGTGCGCTTGTAGTCCTCCAGCTCCGCCTCCGCGCTGTCGAGCTGCGCAGAGAGAACGGCGAGACGCGAATCGAGGAACTCCTCCGCCTGCATCGCGACAAGGTTCTTGTCGGAGACCGCCTGACCATTATAGAAAAAGAGCAGCGTATTGATAATGTCCACAGCACACGCAGGCGACTGAGAAGTCATGGAAACAGCAATAATCTTCGACTCGCGCGAAATCCTGCTGACTACAAGGCTGTTTTTGATTTTCAGCACAGCCTTTTTTTCAGGCACGATACTGACCCTGTAATGCCCGTCGGGGACATCAGGAGTGTTGCAAACAAGCCTCATCCCGCCCCGCGGAGTGGTGAAAGGAACACCGGAAACGACATTGCCAACCTCAATATCGAGGTCGTCGCTCAAGAGTTTCAAACGGTGTATTTCCCCGTTCTTGACACGGAAATCGGCACAAAGCGGCATGGAAACATCCTGGGGGAGGACCAGCGAAAAAGAGGAAGCGGGATAGAGGTTGAGCCAGAAGCCGTTCTTTTTGTACTCACAGACAGTTGTCAGCCCGAGTTTCTCCACCACTTTCTGTATGAGGCTGTAAGACATCAGCACCTCGACCTCGTCGGAGGTGATTTTGCCGCCTCCAAGTCCCATCATATCAATCATTTCGTTCTGCGCCGTGTTGCGACCGTCGGTCTGCCGGAGCATAATTGACGCCGCCACATTGTATGAGCGCGGCATGCATATATAGTAAGCCGCACCGACAGCCGCACAAAGGACCAGACTGACAAGATACAAATACCAGTGCCTGAGCGACCAAGTTATTATTTCCTTAAAATCCATAGTTATCTATTGTCGGGTTTGACAGTATGCAAAGGGCTGACATACAGCACATCGCCGTTATTAAGATAATAGCAGGGCGAAGAAAAGATTTCGTCAGTCTGCAGGTTGATTCTGTATATTTTGACTTTATTCCCGTCCTTGCGCTGCAGCATGATATTGTCACGCCGTGCATTGGCAGTCATCCCGCCCGCCATGCCCAACGCCTCGAGCAGAGAGGGGGAGCGGTCAACCTCAATCTGCATCGGCTCATTGACCTCGCCCAAGACGGTGACAACGGCATTGATAACATGCAGAGTAACAAAGGGTTCGCGCAACTGGGTCTTGACCCTGTCGGCCAGCAGAGCCGCCGCCTCTTGCTCGGTTTTGCCAGCCAGCACTACACGCCCGAGAACAGGGAGCAGGACAGAGCCGTCGTTCTCCACAAAAAAGACCCCGCTGTCGGTATTGAAAGGATCAACCGCCACCATGTCGGTCGCCGAAAACACTATCTGCAATTTGTCGCCCGCAGAAAGGACGAAAGGCGGTCTCTCAGGCAGCGCATATTCGCCGCCGTCAAAGGCGAACATGGTCATCTGCCGCGCAGTGCTGCCACAGCCCGACAAAGAGAGCACAAGCGCACAAGCGGCAGACAGAGGGAGCAAAACACTGAATATTATCTTTTTCATCGTCTATCGGTTTGCGAATTTCGTGCAAAGATACAAAAAAATTTGCATATACCAAAATATTTTTGTAATTTTGCAGAAAAATTAATCATTATGTCAAAAATACTCATCATAGACGACGAACGCGCCATAAGAAACACGCTGAAGGAGATTCTTGAATTTGAGAACTACACAGTGGAGACCGCCGAAAACGGCAAGACGGGGATACAAATGGCGCAAACTGGCGATTTTGACCTGATATACAGCGACATAAAGATGCCGGAGGCAGACGGGATGGAAGTCTTGGGAATACTGAAACAGCCCGAGTCCGCAGCATGCAACGTGCCGGTGGTGATGATTTCGGGGCACGGAAACATAGAGACGGCCGTGGAGGCGATAAAAAAAGGAGCTTTCGACTTCATCGAAAAGCCGATAGACCTTAACCGCCTGCTGGTGACCACCAAAAACGCACTTGCGCACAAAGACCTGAACACCGCGCTCGGCCAGAAAACGGAAGAACTGAAGAAACTGAAGACCAAAGTGGCGCAGAAATACAGGATGGTGGGCGACAGCGCGCCCATAGAGCGCGTGCGCGAGATAATAGAAAAAGTGGCTCCCACAGAGGCGCGCGTGCTGATTACCGGCGAAAACGGCACCGGCAAAGAGGTGGCGGCACACCTGCTGCACGAACAAAGCAACCGCGCGGCTGCCCCGCTGGTGGAAGTGAACTGCGCCGCCATTCCGTCAGAACTGATTGAAAGCGAACTGTTTGGGCACATGAAAGGCAGTTTCACAGGAGCAGTAAAAGACAGGGCTGGCAAGTTTGAGCAGGCCGACGGAGGCACACTGTTTCTGGACGAGATCGGCGACATGTCGCTGGCGGCGCAGACCAAAGTGCTGCGCGCATTGCAGGAAAACGAAATAACACGCGTGGGCAGCGACAAAACCATAAAAGTGAACGTGCGCGTCATAGCCGCCACCAACAAAGACCTGCAGCAGGAAATAGAACGCGGCAACTTCCGCGAAGACCTTTTCCACCGGCTGAACGTCATCCCCATACACATCCCCGCACTGAAAGAGCGCAAAGAGGACATACCGCTGCTGGTGGACTACTTCACAGAGCAGATATGCCGCGAGCAGGGCTGGAAGACCAAGCAATTCGACAAAAAGGCCATCGAAGCATTGCAGGAAAAGGCCTGGCCCGGAAACATACGCGAACTGAGAAACGTGGTTGAAAGACTGATTATTCTGGCCGGAAACACTATAACAGCACAGGACGTACATGATTTTGCATGAACTTAGCATACTGAACTACAAGAACATACGCGAAGCTTCGCTTACATTCTCCGACAAGCTGAACTGCCTTGTGGGGCTCAACGGGCAAGGCAAGACCAATGTGCTGGATGCCATATACATGCTCAGTTTCACCAAGTCGGCGTTCAACTCCATCGACAGCCAGAACATCACACACGGGCAGGACATGTCGATGGTGCAGGGGCGCTACGCTGACGCAGAGACGGAAGAAACCATAACCTGCGGCATCAAAAGAGGTGTAAGAAAGCAGTTCCGCAGAGGCAGGAAAGACTACAGCCGCCTGACCGACCACATAGGCCTTGTCCCGCTCGTAATGACCAGCCCCGAAGACGGGCGGCTGATAGAGGAAGGCTCTGACGAGCGCCGCCGTTTCCTTGACAGCGTCATCGCACAGTACGACCGCAACTACCTCGAGCAGCTGACCCGCTACAACACTCTGCTCAAGCAGCGCAACGCCATGCTCAAACATCTGGCTGACCACCCCGAGGCCGACAGCGGAATGCTGGAAGTCTATGAGCAGCAGATGATTGCGCCGGCTGAAACGATATTCACCGCAAGAGGGAAGTTCATGGAAGGCTTTGTGCCGCTCTTCAGGGACATACATGCAGAGATAAGCGGCGGGGCGGAAGAAGTGCACCTGCAATACATCTCGCAACTGCAGGACCGCGACCTGGCGGAGTCCTTTGTGCGGACACGCAGCCGCGACATCATCCTGGGCTGGACTTCGCAGGGCGTGCACAAAGACGAACTGGACATGAAGCTCGGCGAACACCTGCTACGCCGCACAGGCAGCCAGGGGCAGCAGAAGACTTTCCTGATTGCCATGAAACTGGCGCAGGCGCTGTACCTCGGCAAACCTATTCTGCTGCTGGACGACATCTTCGACAAACTGGATGCAGAGCGCGTGCGCCGTATCATACAGATTGTCAGCGGAGAACGGTTCGGCCAGATATTCCTCACGGACACCGACCGCCAGCACCTGTCAGCCATGATAGCCGGCTACGGGCACGACGCGCGCCTTTTCAGCGTCACAGACGGAGTGGTCACTCCACAGGCGCAGGCAGAGGCAGAGGAGCCTCGACGTATGTAGAGAAATAGTTGCGGCGGAGGCTGTCGCACAGACCCATCGGATTTTTCAGCAGAGGCTTAAGCGAGAAGAACACCTCGCCCTCAATCTGCGGTATGCTCTTGTGGAGACGCAACTGCCGGCAAATCTCGTTGCCGTTTGACCACGGGTCTTTGCGGTTGAGTTTTTTCCCTTCGCGGGCAGCCTGCTTCGGATCCTGCTGCCGATATGTTGCCAGACCTATATAAAGTCTTGTCTTACAGCAATGTGCAGCCCACCACCTGGCCAGCTCCGCATGGTCAGCCGCCTTGCTGCCTATAGCCCAATAGAGTTGCGGCACCACATAGTCTATCCACCCCTCCTCCATCCACAGAAGGACATCGGCATAGAGGTCGTCGTAGTTCTGCAGGCCGTTGGTGGCACTGCCGCGAGGGTCGGAGCTCTTGTTGCGCCAGATGCCGAAAGGCGAAATGCCGAACTGCACCTCCGGCTTGATGGCTTTTATGGTGTCATGAAGTTCGCATATAGCCATGTTCACGTTGTTGCGCCGCCAGTCTTCTATGTTGTCGAAGTCGCGGGGGTTGTTGCGGAAGCAGACAGAGTCGGGCAAAGGGGTCTTGCGGTCGGGGTAAGGATAGAAATAGTCGTCCATGTGCACGCCCTGTATGTCATAACGCCTCACAAGGTCGGCAACCACGCTGCACAGCCACAGCCGCGTCTCGTCCAGTCCGGGCTCGAAGTACCACTGCCCGTTGTACTTCCAGAACATCTCCGGCCTGCGGAAGAACAGGTGCCCGCTGTCAAGCTCTGTCACAGGGGTCTTGGCGAGTGTGACGCGGTAGGGGTTTATCCACACATGCACGTCCATTCTGCGCTTGTGAGCCTCCTCAACCATTGTCTGCAGCGGGTCGTAAGTCTCGTCGTTGTCCTGTCCCTGTTTGCCGGTGAGCCATGCGCTCCACGGCTCCAGCTCCGACTTGAAGAGCGCGTCAGCCGTCGGGCGGACCTGGAAAATGACGGTGTTCATGTTCAGTGCCTGCATCTTGTCAAGCAGGGCTGTCATCTCCTCTTTCTGCATCCTGGCATGCCCCACAGCCTGCTCGGAGGGCCAGTCTATATTGGCGACAGTGCTGAACCACACCGCCCTGAACTGACGCTCCGCGCCTAAAGCCGTCTGCATACCGGCAGCCACAGACAGGCACAACAGCAATAACCTGATTTTCAGTCCGTACATCCCTACTCCACTGTCACCGATTTGGCCAAATTACGGGGCTGGTCCACATCGCACCCCTTCGACACCGCCACATGATAAGAGAGCAACTGAAGCGGCACCACATTGATAATAGGACTCAGGCACTCGTCGGTGGCCGGCACCTCCACAGAGAACTCCGACACATCGCGCACCTGCCTGTCACCCTCCGTCACTATCGAGATGATGCGGCCTTTGCGGGCCTTTATTTCGAGGATGTTACTCACCACCTTGTCGTAGGTGGCGCCCTGTGTGGCAATTACCACCACCGGCATCTCGGGCGACACAAGTGCTATCGGACCATGCTTCATCTCGCCTGCCGGATAGCCTTCCGAGTGTATATAGCTGATTTCCTTCAGCTTGAGTGCTCCTTCAAGTGCTACGGGGAAGTTGTACCCGCGCCCGAGATAGATGGCATCGTGCGCAAAAGTATAGGTGGAGGCGAAAGCGCGGATGGTGTCATCCTGCTGCAGCACGGTCTCCACTTTCTGCGGCAGACGCTGCAGTTCCTCTGTCAGGCTGGCGAAACGCTCCTCCAGCAGCACACCTTTTTCGCGTCCCACGGCAAGGGCAAGCATGGTAAGGACGATGACCTGCGAGGTGAAAGCTTTGGTGGAGGCTACACCTATCTCCGGTCCCGCGTGAGTATAGAAGCAGCCGTCCGAGAGGCGCGGAATAGACGAGCCGTGCACATTGCACACCGAGCATATCAGCGCCCCCTGCTGCTTGGCAAGTTCTATCGCCGCCAGGGTGTCGGCTGTCTCGCCCGACTGCGAGATAGCTATCACCACATCGTGCTCTGACACAACCGGTTGCCTGTAGCGGAACTCCGACGAGTAGTCCACCTCGCAAGGAATGCGCGCGAACTCCTCAAGTGCGTATTTGGCTATCAGCCCCGCATGCCACGATGTGCCGCAGGCGGTGATGATGATGCGCTGCGCATTGAGGAAACGCTCTTTGTGTCTGACGAAATCAGGCAGCATGCGCTCCACAAGCGAGGTGCCCCCTCGGCCCTCTTCGCCACCCTGCAAAGCTGCGCGCAGAGTGGCAGGCTGCTCGAATATCTCCTTCAGCATGAAGTGGTCGAAACCGCCTTTCTCCAACTGGTCGATAGACAGAGAGAGGTGCTTCACTTCATACTGAACCTCCTTGCCGTCAAGCATTTGCACTTTCGGCTGCTTGCCGCGCTCGAGGATAACCATCTGCTCGTCGCCTATATAGACGATGTTCGGAGTGTACTCCACTATGGGGGTCGCATCCGACGCGAGGAACAGCTCTCCGTCCCCCACTCCTACAACCAGCGGACTCCCCTTGCGGGCGGCCACCACCATGTCCGGATTTCTGCGGTCTATCACGGCTATGGCGTATGCTCCCGACACCTGGCGCAGTGCCGTGCGCACTGCCGTCGGCAGGTCGGTCTGCTCTTTATTATACACATACTCAATCAGTTGCACCAGCACCTCCGTGTCTGTGTCAGAGCGGAAGCGGAAACCCTCATTGAGCAGCATGCGCCGCAGAGACTCGTAGTTTTCTATTATGCCGTTATGTATCATGGCCAACTGCTCTGACATGGAGCAGTGGGGGTGTGCGTTTTTCACGTTGGGCTCGCCGTGTGTCGCCCAGCGGGTGTGGGCTATGCCCACTGTGCCGCTCAGGTCTTTTTCCTCGGCAAATGCCTCCAGCTCTGACACTTTGCCTTTTGCCTTATACACATTCAGCTGACCTGCTCCGTTAAGCAGTGCTACGCCTGCGCTGTCATAACCGCGATACTCCAAGCGGTGCAAACCTTTGATGAGTATGGGATACGCCTGTTGTCGTCCTATGTAACCTACTATTCCACACATAGTTGTATTGTTTTCATGTTATGCGGAGATCCGCACGATTGTTATTCCGGTTTCTTCGCAGGCATCTCCCAGCCTGTTATTGTTGATATGTAAGGCAGCAAATTGCATGCCATCTTGCAGTGCGCCTTGTAATTGGGGTGCGAGCACGCGCCCAGTTCGCGGTCGTCGTCGTGGTAAAGTGCCTCGAAGCTTGTCGCGAAATACACTTCCCGCATGCCGCAGTTGTCGGTCACGCGCCTCACATATTCAGCCAGTTGCCTGTGGCCTTTCTTGGTGCAGCAGAGCACGGGGTGCTCTTCCCCGTATGCACTTTTCACGGCTGCCAGCAGTTGCCTGTAGTGCTTCTCAAAGTTCTCATACTCAGGCACAAAGCCTGTAGAGAAGTCGTTCCCGCCAAGCATCACCACCGTCAGCGACGGCTTTGTGCCGCTCTTGTCCGGCACCCAACGCACGGTCGTGTCCATGTCAAAAGTCTGCTCATAGCGGTCGGGCATGTAGCGGCCCGCGAAGTTCGAGTTGTAGTTGCGGCTTACCCCCATGCCCGAGTGTGCAATCAGCACATAGTCTGCATCGAAAGCGCGCGCTATGATGGCCGCGTACGACTTGGCGGCTGTCTCCGTCGCGGGCGAAAAGGGGTCGCTGCTCACGCTCTTCTCCGCACCGAAACCGCAGGTGTAGCTGTCGCCCACGAACTCTATGTAGCGCTCTTTCAGCGGCTGTGCCTGCAGCAGCTCGCCGCGGACAAGCAGTTCTCTGACGCATAGTCTCCCCTGCTCGCCCTCGGTGCGTTTCTGCACCGTCACGTGGTGCACTGCCGGTTTGGCATGCTTGCGGTTGTCGGCATACAGGGTCACCACCATGTCACCCCCAACCACTATCACGCTGTCCGGCTCTGCCGACATCTCTCTGTCAATCCACACGTTCAGCCAGTCGCGCCCCGAGTCGGAGCAGCGCATGCGCAGCTCCGTGCCGCTGAAGGCGATGCGCATGTAGGTCCCCGTCCAGTCGAAGGACACTGAATGCCCTTCCGCCCGGGTGCGGCCCGCATACACTATGCGGCTGTCGTCGCCGAAGATGCCCGTCATGCCAACGGCGCGCCTCGCGTGCGCGCGCGCACCTGATAATAAGGTCAGCACCAACAGCACGTATGTAAGTCGCCTACGCATTTCTCTCTTGCGCTTATTCAAAAGCTCCCATCTGCAGCATTGCCACCTCTTTCGGGGTGAGGAAACGGTATTTCCCGCGTGCCACGTTCTTCTTCGTCAGTCCCGCGAAGCATACGCGGTCAAGCTGCATCACGTGGTAGCCTATTTTCTCGAACATGCGCCGCACTACGCGGTTTTGCCCCGAATGTATCTCCAAGCCTATGTGCAGCCTGTCGTCTTTGGGGAACTCAAGTGCGTCCGGCACTATCTTCTCGTCGTCGAGTCTTACGCCTTCGCGCAGTGTCTGCTCGTCATCGGGGGCAAGGTCGCGGTCGAGAGTGACGGCATAAATCTTCTTTTTCCCGAACTTGGGGTGTGTCAGTTTGGCTGCAAGGTCGCCGTCGTTGGTCAGCAGCAGCACGCCGGTGGTGTTGCGGTCGAGGCGGCCGACGGGATAAATGCGCTCCGTGCAGGCGTTACGCACTATGTCAAGCACGGTGTGACGCTCCTGCGGGTCGTCCGTGGTGGTCACGGTGTTCTTCGGCTTGTTCAGCAGTACATACACTTTCCTTTCGCGGCGCACGGGCTGGTTGTGGAACATCACTTTGTCCGTCGGCAGCACTTTTGTGCCCAGACTGTCCACCACTTCCCCGTTCACTGTCACCACGCCTGCCAGAATAAAGTCGTCGGCCTCGCGGCGCGAGCATATTCCCGCGTTTGCCAAATAGCGGTTCAGGCGTATCGGTTTTGTCGGGTCTTCATAGCGCTCTGCATACTGCACGCGCTTGCGCTGGCTGTACACCGCGTCGTTGCGCATTATCCGCGGGCGGGCGGGACGTGACTGGCGGTCGGCCTCGTCTGCTCTGCCGCTCATATTGCCGCGCATGCCGCCGGCTGTCGTTATACGCTCGCGCCGATAGTCTGTCCTCTCGCGGTTGTAGTCCACACGTTCCGCTCTCTCGGGGCGGGCATTGGGGTTGAAGCGCGGTCTGCTGCCGCGGGTCGGCGATGGTGTTGTTGCGCCGTTCTGCTCGCGCGGACTCCCGTCCATGCGGTAGCCTCCCCGGCGCGGGGAGCCGTTGTTTCGCTGAAACATAAGGGTGCTTCTGAAAATAAAAGTTGTTATTTTTGTTTTCCTCAGGGTAACACTAAAAACGCAGGATTTTTAGAAATATACCCTCCTCTGTTGTTGTGTTTTTATAACGACTCCAAGCGGGAGCACTCTTTGCCCCGCTTGAAATCTGATGTCGTTGCGCCTGCACATGCAGGCTCATACTCTGTCATCCGCTGTCCTCTTATGCCTCGGCTGCCTTCTCGACTGCCAGTTTGCCGCGATAATAACCGCAGCTCGGGCATACGGTATGATAAATGTAGTGTGCGCCGCAGTTCGGGCAGATTGCAAGGGCGGGCATCTTTGCCACGTCATGTGTACGACGTTTCGCTTGTCTGGTGTGCGATTGTCTTCGTTTAGGATGTGCCATAATTATTTGTTTTTTTTCTGTTTGTACATTCTGCAGCTCCCCTCTTGGGGGCTGACGGCATTAGCCGTTTTCTTTATTCTTCGGGTTCTTCCGCGGCACTGCACAGGTGGTCTTGGAGAAGCGCATCCATTGCCGGATTGCAACCGCCTGCGGGGTGACAATGTACCAAAGGAAGATTTACACTCACTGTCTCGTATGCCGCCCATGCCAGGTCCACGCCCTCTTTCTCCTCCCGCTCTTCAAGCACCAGCTCGTCACTCGCATCCGTCTCCACGTCTGCCGGCTCCAAACAGCGGTCGCATGTCACCTGCACCGTCCCTTTCACGTGCACCGACAGCAGCGAACCTTCGCGACCGGCAGCACCGCCTGTCAATAGACTGGCATGCACCGCCACTCGGCCCCCGAGCAACTCGCTTTTCTCCACAGAGCGCAGCCATTCGTCGTCAAGCACGAAGTCAAACTCGTGCCTCCCCTGCTCCAAGCGCGCCGGACATACCACATATCCTTCCCCCGCGCGGACAACTGTTGCACCGCCGCACTCGCGGACTGCTCCCCCGTTGCACTCGCGGACTGCTCCCCCATTGCTCTCACGGACTGTTGCCCCGTTGCACTCACCTGCCATATTTGCCTCTGTGCTTGGCATAAGCGTAAAATCGGCTGCAAAGGTACTGCTTTTTTTTCATTCACGCAAACTTTAATGCAGAAAAAATTTCAACACGCACGCACATTCGCCCCAATGAGGCCCTAATGCCGTGCATGTCAATCTCTTCCCGCCGCACTCCCTGTGCCGTAACATCGCATCGCCTGCGCTTGAACATCGCACTCCCTGTGCCGTAACATCGCTCCCCTCTGCCGCCTGTCCCACGCCCCCTATATGGGCAAAACAGACTGACGAGACACTAACGACACACTATCGGCCGCGGTCATTACGCCATCCGACCGCCGTCCGGCAGCCGTCCGACACCTTACCTGCCACTATCTGATCCGTGTCCCCGCGGCTGTGTACCTTTTGCCCTCGCGCTCTATCACCAGACGGCCGTCCTCAACATACTTGCGCACCTGCGTGCCGTCCCCCGTGTCGCCACTTACAACCTCTATCTCCGTTGCCGTCCTGCCGCCCAGCACAATGCGCGCACGGGGGGCTGACAGAGCCTGCTGCAGATAGAAGTAGCCTCTGAAGGCACGCATGTAAGTCGTGCTCCCGAGCATGTAGTACAGGCGGTTGTTGTTGAGCAGCACCACCTTCGGGTCCGGAACTATG
>JAFPZY010000026.1 GCA_017417025.1 Paludibacteraceae bacterium | reverse complement strand
AGTGGCCGACGGAACTCTCGACACCAACACCATAATAGACCGCTATCAGGAGCTGCGACAGAGAGAACAGAACCCGAACATCGACACCGTGATCCGCTCGGCCGAAGAGTTCGTGGGTATGTGTGTATGGGCGGAGGCAAGCGCCAAACGGGCGGAGTGGTAGGAGGCAAGACGAAGCCAGCGGCTGAAGGCTATGTCGATTTAGGTTTGCCAAGCGGAACTTTGTGGAAAGCGGAGAATGAGGACTGCGGGCTTATAACTTATGACAATGCATACAATTAGCAGATAGAGGCCATAGAAGCAGACCAGAAACGCCTGGCAATGTTAGACGAGTCGGCAGACGAGGAGGTGCTGATGACCGCAGAGACGCAGGAGACGAAGCGCTATCTTGTGTCTCTTATTTTGCATACGTGGATGTGGAATCGGCAGTTCAGAAAACGGCTTCGGGCAAGCGTATATACGAAAACACTTTTACGCAGAAGGGTGGTTCTGTAAGAGGCTTTGATGAGGCGGGCAGAGATGCCTACAAGCAGATAAGCCCGAAGATAAGCGAAGCCCTGAAAGCGGAAATAGCAAAGTAATTCGTCAAATCCGGCACAAATACCGTTGTCAAGGGGCTACGCTACGAAAGGCTTCTTCAGTTTGTTGTATGCCGTATTAAGAGCAGAAGAGATGTGTCAGCGGGGGAGGTAATGGTCGAAGAGAATGGAGCGCTGCGATATGGAGGCGGGGTAGGGGACGACAGCCTTTGACATGTTCTCCCTGCGCTTGGCTCTGAAAGCCCCGGTCCGGCGCATCTTGCAGTAGTCGCGCCTTGCCTGAAAGACGGCGAGAGCATTTTTGGGTTTGCCGCTCAACAGCAGGTGCGCCGCCGCCGCATAGTCGAGCACCCAACGGAGGAACATCACCTTGCGCAGTTTGTTGTCAGGCATGTTCTTGTATATCATCAGCAGGTTGTTGCGGAAGTTGAGGTATGTCTTGCGCGGATTCTCGTAGTTGAGCGCTCCTCCTCCGAGGTGATACACCGCCGACTGCGGTACGCACGCAATCTTCCATCCGCGGCATTGCGCCCGCCAGCAGAGGTCAATCTCCTCCATGTGTGCGAAGAAGTCCGCGTCCAGTCCGCCGAGGTTGTTGTACACATCAGTCCTTATGCACAGGCACGCTCCGCTCGCCCAGAAGATGTCTGCCACGGTGTCATACTGCCCCGTGTCCTTCTCCACATCGCCCAGAATGCGGCCTCTGCAAAAAGGATAGCAGAGTTTGTCCATATATCCGCCTGCAGCTCCGGCGTGCTCAAAGCGTGTCTTGTCGGTCCAGCTGAGTATCTTGGGCTGGCATGCAGCCGTGTCGGTGTGCGTGTCCATATAGTCTAACAGCGTGCGGAGCCAGCCCTGCGTGACCTCCACGTCAGAGTTGAGCAGCACACAGTAGTCGCTGCGGGTGAGTGCAATGGCGCGGTTGTAGCCTTCCGCAAAGCCGTAGTTGCGGTCAAGGCGTATCAGCTTCACGTCCTTGAAGTCTTCCAGCACTTGCAGGCTCTCGTCGGTGGAGCCGTTGTCCGCCACCACTATTTCCACGTCCTTGTCTCCAGTGTATTCCACCACCGACGGGAGGTATCGGCGCAGCATCTCCGCGCCGTTCCAGTTGAGTATTATCACGCTGCATTTCATCTTCATCCTGACGTTATTTGTCTTCTCTTTTCCACTTCCAGCGGTTGTGGCTCCATAGCCACAGCTCGGGCTGCTCAAGTATGTTCTGTTCGAGCATGCGTGCGAACCGCTCTGTGATATATCCTTGCGGGGTATTCGCGGGGTCTTTTGTTATCAAATCGACCCTCACCCTGTAAACTCCGCGGCGCTCTTGTGTGCTGTGAACATAGCCTACTGCCTTGTCGAATTTCTTTGCCAGCACTTCGGCTCCGCCAGGGAAACCTGTATCCTGATGGAGGAAGGTGGTCCAGTAATAGGTGTTCTGCGGCGACACTTTCTGGTCGCTAATCAGCCCGAGCGAGTACATCGTCCCCTCCTGTTTCAGGGCTATCAGCCGCCTGACGAGGTCGTTCTTCTCTATGCCGGTGCCGCGCCCGCTTCTCTTCTCGCGCAAGCTTACCATTACCTCGTCCGCACCTTTGTTCTTCAGGCGGCGATATACGTTGTACTGCTGTATGCGGCTGTCGCTGTAGCGGTGCTGTATTTCCGGTGTCCATTCCCAGTTGCCGAAATGCCCCAGCACAAAGAAGATGCCGCCTTTCTCATGAATAACTTTTTCTATTTCCGGCACGTTTTCAAGTATGTAGTGCTCCCGCAGTTGCTTTTCGCTTGCGCGGTAGCTCCATATTATTTCGGCAAACAGGTCAGCAAAGTGGCGGTAGAAGCCTTTCTCTATTTTCCGCCTCTCTTTGCCTGTCTTTGCGGGGAAGGCGTTGCGCAGGTTCTTGGCAACGATGGTCCGCCTGTAGCGCACGATATAATACATGAGCGGGTAGAGCAGGCAGTCGCTCAGCACGTAAAGCCCGCGCAGAGGCAGCAGACTAAGTATTTGTACAAGCAACTTCATTCCACTGTCGGCCGGCAATCAGCAGGAAATATATATTACAGAGTCAACCGTGAGAAAAACTATAGCGACAACGAAGACGAACAATGCGACAAAGAGCATGCTGTCGAAGCGGTCAAGCACTCCTCCGTGCCCTGGCAGGAAACGTCCGGAGTCTTTCACGCCTGCGTTCCTCTTCACAGCGCTCTCGGCAAGGTCGCCGAGCGTGGCGGCTATGGCTGTCATCACCGCTACTGCAGCGGCAATGAGAAACGAAGTGAACTCTGTTGCATTGATGCCGTATTCGTCTCCCCAGCCGACCGCGACACAGACGCAACCTGCTGCAACAGAGAACAATATGCCTCCTATCAGTCCCTCCCAGCTCTTTTTAGGGCTAAGACGCGGACTCATCTTGTGGTTGCCGCCTGGCAGTTTGGCTGTCAGCATGCCGACGCAGTAGGCACCTGTGTCGTTCACCCACACTGTGATGAAGAGCATGAGTAGCAGCATCTTGCTTGCCACGGCGGTAAAATACATTACCGCAAAGGGCATCACTATCCACAACTGGCTGACAATCAGCAGACCTATGTGCTTTACAGGATTGATTTCCTTGCGCCTTAGTTCGGCGATGCAGTATGCAAGAATATATACAATATACAGGACTAAGATGCATAATGATGTGACTTTGCCGATGTTTTTCACTGATAATGCCGCGCAGAACAGCAGCACTGCACCTATGCAGGCGCACACGATGTCGCGCTTTTCCGCGCCTTCCATCACCATCAGCTCCCTCACGCCGAGTACGGCAAGCACCGCCGCCAGCAGGCCGAACACAGTGCTGTTCAGCAGTATGGATGCCACAATGACAGCCACATACAATGCCCCTGATATTGTGCGTTTGGTCAGTTCTGACATAGCCTTAATCTTCTTCTGTGTACCAGCCTTTCGATAGCCCGAACTGCATCTCGCCGTCCAGAATAATCTGCACTTGTGCCGATGTCAGTGCCGAGCAGGAGTGTGTCTTTGCCCCCTCTTTGGCGGCGGCAGTGATGTAGTCCAACTGCCTGGTCTCATCTATATCGCCGTCCAAATAAGTCACTTCGCCGGTTTTTTCGTCCACTTCGAGCAGCCCTTCCTCTTCAAGGAAGTCGTCCATTGCGTCAAGCACGAACAGGATGTCCTGTTTGCTGATGTTTTTCCTGTCCTCTTCTGGCAGCAGGTTCCAGATGTAGTCTAATTGTTCGCGCTCGTCGTCCTCAAGCAGCGACAGTTCGAATGTGTTGTCCATAAATATCTATTATCAATTGTCTTTCAGCCATTTGTCAAGCCATGCGAAGAATGTGCGCTGCCATAGTATGCCGTTCTGCGGCTTGAGCACCCAGTGGTTCTCATCGGGGAAAATCAGCAGTTCTGCCGGCACTCCGCGCATCTTTGCCGCATCGAAAGCCGCCATTCCCTGGTTGGCCAGAATGCGGTAGTCTTTCTCGCCGTGTATGCAGAGTATGGGTGTGTCCCACTTGTCCACGAACTTGTGCGGCGAGTTGGCGAATGTCCGCTGTGCAGTGGCGTTGTTCTTGTCCCAGTACGCGCCGCCCATATCCCAGTTGGCAAACCATTTCTCCTCTGTTTCAAGGTATTGCATCTCCATGTTGAAGATGCCGTCGTGCGCTATGAACGCTTTGAAACGCTTGTTGTGGTGGCCGGCAATCCAATAGACGCTGTATCCGCCGAACGATGCACCTACGCAGCCTAGCCTGTCTTTGTCTATGTATGGCAGGTTGGCGCAGGCCTCGTCTATCGCCGTGAAGTAGTCGCGCATGCATTGTCCGCCGTAGTCGCCGCTGATCTGCTCGTTCCATTTCAGGCCGAAGCCCGGCAGTCCGCGGCGGTTGGGGGCTACAATGATGTAGTCGTTGGCGGCCATCATCATAAAGTTCCACCTGTAACTCCAGAACTGGCTCACGGGGCTTTGCGGGCCGCCTTCGCAGTAGAGCAGAGCTGGGTATTTCTTCTGCGGGTCGAAGTCAGGCGGCAGTATTATCCACGTCAGCATCTGCTTGCCGTCGGTCGTTTTCTGCCAGCGGGGCACTACCGTGCCCATCTCTATCTGGCTGTATATATTGTCGTTCTCGTGTGTCAGTTGTCTTATTTCCGGCTGTTCCCCTGCTCTTGAGGTCACCTCGTAAAGTTCGTTGGCTTCGCGCATGGAGTGCCTCAGGCACAGGTACTTGCTTCCGTCCTCCGAGGCTTCGGCGAGCACTTCCACGGGCACGTAGTCGAACTGCCCCTCTGTCAGGCAGCGGCGGTTGCCGGCAAGGTCGGTTTCGTACATCATTGTTGTGCCGTGCCATACTGCGCTGAACACTATGTGGCTGTTGTCGCGCCAGTAGTAGCTGTCCACGTTTGAGTCAAGGGTCCTGGTCACGAATGTGCGTTCACCTGTTTCCGTGTCCTGGACCATGAGCCGCGTCTCGTCGCTCTCGTAGCCGTCACGCTCCATGCTCAGCCAGGCTATGTGCCGGCCGTCGGGCGAGTAGCAGGGATTGAGGTCGTAGCCCATGTTTCCCTCAGTCATGTTCTTGTGCTCGCGCGTGCGTACATTATATAAATATATGTCCGAGTTGGTCGATACTGCGTATGCAAGTCCGCTTTTTTTGCGGCAGGTGTAGGCTATCGTGTTGTTGTCGGGCGACCACGCCAGTTGCTCCACGCCGCCGAAGGGCTTCATCGGGCTTTCATAGGGAGTCCCCTCCAGAATATTCTCCCCTCCGCTTATTTTGGCGGACCTTATTCTCTCGCCCTCGCCGAAATAGGCCAGTTGCAGGTCACAGACAAAGGGCTGTGGCGCTGTCTCGGTCCATTCGTCCCAGTGCTTGTACATCAGGTCGTCCACTACGCGGCCGCTTGCCAGCGGAAGGTCAGGGTATTTGTCAGCTGTGCTTGCGACTGTCTTCACCTGCTTGATAATCACCGCTTTGTCGCGCATGGGGCTGAGCAAAAATCCGTCAATCTCCTCCGCACCTTTCACCGGCACGTCATGCCCGTCGCTGCGCAGGAACATCCCGCCGTTGCGCATGAAGGCTAACACGCCGCTGTTGCCAAACCATTCCGGCTCGCTGCCGACAAACTCGTCCAGCACGCACATCTCTTCGCCGTTAGCACCTTTTTCAAAGGGGTTGCAGATGCGTATCCATGTCGTCGAGCGGTTTTCTTCCACGCTGTAGTAGCTTACGGTGTAGGCTATCCAGCCCGTTTCGATGTCTTGCACGGCGGTGCCGATGCGGCCCATCGCCCAGAGGGCTTCCGGGGTGAGTCTGCCGCCGCTTATGGTTATTGACGGTTTTTGTATCGGAGTTTTTTCTTCTCCTGCCTCTTCTGAGCCGCAACTTGCGGCGAGCAGTGCCATACTGAACATGATAATTGTCTTTAACTTCATAGCGTTTTCTGATTTTGCTGCAAAATTACTGAAAAAAAAGCAATAATGCAAACTTTTTTTGGTAAAATACAAACTTTTTTGTAATTTTGTGGCGTAATACATAAATGCGCTTTTTATGACAATACAGTTTCTCGGAGCGGCGGGTGAAGTCACCGGTTCCAAACACCTGATAACCACTGAAAACGGAAAGAAGATACTGCTCGACTGCGGAATGTTCCAGGGCAAGGGCATGGAAACCGACGCAGACAACCGCAATCTCGGTTTCGACCCGCAGGACATCGATGCCGTCATTCTCTCGCACGCCCACATCGACCATAGCGGTCTTATCCCCTATCTCTGGACGCAGGGCTTCCGCGGCGATGTGGTGTGCACGCCTGCCACACGCGACCTCTGCGCGCTCATGTTTGTGGACACGGCCTACATACTTGCGCAGGACGTGCGCTGGTACAACAAGAAGATGGCGCGTCTCCATAAGCCTGCCATCACTCCGCTCTTCGATGTCAATCATGCGCAGCGCTGTATGAAACTCTTCATCACTGTTGATTATGAGCGGCGTTACAAGGTGTGCGACGGGGTCTTCGTCACGTTCATCAACTCCGGTCACATGCTTGGCTCTGCCATTGTCAATCTGGAGATTCAGGACGGCGGCGAAACAAAGCGCATCGCTTTCACCGGCGACCTCGGGCGGCTCCACAGCCATATCCTCTGCTCGCCACAGCCTTTCCCGCAGTGCGACTACCTCATCTGCGAGTCCACCTACGGCAACCGCCTACACGAGGACACGCTCGTCAGCGAAGAGCAACTGCTCGCAGTGGTTGAAGACACTTGTGTCTATAAGAAAGGCAAACTCATAATCCCCTCGTTTTCAGTCGGCCGCACGCAGGAAATTGTCTATGTTCTCAACCAGCTTTACAACGATGGCCGCCTGCCGCACATTAAGGTCTATGTCGATTCGCCGCTCTCCGTCAATGCCACCCATGTCTTCCGCATGTACCTTGACCAGCTCAACGAAGACGTGCGTGACACCATGCGCTTCGACCCTGACCCGTTTGGCTTCAACACCCTCACTTACATCACCGACATACGCGAGTCCAAAGCCCTCAACAACAGCGACGAGCCTTGTATCATCATCTCCGCTTCCGGCATGATGGAGGCGGGGCGCATCAAGCACCATGTCGCCAACCACATCTCCGACCCGTCGTGCACCATTCTCATCGTCGGCTACTGCACTCCCACCTCTCTCGGTGCACGTATTCAGGACCCCAAGCGCCAGTGGATCAGCATCTTCGGTTTCGACCACCGCATCAAAGCGCAGATTATGAAGATTGAAGGCTTCTCCGGTCACGGCGACTGGAAGGAGATGCTCTCATACATCACCTCCTGCCAGAAGGTGGAGGACATCCGCCGCACTTTCATCGTCCACGGCGAGTCGGCAGCACAGGAAACATACAAGGACCACCTCTACGAAGCCGGCTTCCGCAACATCACCATCCCGCAAAAAGCCGACCTCATCACTCTCTGACTCTAAAAAGAATTAGGGGCTGCCAATAGGCTGCCCCTAATTCTTTTTAAGCGGAAAGTGAGGGATTCGAACCCCTGGTTCTCCAATTATCCTTTTAGGTGCTGTTTTCTGCTCTTGAACAGCGAGTTAATATTTCAAATTTTCACTTTCGTTCACACGGGTTTTACCCGATGTTTACACGATTTTTTCACTTTGGAAAAACTATGCAAATTTACTAAAAATTTTTGATATACACAAATATTTCAACACTTTTCTTCAAAATAATTTCATTTTTAATCAGTACACACCATTTCCAAACTTTTTCCAAAATTATTCCAACGTTTAGAAAACCTATACAATTTCCAAAATAGAGGATTTTAAATGCAAATTTAACAAATTCCGAAGATTCTTGCCCAGAAACTTGCATATATCGTAAAAAAGCAGTAACTT
>JAFPZY010000025.1 GCA_017417025.1 Paludibacteraceae bacterium | reverse complement strand
TTACACAGCCGGAACTAAACCGTCTATGACGCTTACTGCCAATGGTGAAAACGGAGGAACGGTAACGCTGACTGCTTCTGCATACGCCACCCAAACAGGTTCAGGCACGTACCAATATGGTACTTGGGTAACGCTCACTCCCACACCGTCCAGTGCATTCCTCGGTTGGGAAGGTGCCGACCATCAGTATATCATAGATAATGGCGATGGTTCATTCAAAGTGAAGATGGAGACCAAGAACCTCACGCTTCAAGCTAAATTTGCAGCAGTTGCTTACACCCTCGGCTGGAATGCCAATGGCGGCGAGTTGTCGGGCGACTATACCGCCGCAGGCAGTGTAAACGCAGGGGCAACCATCACCGCTCCTACGGCAACGCGCACTGGTTACACCTTCACAGGCTGGTCACCTGCTTTCACCGGCACAATGCCTGCAAGCGATGTAACATACGTTGCACAGTGGGTTGCCAATACTTACAACGTATCCTTTGCACCCAACGGCGGCAGCGGCACAATGACCAACCAGGTGTTCACCTACGGCGTGGCACAGAACCTGAAAGCCAACACTTTCACCGCTCCGACAGCTACCGCCACCTACAACTACAACGGCGCAACAGGCGGCAACAGCCCCGCTTCGGCAACTGTAACAGCTACCGCTGACGGATGGACAGATGGCAATAACTACTATGAGGAAGGAGCTGAAGTCAATAACCTGACCACTACCAACGGAGCTACCGTGGCTCTGACCGCTTTCTGGGGCTGGACAGAGGAAATAACGCTGCCCACACCCACCAAGACCGGTTATGAGTTCGACCAATGGTCATTCAATATGGGAGGTATGGACTTTATGGAAGACGCAGGTGCCGAGATTGCAATCGAAGAAGATGTGGAAATGACGGCACTGTGGAACATCGTTACCTACAACCTCACCTACGAAGGCCTGAACGGTGCTACCAACACCAACCCGACCTCATACAATGTGGAGAGTGAGACCATCACTATGGCTGACCCTGGTGCAAGAGACGGCTGGACGTTCACAGGCTGGACAATGAGCGGCACACCCGTCACCGAGATTACCCACGGTTCGACGGGCAACAAGACACTGACCGCCAACTGGGAAGAGGCCATCACCACCTACAAAGTTCAGTTCCATGAAGGCGAACACGGCAGGAGCGTGACAGCGACCGCGGGCGGCAACAGCATTTCGAACGGCGCAGACGTACAAGAAGGCAGCCAGGTAGTGCTGACAGCGGAAGCCAAGAACTTCTACCACTTCCGTGAGTGGCAGGACAGCAACAACGGCACACAGGTCAGCACAGACAACCCCTACACAGTGAACAGCCTTGCAGGCAACCTTAACCTGACTGCAGTGTTCGAGCGTGACGAAGTGATTGTTATAGAAGACACCTACAAGTCCGACAATGTGTGGTACAACGATTATAAGGAACTGGTGAGTGACGTGACAACTTCAGGCGACAAGGTGAGCGTCCGTTATGAGCGCACGATGAGTGCCAACACGTGGAATGTGTTCACACTGCCGTTCAGTTATTCTACTCTCAAGGCAGGAAGCACCTTCAACGGGAGCGTTTACAAACTTGACAGGATGGAATATAACACCGATGGATATATGACCCTCAACTTCCTGCCCACCACCATCATAGAAGCCAACAGACCTTATCTGTTCTACTCTTCAGCGGCGGCTGCCAATCCCACCTTCGCGGATGTTGAGTTGCAGAATATAGAAGACGGCTCTTATGACAAGAATAACAGCGGCGATGCCGGCGGCAAGATATGGTTCCGCAACACACAGGCAAGAACACAACTGGATGCAGAAAGAACCGACGATGCGAAGAAGAAAGTCATCTATCTGAACGCCAACAAGCTGTACTATCTGTCGCTGACCAAAGAGACATGGATGCGCGCCTTCCGCGGATACTTCGAGCTTGACGAGACCACTGTTTATTACCTGCAGCCGCGCGTGCGCATTGTGCTTGACGGACAGACCGCAACCGAGGTTGAGACAGCCGGACAGGAGGACAACAGCAGCGTGCGCAAGTACATGGAGAACGGCATTCTGGTCATCGAGCGCGAAGGAGTACGCTACGACGCAACAGGAGCGAAGATCAATTGATAACTGACATCTAACAATTAACATCTAACGCCGGCACGGGCAACCGTGCCGGCATAAAAAGACAACCATGAAAAAATATCTTTATCCAATGACTGCTGTGCATGTTATGGAGGCACAGAACTTTTTGGCAGCATCAGTACCGACATTAGGACCGGATATGCCGGGACAAGGCGACGGAGGCGGCGGCAACGATGATCCTTCAGGAGACCTTTAACTTTCTTCTGCCGATATGAACAGAGGGTTGCATATCATTTTTATTCTTGCACTGACAAGTGTGATGCCGTTATGGGGAAGCGCGCCGCACAGAATAGCGGTTTCGCAGGAGCCGTATGTGGATGATGCTACGGGCATAGTTTTCCTGTGCGACGACAAGACCGAAGAGGCGGAGATAGGCGACAGTGACGAATGGCTCGGAGAACTATACTCGCAGGAGACACTGACCGTTCCGGCGGTCTTTGTTCTCACCGGCGGCGGAGCCAGCAACACGGGCAGCAGAAGAGCTTACACCAAGACCTACAAAGTGACGGCTTTGGGCGAGTACGCTTTCCGCAAGGCGGCGGCAAGCCGGCTGGACTTTGAGGTGCCGAGCAACCTGCGGACCGTCAAGGCTTTTGCTCTCACGCAGATGCAGAGCCTCAAAGGCACATTAGTGCTGCCCGAAGGCGTGAAGACGATAGAGCACGACGGCATAGGCGGCACAGGCATGCCGACGCACAAGGTGGTGCTGCCTGCGACGCTGACTGAGCTCGGCCTGTCAGCCATAGTGCTGACGGCCGCCGACACGCTGGAGTTTCTGGGCGATGCGCCTCCCGCATGCGCCACGGCGGAGAGCGGCGATGCTCTTAATCCGTGGACATCGGCTGCAGGCGCAACGGCGAAAGACATAGTGGTCATCGTCCCAGACGGCAGACTGGCGGCATACAAGGCGCAGAAAGGTCTGGGCGACTGGTTCACCGGCATCCGCGAGAAGAGCGGCAATGCCACCGGCACCGTGCAGACGGCGGCAGACGGCCGGCGGCAGGGCGTATGGTCGGTGACAGGGCAGTATATGGGTGAGACACCGGCGGCGCTGCCTTCGGGCATCTATATCATCAACGGCCGCAAGACCGCTCTGTGAGCTGCGGCGGATATTCATAGCACGCATCACCTTATGCAGCAGCCACTCACCGCAAGTTTTCAGCTTGCGGTGAGCGGCTGCTATTGTCATTTGCTTATTCAGGCATGGCGGCCAGCGGGTGTTTGAAGGTAAAATGGCGGAAATTGCACAAAAAAGCAACGAATAAGTTGTTTTTTTACGAAAAATAATTTGCATATATCATTAAAACGCCGTATCTTTGCAGCGTCTTTTGTGAGGAAGCTTGCCGGCAAGGGGGCATAAGGGCTTTGCTCAAAGAGATAAAACCAGATATTAACAAGTTGTCAGATATAGCACCGCTTATGACAAAACCCTGATATGCAGCTACCGGCAGAAGTGCGGCAAACATTAAGACAGAGAAATGGCTACAAACAGTGCGACAAGAGAGCAGGTGGAGCAGTTTCTTCAACTCTTCAAAGAGCGTACCCGCTGGACCAATCCCCGCATCTTTTACTTAGACAGCCGCCCCAAGAACACGCATATCCTTGCCACTCTCGGCATTACGCCAATGACCCGCGATGAGGTGATACTGGGTCTGACACCGGAAGACTATTATCAGGGTCCTGCGCCCAATGATTTAACGGGGCAGGGCGATGTCTGGATGTTCGGGAAAAGGATAAACGGGACGGAGGTGTATATAAAAATTTACATAAACAGACTGCCTGACAGTGCCAATGTGTGCATATCGTTCCACCCCGCCGAACATCCATTAACTTACCCGCTAAAAAACCAAACGCCATGATTACCAGCCCGTTCACAGGAGGCAAAGTCCTGCTCAAGCAAGAAGAGGACACGCTGACTTACAGAGGAGAGGAGTTCTCCTATATCCGCTATTTTTATGTATGCGAGGACACCGGCACGGAGTTCACGGATCGCAGTCTGGACGAGAAAAGCCTCGGACAGGTGTATGAGCAGTACCGCCGCAAATACGGAATTCCTTCTGCGGAAGAGCTGAAAGCGTGCAGGAAAAAGTACGGTTTGTCGGCCCTGAATATGGCAAAGCTACTCGGGCTTGGGGACAACCAGTACAGGCTTTACGAAAACGGTGAAATGCCGTCGCTGTCGGTGGGGAGGATGTTGTCGCTGTTGTCGATAGACGGTGTGATGGAGCACTATGCAGAGACAGCCGCAGGGCTGTTTGACGAAGACGAATACGCCAAAATAAGAGATGCTGTAACCGGCAGTCGGGAAGAGGAAGATATGGCTTTCCCCATACTTAGAGCACAGACATACTCGCAATTTGCTATGGCGGAACTATATCCTTCGGAGAGAAAGGCAATCCCGCTTCGCGTAAAGCAGCCGCGCTGGGCGGATTACGACGGCTGGAATAATACGGAGATAAGAAGTCTTGTATCTTAAACAACAACTGACATGGAAAACAACATACACTACCGCCTCTTGTCAATAGAAGACGGGGTATATACAGACAAAAGCGGCACCGAAGATACGGCAGAGCTGTCTGCGCAGAATCTGGGTTTCCAGTACAGGCTGACCACTAATCTGAACATGCGGGATAACACTATTACAGTGTCACCGCAGATACGTTACGTGTTCAGGGACAGAGAGTTGCTTGAAGCAGGTGTGGCATATTGTTTCGGCATTTCAGATTTGAATGCTATTGCCAATATCGACAGCGAGGGGAAAAAAGTGCGTCTTGACACTGTGTTTATTTCCACGCTCGTAGGCATAGCTTTCAGCGGACTTCGCGGAGTGGTGTACGAAAAGACCAAAGGCGGACCGCTTGAGGCTTATCCGGTGCCTGTAGTCACGATGGATGCTCTGCTTAAAAACAACGCGGTCAGGATTGTGTGACAAATGCGGGTGTGTGGCAGAGCGGTGTGAGACGGTAGTGAGACGGTAGTGTGACGGTACTGCGAGGGTAGAAGACTGCGGAAAGGAGAGAGGGAGAGATTGGAGAATAAGAACTGCCTGCAATTATGTTGCAGGCAGTTCTTATTCGGGGGAGTGTTAGTCGTTGTGTTAGTTTTACTAGTATTTCTAGTTGTACTAGCTTTACTAGTTGTGCTAGTTTTACTAGGTGTACTAGTCCTTTTAGTTCTTATAGTTGTACTCCCTGTTGTCTTCTATCCTTATATGGTCCTTCGGTTCTTTTTTTTGGGGGGGAGGAGGTTAGAAGATGACGAACTTGCTGCCGTTCTGGAGGACGACGCCCTTGTAGGAGGGGCTGACCTGCATGCCCATGATGTTGTACATAGGAGCCTGACGGTCAAGCGTATAGGTGACTTCCTCCAGCGCGTCGGTCTCTGCGCCGACAAGTTTCTTGCCCTCAAGCGGTTCAATTGACAACTCGTAAGTACCATCCTCATTGTCATATAGATAAAGGGTGTACATGTCCGCCTCAAGAGGCATAGAGTCACCTTTGTTTTCGCCGGTTTCGTTTTCCAGACCTTTGCACACTGTCTGATGAGTCAGTCCTTCGTGATAGCCTCTTGTCATGTACTGCACGCCTCCGTTGGCATCCTGATAAAGGACAAAGATATAGCTCTTCTGTGTGCAGGCGAAATCGGCAGTGCCTTTAACAAACTTAGTTGCAGTTGAAGGTTCAACGTTTTTGCCGTCGATGTAGCCTTTGTAGAACCAGCCTTCGAGCGAGCCGTTATCCTCATCGCCGCCGTTGTCGCCGTTGTCTCCGTTGTTGCCATTATTGCCGTTGTCTCCGTTGTCTCCGCCCTGATTATCATAGACCGACCATGTGCCATCGCCCTTGTCCCAGGCACCGTCAGCGATGGTGTACATGTTCTTGCCGTCGTCGGGCACGGAGAGGTCGGCAGTCTGGTTCCACTTGTTGCCTTCGTCCCAGTTGTTCTCCGTGTTTGCGCCGTTCATGCGGACGAAGATGATGTTGGTGTACTTGTCATCCACTTCGGCGGAGTAGATGTTTTCGTTCACGGCGGTCATGCTGAACCAGTTGTGGTCGCTATCATCGACAAAGCCGTAAACGGCGAAACGTGCACCGTCTTTTTTCCAGTTTTCGTTAGGCTGGAGGTAGAGGGTGCGTGCATTGAGTGAAGCAAGGCTCAAAAGAGCGATGAGAAGAAAGTTGAGCTTTTTCATAATAATAGAGTTTTAGTATAACATGTATTTTCTGTTGTTCTGTATGACCACGCCTTTGTAGCTGCGGTCCACCAGCTGACCTGTGATGCTGTAAACGGGCCTGCTCCAGTCGGGGGCAGTGCTGTTGCCGGCGATGTTGTGAAGAGATGTTCCGGAGGTGGAGTAGTACATGGCGTAGTTTGTCCCGACAGAGGCTGCGCTAAATCCTTCAGGCGCGGGCTTGGATGCTGATGCGCCGAGATAGAGAATGACCTGTCCGTGCTTGCCGTGGACAATGGCTTCGTAGAAGCCCTTGCCGCCCATTTCCTCGACGCGGCTCTCGGAGTGTATGCCTGCTTTGCGTCGTGCGGTTATCATCTTCTGTATGTCGGTTTTGTATTTCACCCAGTGAGGCCAGAAGACGCAGGGCACTCCGGGGAGGGAGAGGATGTAGGCATTAGCCTGCAGTACGGCAGACTTGTTGTTGATGGATGAGCCGTCGCCTTTGCCGCAGAAGTCGGTGACATTGTTGTCGCTGCGGTTGAAGGTGTCGTGGTTGTCCACGAAGGTGACGGCGTACTTGCTGTAGCCTTGTCCCCGCAGTCCGGCGTTCATGCAGTTGAGGTAGTTGCTTTTTGCTATGCCGTCGCGCAGGGCGGTGTACATATTGGCGAAGTCGAATGCGAGAGTGCTGCGGCCTGCTTCTTCAATGCGTGTTTTGAGTGTGGCGGCATCGCCGTACCAGTACTCCATGACGGAGAAGTAGGGTTTGGCGGCCGCGATATAGTCGTTGAGGTGGCTGACGTTGTATCCGCCGCAGTAGTCGAAGCGGAAGCCGTCGTAGAGCATCTCTTTGCGCATCCACTGCAGGTAGGCTTTGCACATGGCCTGCACCTGCGTGTTCCGGTGGTCCCAGTCGCGTGCGGAGCCGTAGTTGGCTTCGTGCTGTCCGTCGTCCTTGTGACCAGACGAGCCGCATCCGCCTTCGTCGTCGCTGGTTATCCAGTCTTTGTCGGGGCTGAACTTGCCGAAGGAGCCGAAGTCGAGCTCGAAGAAGTTGCACTTGTTGTTGTAGTTGCCGCAGTGGTTGATGACGATGTCCGCCAGCACTCGCACATTGCGGTCGTGGAGGGCTTTGAGCAGGAACTGCAGGTGGGCTTTCAGTCCGAGGTTCGACGACTGGTTGCTGTAGTCGTCAGGAATATATCCCAGTCCGCTGCTGATGCCCGACGGCCTTGCCGAAGGCGGGAGCCAAACGAGGGTGAACCACTCGCCTATCTCGTTGGCCTGCTGGAAGAGTGTCTGCCACTTGGTGTCGCCGAAGCCGCGATTGACGTGAGAATCCCAATAAAACGCCTGCAGCATAATGTCTTCGCACTCGGCTGGCACGGCAGTGGCAAAGTCGGCAGCGGAGTCAGTGATGCCGCCACTTTGGCTGTCCTTGCCGTTGTCGCCGTTGGTGCTTTGGCTGTAGGCAGACCAGATGCCGTCAGCCTCGCCCCAGCCGGTGATGGTGTACATGTCCTGTCCGTCGGGTATGTTGAGGTCGGCAGTCTGGTTCCATTTGCCGCTCCAGTCGAGCGCAGCGGCCGTGCCTGGCATGCGGACGAAGATGACTTTGGTGTTGTCGTCGGGGACGGCGGCTTCGTATATGTCGCCGTCTTTGGCCGTCATCTTCAGGTCGGCCTCCGCGGCTCCTCCCCACGAGTGGACGAAGAACGCTGCGCCGTCCTTGTTCCACAGACTTGTGCCGCCTGTGTCAAGGTAGATGTTGCGCGCCTGCAGTTCAGAGCCTGCGGCCCAGCACATCATACATAACACCGTCGCGAATAATGACGAGACGGTCGTCTGTGACAATTTTGTATGTGTCATTGTTGGTTTTTGTTTCAGCAATTATTTCCTCAATGTCTGTTTTGCCGTCGCAGTCTGGGCTGACAACCGCTTTTCCGCAGTCGGCGCGCCAAACGAAGCATGTGCTCTCGGTGAGATAGATGTCCTGGGTCTGCGGCTTGTGGTCGCCCTCGGTGAAGATGACGTAGAAGTCCTTGTCTTTCACGTCCTCTTTGATTTTGTCCGACATGGTCCATGTGTGCCAGACGGAGTCGTTGAGTGTGGTGGTCTGCGTCCACTCCATGCCTGGCCATTTGGGCGATTTGCCGTCAAGAGAGTAGGGAGTGTCTTTGTACTTGTTGTCCACTTTCACGCGCGTGAAGGCGTATAAATATAAGGTCTCCCAAGCGCGCGGCTTGATGAAGTTGACGGTGATTGGGCCTGTCTGCGGCTCTTTGTAGGTGTAAACGGCAGTCTGCTCGGCAGTTTTCTGTTCGGTGGAAGCGTCGTAGGCGAAGGCGCGCACGGTGGTGGTTTCGTGCACGACAAAGCTGATGCTGTCTGTCACTGGGGTAGCGCAGCCTGCAGGGTCGCTGCCGTCGGTGGAATAATAGACCATTGTGCCTTTCTTGCCCACGGCGTTTATGTGTACGCGCACGCCGGCCGTCTTGTCGCGGAAGTTGCCCGATTCGGGGCTGATGCTCAGGTCGAAAGCGGGAGTGAGCGTAGTGCCTTCGTCGAGTACCACCTCATACTGGCTCTCTGTTTCGAAGCCTTCCTCCCAGCCGTAGTCGGTGTCGTAGTCGATGGCGAGGTCGTTGGAGCGCACGTTCAGTCCGCCGCAGTCTTCGCCGGAAGAGATGCAGAAATTGACTGTGGTGAGCGACTGGTCGAACTCATAACTGTACCAGCCGTCCATGTCCTGGTAGATGCGCTGTCCGGGGTATGCGCCCATTATGTTTTCGGAGGTGGCGTTGCCCTCGCTGTCGGTGCCGGGAATCCAAGCGTAGTAATACACTTTCTCCCACTGTGCGGGCTTGCGGAAGCGCACGCGTATGCCGCGTTTGAGCGGCTCGCGGTAGGTGTAGGTGTAGGTCTGGACTTTCGATTTGGCCGTGCCGCACACAGCCATCACTTTCAGCACGGTGGTCTCTTTGAATGTGAGGGGGCCGGTGTATTTGGCTGATCCGGTGGTGGGTTCGGTGCCGTCGGTGGTGTAGTAGAGGACGGCTTCGCCGCTGCCGCCGGCCGCTTTGAGGGTCACTTCAATGCCTTTCTCCTTGTCCTCGAAGGCGGCATCGGGCGTGGCGATGATGCCCGGAGCCACGTCGCCTGTGGCGTTCACCCACATAGCGTAGCCGGGGCCTTGTGCTATAAGCTTGTAGTCGGGGTCCCAGGCCTCGTGCGTGGTCTTGCTGCCGAGCTGGAGTATGAGCCAGCCGTTCTTGCCTTGGACGGTGCACTGATAGCCGTCGTGGTCGGCACTCTCTTTGGAGATTTGGCTCTCCGAGTGCACGCCTGCCAAATGGCGGGCATTGATCATCGGCTTGATTTCCTCCTTGTATTTATACCAGTGGGGGTAGAACACGCAGGGGACACCGGGCATGGCGAGCAGGAAGGCGTTGGCCTGCAGCAGGCGGTCTTTCAGCTCTGCAGTCAGCGATTTGCCGTTGCCTCCGAACTCCTGTCCGTTGCCGCGGCAGAACCAGTCGTGGCTGTCGATGAAGGTGACGGCGTATCTGGAGTAGCCTGCGCCGAGCAGCCCGCTGCCCTTGCACTTCGAGTAGTCGAAGGAGGCGATGCCGTCGAAGGCGCTGTATTTGGTCTGGAAGTCAAGTGCCATAGTGTTACGGCCAGAGCGCTCGATGGCCCAGGTTATGTCGTCGGTGCCTGACCAGCGCTCGATGAATGAGATGTAGGGCTGTGCTGCATCGTTGTATTCGCCTATGTGCTGCGGGTCGAAGCCTTTTGCCTCGTCCCAGCGGAAGCCGTCGTACTTCATCTCCGTGCGGAGCCACCGGAGGTAGGCCTTGCTGAAGTCCTGCACCTCTTTCTTGCTGTGTGCCAGGTCGCGTGCGCCGTTGTTGTTGTCGCCTTCGTCATCGGGGCCTGTGGCTTTGCCGAAGCAGTCGCCCGCCTCTTTCTTCTTGCTTGTGTCGGTGTTGATTTCGTCGCCTTTGCACACCCATGAGAGGTCGGGTTTGAAGGTGCCGTACTTGCCGAAGTTCATTGTTGCGAACTTGCACCAGCCCGTCATTGCAATCATGTGGTCGAGCACCACGTCGGCCACCACTTTGGTGCCGCTGTTGTGGAACGCCGCAATCAGAGTCTCCAGCTCCGTGCGACTGCCCCAGTCGGAGTTCTGGTTGCTGTATTGGCGCGGGTAATAGCCTGTGCCTGAGGACAGTGCACTTGGCGGGAGCCATATAAGGTCGAAGTAAGCGCCTATCTCGCCTGATTGTTTGTACAGCGTGCGCCACTTGGTGTCGCCATAGAGGTCGGTGCCGTTCTTGGCGGTGTCGTTCACCTCGTAAGAGTCGAAATAGAAGCCCTGCATGAGCACGTCGGTGCACTCGGACGGCACTGCGCCGGTGTATATGTCATCGTCAATGCCGCCCGCAACGGTCAGTGTGATAGAAGCTTTCTTTGGGTCGAAGCTGACGGTGATGTCGCCTGCGGCTTTGGTTTTGAAGAGCACGTTGTTGTCCTTGCCCGTCTTCCAGCCTTTGGTGCTTTCTGCGCTGTTCATGCTGCTTGCGCCCCAGTTGGTGTCCCAAGTGCCGTCGGTTATCTTGAACTGGTAGGTACCTTCAGGCACATTGCTGAAAGTGACCGACTTGCTGTCTTTGTCCAGCGGGCAGCCGTCGGCTTTCCAGTCAGCCTCGCAGCACCACGGATTGCCTGCAGTGCCATTACCTGCAATGTGGTAAGTGATTTCGGGAGGGGTGTATGCGCTCCATTCGCCTTTGTCCCAGTCTTTCATGGTGAACAGGTTTTTGTCGCTGACGGTCAGATCTTCAGTCTGGTTCCACACATCTGCGTCCCATGCCGGAGAGGTCTTGGAACTGTTGAAGCGGCAGAAAATAACATGGTCGCTGTTGTCGTCAATCTCCACCTGCCACACAAAGCCTGTCAGCTTGGTCATCCAGCCTGTCCATTGGCCATCGCCGGAACCTTGCCAGTGCCAAGCGGCGAACTTGTCGGCCCCGTCCTTCTCCCAGAGCTCGTAACCACCTGTGTTCAGGTAGATTGTTTTTGCATTCAGCCCCATGAAAAGGCAGGATGCAACAATAAGCAGAAATTGTTTTTTCATATATTTGTTTTTTTGTTTTACAAAACAATAAGGCTTGCAAGCATATCAAGCCTGCAAAGATACAAAAAAATATGTATATGGCAAGTTTTTTTGACGGAAAAATGCAATTTTTACTCTCCGGCCTCTACTTTTGTCACGGTCAGCACACCGTCAGACACACGGAACTCCGCCTTGCAGCCTGCGTAGTCGAGTTTGTAAATCCGTGCTGCATCGTGCTGATAGGCAGGGCGCGGGTCCTGCTGCAGAATCTCCTCCAGAGCCGCTTTTGTCTCTTGCGGCATCTGTGTCGTGTCCGCCTCCCAATGCACAGTAAGTCTGTCGTTTGCGTGCTCGTCAGCAAAACCGCCGAGGGCTTCGGGGTGCGAGTCGGTGTAGGCTATGTAGGGCTTGATGTCGTATATAGGGCTGCCGTCCATCATATCCGCCCCAGCCACCACCAGCACCGGTCCTTTGTCCCCCTCGTCTTCTACGCCGAGCAGACGCACACTGCTCAGCCCCAGCCGGTTAGGGCGGAAAGGCGACCGTGTGGCGAACACTCCCACACGCCTGTTTCCGCCTAAGCGCGGGGGCCGCACTGTGGCTTTCCATGTCCCGTCTTCTGCGCCTGCTGCGGCGTTGAAGCCCCATATCAGCCACAAATGGCTGTACTGCTCTATGCCTCTCAGTGCGTCTCTCGACCTGAAATCAGGCATGAACTCTATTCTCGTAACAAGCAGCGACCCTTCCCGCGGCTGGCGGGGAATGCCGAACTTGTCACTGAAGCCGTTGCGCGCCACAGCTATTGTTTGCAGCTTTTCTGCGGGTTTTTCTGTGTGTTTAGTGCTTGTTTTTACGTTTTTTTGCATTATTTTGCATTTTTTTGCCGAAAAATTTTGTCAGTTCAAAAATATGTATTACCTTTGCACGCTTTTTCAGGGTTATGCCTGTGTGCAATGCGCCGGCTGCTTTGGGAAACACGGTACCTTAGCTCAGGTGGTAGAGCAATGGACTGAAAATCCATGTGTCCTTGGTTCAACTCCAAGAGGTACCACTCCTTTCGAGGGCGGAAGCCGCAGAGGAACAAGGATTTTTTTCATAAGATTTTGGGGGCTTGTCCCCTTTTTTTATTTCCCTGTATCAGTTTTCTGCTTTAGTGCGGCTCTGCACACGTCGCATGTTCCGCATGGCTCCGCATCGTCTTCGCCGAAGTAGTGCTGGAGCAGCTGCTGGCGGCAGAACCTCGACTGCCCGGCATATTCGCTCATCGCCCGCAGGCGCTCCGTGTAGCTCTCGACCCTCTTTTCATACGTCTCCGGCGACAGCCTTATTTCTGTCTGCCTCTCCTGCACGTATGTTATGGCACACGCGCGTGTACGCGGTATATAGGTTATTATGTGTCGCGCCGCCAGTCCGGCCAGCAACTCGTGCACCTCGTTGTTAATGTCCTCGTGTACATACTGCAGGTCGGTGAACACGCCCGGATAGTTGCGCATAATGCGCTGTATCAGTTCCTGTTGCGCCGCCGACAGGCGGTAGTCCGCTATTTCCTGCCTTGGGGCGTTGAGGCGCACGCGCGCCTGCGTTTCCTGCTCCTCCTGAAAATCGATGTAGCCTGCCTGCGACAGCAGGTGCAGGGCGGAGTAGGTCTGCAGCACGGGCAGGTGCATCACCCGGCACAGGTCGTCGATATGCAGGGCGAAAGTGTGTCCCTCGCCGCTGCCCGCGCCCACGCACAGGTAGTCGCTTGTGTTGTGATAGACCTTCTCAACAAACTCTTTCGGGGGGTAGTTGTCCGCTATCCGTTTCCTCATTTTCCCCTTGTCTTCAGGCGCATACAGCAGCACGGCGTAGGCCGTCTTGCCGTCTCTTCCTGCCCGTCCCGCCTCCTGGAAGTAGGCTTCGGGCGAGTCGGGTGTGTCGAAGTGGAGCACTATGCGCACGTCCGGTTTGTCAATCCCCATGCCGAAGGCGTTGGTGCACACCATCACCCTTGTGCCGCCGCTTCCGGTGCCGCCGTATTGTTTCCATGCTTCCTGCCGCAGTGTCCGCTCCGCAGTGGTCAGTCCTGCGTGATAGAACTGCGCCTCTATCCCCCCGTTTTGCAGCACTTGCGCCAGTTCTTCGGTGTGTTTGCGGTTGCGCACATACACTATTGCCGACCCCGGCACCCGCTGCAGGATGTGCAGCAGTTGCTCTGTCTTGGCGCGGCTGTCGGCACAGCGGCGCACTATGTATGACAGGTTTTTGCGGCTGAACGACTGCCTGAAGACGTTCCACTGCGGCTCTTCGCCCTGCATGCTCAGCCTGCGTTGTATGTCCTCCGCCACTTCGGGTGTCGCTGTTGCTGTGACTGCCAGCACCGGCACCCGCCGCCCCGTATGCGGCGAAGGAGGCAGCAGCCCGCGCACTTCCGATATTCGCAGATAGCTCGGGCGGAAGTCGTATCCCCACTGCGAGATGCAGTGAGCCTCATCGACGGCTATCATGGTTATGGGCAGCAGAGCCAGACGGCGGCGGAAGTCCGGACTCTCGAGGCGTTCAGGCGACACGTAGAGGAACCTGTAAGGCCCGTACTGGCAGTTGTCCAACGCCTGTTGCTGGCGGTCGTGGCTCATGCCGGTGTAGATGGCGGCGGCGTGGATGCCGCGTGCGCGGAGGTTCTCCGTCTGGTCCTTCATGAGTGCTATCAGGGGGGTGACTACAAGGCACAAACCTTCGCCGCTCTCCTCTGCCGCCATCAGTGCAGGAATCTGGAAGCAGAGCGACTTGCCGCCGCCTGTAGGCAGCAGAGCAAGCGTGTCCTTCCCCGCTGATACAGAGTTGATTATCTCCTCCTGCAGGGGGCGGAAGCTCTCGTATCCGAAGTATTTGTGCAGTACCTCCAGCGCTGTCATAGCAGTTCTTTTGCCACCGTCTCCGTCCACTTGTCGTCTGTTACGTGCATGCACCTGAACCCGGCTTTGAGGCCTGCTTCTATGTTGGGGCGCAGGTCGTCGATGTACAGCGTCTCGTCCGCCCGTATCCCCGTATGCTCAAGCACATGGCTGTAGCAGCGCGGGTCGGGCTTCGAGAGGTGTATCTCGTTGGAGAAGAACAGGCCGTCGGCGCTCTGCAGTTCGGGGCAGTGCTCCAGCACCCACTCTACGTGCAGCTCGTTGATGTTCGACAGGATGTATATTCCGTATCCCTTGTCTTTCAGGCGTTTGAGCAGGGTGCGTTTGTCCTCTTTTATGCCGAGCAGCATGGCGAACCATGCCGCCTCCACTTCGGCGCGGGTGGTTCCTTTTTTGCACGCCCGCAGTATAGTCCCGATAAACTCGTCGGTTGTTATATCGCCTGTCTGATAGAGGTTTATCAGTTCGGAGTCGTGCCCGCCGAGCAGTCCGTCGGCAGTCACTTGTGTGACGGCATGCCGCCCGTCGGTGAGTGCGTGCATAGCGTTCAGCGACCGCTGCACGTCAAGGTCTATCAGCACGCCGCCCAAGTCAAATAGCAGGTTCTTTGTCATTGTTGCGTTTGTTCTTTCTTCTTGTTGTATGTTTGCCGGCTTGTGTGCGGGAGCCTATATCGAGAACAGGTACTCCAGCGCCTCTTCCGTCTCTTTTTCGCCGGCGTGGCGGTCGGTCAGCGGCTTGCCGGCATCTGCCAGAAGGGTGAAGTTGGTCTCTCCGGCGGTTTTGTTCTTTTTGTCGCTCCTCATCAGGCGCAGCAGCTCTTTCATGTCGTTGCAGCCGCACTCCGCACGGCCGTAGTACTCCCTCATTACGCTGCTCATCTGTTGCAGTATCTCATGCGGCATGCCCTCTTTCAGCGCGCTCAGATAAAGTTCCGCCACCATGCCCTGCATCACTGCGTAGCCGTGGCGCAGCACTCTGCCTTTGCTTATCGCCGCCGCCTCCAGAGCGTGTCCCGCTGTGTGGCCGAAGTTGAGTGTTTTCCTTATGCCTCTGTCCTCGGGGTCGGCTCCGGCTATGCGTTCTTTGATGGCGATAGAGCGCTTGACCGCGTCCGCAAACTCCGCGCTTTCGGTGTGTTGCAGACTTCCGTCCTCCAGCATCGCCAGCAAGCGCACATACTCGCGCTTGTCCGCCACAAGTGCGTGCTTCATCATCTCCGCAAAGCCCGACAATATCTCCTCGCGGGGCAGGGTGTTGAGCAGGGCTGTGCATATTACGGTCTCCGCCGGCTGTTTGAAACACCCTATTTCGTTCTTTACGCCGTTGCGGTTGAATCCTGTCTTGCCGCCCGTAGAGGCATCCACCATCGCCAGCAGCGTCGTCGGGATGTTCAGATAGTCGATGCCGCGCTTGTAGGTGGCAGCCGCAAAGCCTCCCGTGTCGGTCACTGTTCCGCCGCCGGTGCACAGCAGCACTGTGTCGCGTGTTGCTTCGTGCGCATGCAGGAAGTCCCATATCTGTTCCACGCTCTCTATGTTCTTGTGTTCTTCGCCGCACGGCATAACCAGTGTCTCCACCCCGCGCGGCACGAAAGCGGCGGTGTTCACGTCTGCCACTGCCAGCACCTGCCTGCCCCTGTAGCCGGCTGACAGCATTGCGCTCACTTCGTCTGTGTTCTTTGCAAATATCATATTGTTGCCGAAAAGTGTGCAAAGTTATTGCTTTTGCCCGATATGTGCAAATTCTATTCGTAATTTTTGCGTATATACGCATTTTTTGCGAGTACAAAGCTGCTGCTTTTATCCGTTATCCGGCAAAGTCACTATTCGTTGGTTGCGCTTAGCTGTTGCCACGGGGGAAGCAGGCATCCGGTCTGCGGTTGTTGTGTCCGCTGTGGCTTTCGACCTTCGACTTTCGACCTTCGACTTTCGACATTCGACTTTCGGCTTTCGACTTTCGACTTTCGACCTTCGACCTTCGACTTTCGACTTTCGACTTTTGACTTTCGACTAAAAGCCTTCAATTATCCATGCCCCTCCATATATAGTCAAAAAAAGGGGTAAATCTATCACCTTTTTTGCAAAAAAATGTCTTTTTTCTTAAAAATGCCATCTCTGCATTGCAAATCAGGTCTGAAAGTGGCACACTGACATTGCAGGCGAGCCGTCCGCACTCCCCAGATGGGGCTGTGGGACGACTCGCCTTTCTGCTTTGAGCGAAGCGGTCTTCCGGCTTTCGACCTTCGACTTTGAGCGAAGCGGTCTTTCTACTAACTTTCGCCTACTTTACTTCCATTCCTTGCAGGTTGTAGCGAGTGGTGTCGGGGAGGAGGAGATAGATAATACTACTTTACTTCTCCGGCTTCTTATGCTTTGAAGAAAAGTATATTTTAGCAATAATGAAAACCACTAAACAGGCAAAGCATAAAATAAAGGAAGCATCCCACAGACAGAAAAAATCTCCAATACATACCTATACAATTTTACAAATATCTGATTGGAGATATGCACGGAAATGATCCATTACACCTTCATAGACATTAACATTCCAAGCACTCGGATGGTAAGAGCATAGTATTACTTTCTTGTGCTTGAGATCCACACGGATACTGTTGTGTCCTTCGATTCTCTCAAATTCATTACCATACATATTCTGCACAAAATTATAAATATGCGGATTGGTGCAAACGATGATATTCGGGTCCAACAGTTCTATTTCCTCCCGCAACAAATCCCCGTATTTGTTCAGATATTGTATCAATGTTTGGTCCGAAATACTTGTGCCACCGCCTTGTTTCTTACATTCAATATAAGCAAAAGGATGTGTATTGAAGCAATCTTTGACTTGCTCGAAAGAACAGCATAATTGTTCGCTTGTACATAAGTTGGCGGGCGTTGCGTTCCATAATCCCCAAAAGAGATTTGCGATGTTATGCATAAAGCGAGATTTGAGAGCGCGGCAGTTCTCTTTGTTCTTCCGGCTTTGCGGCTTCTCTCCTTCAATATCTCGCAGCCACAATCGGCTGTCGTCGCACCACTCGGAAGGCTGGTCTTTTACAAGAAACATTATACGTCGTTTCGCGTTCTGCCAGGCATCACTGATATTGATACTTGCATCATTCTTCTCCATCAGTCCGTCTTTGGTGAAGATAATACGTCCGTAGCCTTCTTCGCGAGGTTCATCGTTTTGTTCGCTTCGCTCAATCCAACGAGCAAAGAGATTTTCTAATTGCGAATTATAGTTTGTCATATTGTTACGTTTTTTAGGGTGAGTAATTTATTTGATTTGCATGCCTTGCAGGTTGTAGGTTTTGCTGCCATTGAGGATATAGAGTTGTCCGTCGATAAAGACTTTGCGAGTAGTTCCTTTTAATTCTTCGGATGCCTGCATTTCATCTATAGCGGTTGGCATTGCAGATGCGGGTTGGATATTGAAGAACTCTTTCCATACGTCAGCTGCTTTGTAGTCATCTTCGCTACCATCCGGCACATAAACAGGAATCTGTCGTTTTACATCAAAGAATGTCTTTGCCTGAATAGAAGGAGGCGTTACGGAATTGACAGTAATCTTCTTCAGTTTGGCACAAAGGGCGAAAGTGTTGTCGCCGACATACCGAACGGATGCAGGTAAAACCAAGTCTTCTAAATAAGTACAGCCATAGAAAGCCCCCTCGCCAATCTCTTCTACGCCTTCTGGAATTTCTATACTCTTCAACTCGTGTGCGTTATAGAAAGCCCAGTTCCCGATATGTTTTAATTTGTTTGTCGTCGAAGCAGGTGCGTTAAACCGCGCGGGAGCAGCATCTTGTTGGTCGCCGAAAGTAATGGATTGCAGGCTACGGCAGTCCTCGAAAGCCGACTGTTCGATTTCTTCTACCGAAGCAGGAATAACAACGGATTGCAGATTCTTACATCCGGCAACCATCATATAACTGACTTTCTGCAACATGACGGGCAAAACTAACTCTTTGAGGTTGTAGAAACCTTTGAAAGCTTCATCTGCAAACTCAGTATTCGTTACGCCGGAGACATCCAATGTTTGGAGAGTTTTGTAAGAGCGGTTGATAAAGAGTAACGCATTTTCTGTCAGTTCCCCGCCATTTACCGTTACGTGGCTCAAACTCTTAGTATATGACGGCCACTGTGCCTCGGGTATGTCAAAGAAAGGTGCAGGGGCTTCTACGTAAGTCAAATTGATGTAAGGATCGAAGGTTTTATAATTACCGGATGTAACGAATTGGGCACTATTAGGAATGATGAGAGAGGTTATATTGCTGCAACCGGCGAAAGCAGAGCTTCCGATGCTTGTTACACTGTTGGGGATGGTGATGGATGTCAGTCTGCTGCAACCACTGAAAGCACTACTTCCAATGCTTGTGACGCCGTTGGGGATGGTGATGGATGTCAGTCTTCTGCAACCACTGAAAGCACTACTTCCAATACTTGTGACGCTGTTGGGAATGGTCACAGAGGTCAAACTGCTGCAACCAGAGAAAGTATACTCTCCGATGCTTGTTACACTGTTAGGGATAGTCACAGAGGTCAAACTGCTGCAACCACTGAAAGCACTACTTCCGATGCTTGTGACGCTGTTGGGGATAGTTACAGAGGTCAAACCGCTGCAACCAGTGAAAGCATAATTTCCAATGCTTGTGACGCTGTTGGGGATAGTCACAGAGGTCAAACTGCTGCAACCCCAGAAGGCCCAATCTCCAATGCTTTCGACGCTATTGCCAATCGTCACAGAGGTCAAACCGGTGCACTCACGGAAAGCACTACCTCCAATGCTTGTGACGCTATTGGGAATAGTCACAGAGGTCAAACTGCTGCAACCTTCTAAAGCACCACCTGCTATGGATTCTATGCCATCCGGTATCGTAAATGCTCCTGAATATGAGGTTGGCATAAACGCAAACACATGAGCATTATAAACTGGAGAGGTCAAACTGCTGCAACCACGGAAAGCATCATATCCAATGCTTGTGACGCTGTTGGGGATAGTTACAGAGGTCAGACTGCTGCAACTAATGAAAGCATAATTTCCAATGCTTGTGACGCTGTTGGGGATAGTCACAGAGGTCAAAAAGTAGCAACCATAGAAAGCATAGTTTCCAATGCTTGTGACGCCGGTGCCAATAGTCACAGAGGTTATGGAGAAGTTATTAGACCAGGGTGAAGAGTCATAATTATCATAATTCGTCATCGCTCCGGTACCGGAGATGGTGAGCACGCCTGTGCTGGTGTCAAGCGTCCAAGTGAGGTTAGTGCCGCATTTGCCGCTTTCTGCGAACATAGTTCCTACGCTTGCTGCTACGGCAAACAACAGGGTAAACAGTTTCTTTTTCATTGTTGTTTTGTGTTTTTAGTTTTGCCTACTCTTTGTCGGATTTTCGGCTTCCTCCGTTATACTTTGTGTTTTTGTGTTTATGTTTTTGTTTTGTCATCCTCTTTTGTCCTGTTTGCGCCACCATATTGTCCAAATCAGACTGGCGAGACACTAACGACACACTATCGGGCTGGAATCTCTCCGTGCTCTTACCGCAATCTCTCCGTGGTTTTCCGCACTCTCTCTGTGCTTTTCCCGCCATCGCCCTATAGCCTTCCCGCAATCGCCCTATGACCTTCCCGTATCTGTTCCGTGGTTTTTCTGCAATCGCTCTATGACCTTCCCGCACCTGCTCCTTTGAATTTCCCCGCTCCGGAGGTATATACACAAAACAAAGCGTGAATGTTATCCACGCTTATTCTCCTTAGTTAGGTTCCGGAAAGACCCTGCAACAAGAATAAACAATAACGTCCACGCCCGATATGTCTGACCCTCCCGCCCTGAAGGGCGCGGACGGATATTAACATACCCACGAGGACGCTTATCGCACAATCTTGTTTTGGGTTGCAAATTTTCCGGATTTAACTAAGCCAAAACAAGCGTCAATAAACGCCTTTTATTATGTAGCAGCACACTTGCTGCGCTCCTGTTTAGCGCCGGTGAGCGGCGGCAAGGGCTTAAATGCTTTGCGGGGGCAAAAGTACTGCTTTTTTATGAAGTGTGCAAATTTATTGTGATTTTTTATTGCACAAAAACGGCTGCAGTCCGGACGGTGTCCTTTGGTGTCAAGGTGCTGTCGGGGTGCTGTCAAGGTGATGTTGGGGGGATGTCGGGGTGATATCGGGGGGATGTCAAGGTGATATTGGGGTGATGTCGGGGAAGTCTCGGCATTTGTTGCCGTATTGTTGCCGTCCTTTTGCCGTCTTTTTGCCGTAATTGGCAGCGGGGGAATAGCGAAGGTGTGCGATATCGTTTGTGCAATCGGGCATTCGGGGCCGCGCGGGGGGAGAGGTGGTGCCGAAGATGTGGTGGCGAAGAAGTGCTGCCGGAGAGGTGGTGGAGAAAAGGTGCAGACGAAGAGGTGGTGGCGAAGAGGTGGTGGCGAAGAGGTGGTGGCGAAGAAGTGCTGCCGAAGAGGTGGTGGCGAAGAGGTGGTGGCGAAGAGGTGCTGCCAAGAGGTGCAGGCGGAGAGGTGGTGGCGAAGAAGTGCTGCCGAAGAGGTGGTGCAGGAAATGCTTCACGATGAGGGGGGCTTTTCTGATTTTATCCGGCGACGACGGGCGCAAGGGGCAATAAAACAAACATTTTGAATATTTATGCAAAAAAAAGTTGCAGGATTGAAAAAAACTTCGTACCTTTGCAGCGGTGAAAAAGGGGACTGCGTGACAGGTTACTTGTACACCAATAAATGAGACAAAGGGAACAACAGAGCGGAGTGAGGAATGAGGAATGAGGAATGAGGAATGGGGAGTGAGGAATGAGGAATGAGGAATGGGGAGTGAGGAGTGAGGAATGAGGAATGTGGAGTGAGGAATGAGGAATGAGGAATGAGGAATGGGGAATGAGGAATGGGGAGTGAGGAATGAGGAATGGGGAGTGAGGAATGAGGAATGAGGAATGGGGAATGAGGA
>JAFPZY010000004.1 GCA_017417025.1 Paludibacteraceae bacterium | reverse complement strand
TTTTATGTCGTACCTTTGCATCATCTTAAATGGTAAACCTCCTTAGGAAGGGAGTAAACTTTTTCAGTAAACAAGGCAAAAGTTTACGATTTTTAAGATTACAACTCAGTAAACGAGTCAACCTTTTTCAGGTTTAGTCACGCGGTATTGTCGGCTCTATCATTCGGTTATCCTTCGGTTATCTATCGGAATATTATAAGGAAAAGACAAGGACAGGATAAAGGCCGGATACGGGATGGAAGGAAGGCGGAAGGGGGACGAAAAGGGGATGGAAGGGGGATGGAAGAGGGGCGGAAGGGAAAATAGAGGAGAAAATTGCGGCAGAGAAACGGGAAAAGACGTAGCGGGCTAACTAAAGTTAGCGGTGGAGAATAAGAAAAGTTGCTGTGAAGAATAAGAATGGTTAGGATGGAGAAGGAGAAAAAATGCGGTGAAAAGGGAGAAAAATTACGATGAAGTATGGGAAAAGTTACGATGGAGTATGGGAAAAATTACGGTGAAGAATGGGAAAAGTTGCAGTTAAGAGGGAAGAGATTATGGCGAAGAGAGAAAACAGATTGCAGCGGAGAGTGGTGGAGATAGGAGGTGGGGAAAATAGAGACCGGGGGGAGGAAGAATAGGGACCGGGGGGAGGAAGAATAGAGACCGGGGGGAGGAAGAATAGAGACTGGGGGGAGGAAGAATAGAGACCGAGAGCGGGAGAAGTGAAGATTGGGGGAGAGGGAAACTACTTGCGGACGCGGAAATAGAGGAAGAAGCCAATGGCAAGGAAGAGGAAGTTGGGAATCCAGACAGCCATAAAGGGAGACATGACTCCGTTCACGGAAAATGTCGTTGAAACCGTGGAAAAAAGGATGTAGAGAGCCGAGAGAGTGATGCCAATTCCGAGGTTTTTCCCCATGCCTCCGCGCACTTTCCGGCAACTCATTGTGACTCCGAGTAGCGTCATAATAAAAGCCCCGATAGGCGAAGCAAAGCGCTTCCACCACTCGGTTTCGAAGGCCTGTATGTTGCCGGCTCCGCGCTGCCTCTGCCTCTCCATGTAGGCTTTGAGCTCGGGGTTGGTCATTTGCTGCGCGTGGAAGGCGGTGAGGAACAATTCTTCAGGTTTCATCGGAATAATCGTGTCAAGTCGCTCTCCCCGTGTCATTGTTTCGTGGAGGCCGTCGAAGTCGCGGCGCACATACTTGTCAAGGTGCCAGCAATAGGCAGAGTCGTAGTGAATTTTCTCGGATGTGATACGCATTGTGAGTGTTTTCCCCTCGAAGTGCTCAAGCGAAGCGCGGAAGCCCGTGTTGCTCTGCTTGCGGTAGGTCTCGATGTAGAGAATAGTGCCCGGCTCGACCATCATCTGTATGTTATTGGCATTCTCTTTGCTGAAATGCTCGACGTACTTGTCCTGAAAATCAAGCAGTTTGCCGGAAGCAGGGGGAATGACATAGCCCGCGAGCCAGAAGAGGAGGAAAAAGAGGAAAGTAGCCGAAATCCAGTATGGGCGCATGAAGCGGTGGAAACTGACTCCGGAAGCAAACATGGCAATAATCTCGCTGTTTCCCGCCATCTTGCTTGTGAAGAAGATGACGGAAATGAAGATGAAGAGGGGGCTGAACATGTTCATGTAGTAAGGGATAAAATGGATGTAATACTCCATAATTATCTGCTTTACAGTCAGCTGGTGCTCGAAGAAGTTGTCCATTTTCTCGGTAATGTCGAAGACAATGCCAATGCTGAGAATGAGGACAATAGAGAAAAAGAAAGTCCCGAGGAACTTCCGGATAATATACCAGTCAAGCCTTTTTATGGGACGCGGCATTCTCATAGTCTTGCAGTGAGGCGCGGGATGATTGCGTCTTTCCAGTGCTTGAAGTCCCCCTGCATGATGTGCATTCTGGCTTCAGTGACGAGCCTGAGATAGAAGCAGAGGTTGTGGACGCTGAGGATGGACAAGCCGAGCATTTCTCCGGCGTGAATAAGGTGGCGGACATAGGCCCGCGAATATGCGTGGTCCACCCACGAAGTGCCGTCGGGGTCGAGTTCGGAGAAGTCGTCCTCCCACTTGCGGTTGCGCATGTTCATAACTCCCTGCGACGTGAAAATCATGCCGTTACGTCCGTTGCGCGTTGGCATGACGCAGTCGAACATATCGACCCCGCGCTCGATGCCCTCGAGAATATTCCAGGGAGTTCCGACCCCCATGAGATAGCGCGGTTTGTTCTGCGGGAGGATGTCGTTGACCACCTCGATCATCTCATACATGGTCTCGGTCGGCTCCCCGACAGCGAGTCCTCCGATGGCATATCCGTCCCTGTCAAGGTCGCGCAGGCGCTTAGCCGCCTCGGTGCGCAGGTCGGGATAGACACAGCCCTGGACGATGGGGAAAAGGTGCTGCTTGTAATCGTAGATTTCCGTGGTTTCATCGAACCTTTTGATGCATCTGTCGAGCCATCGGTGCGTGCGGTTCATGCTGTCGAGAGCATAAGTGCGGTCGGCAGTTCCGGGGCAGCACTCGTCAAACGCCATTATGATGTCAGCCCCGATGAGGCGCTGTGTGTCCATGACGTTTTCGGGAGTGAACATCAGCTTGCGCCCGTCGATGTGGCTGGAGAAGCGCACCCCCTCGTCCGTCATTTTGCGTATGTCGGTGAGCGAGAAGACCTGGAATCCTCCGGAGTCGGTGAGTATGGGTCTGTTCCAGCCCTCAAAGCGGTGTAGTCCGCCGGCTTTGCGCAGTATTCCGGTGCCCGGCCGGAGGAAGAGGTGGTAAGTGTTGCCGAGGATGATTTGCGCCTTAATATCCTCCTCAAGCTCTTTCCGAGAGACACCCTTCACCGAGCCGACAGTGCCGACCGGCATGAAGATGGGGGTTGGAATGTCGCCATGGTCGGTGTGCACCACGCCTGCGCGGGCAGCGGAACAAGTGTCGGTATGCAGGAGAGAGAAGAACACGGCGGGAGCGTTTTAGTTGAGTCGGTTGTTTTGAGGGAAGATGACGGCAGGCTTGAAGTTGCGCTGCTCTTCCTCCGTCATAAGCGCATAAGCCATGATAATGACCACGTCGCCCTCGTGCATAAGATGCGCCGCCGCTCCGTTCATGCAAATACAGCCGCTACCGCGCTTGCCGGGGATAACATAGGTCTCAAGGCGTGCTCCGTTGGTTTTGTCCACGACACTGACCTTTTCGCCGCTGAAGATGCGGGCTGCGTCCATCAGGTCCTCGTCGATGGTGATAGACCCGATGTAGTCAAGATTAGCCTCAGTAACCTTGACACAATGGATTTTAGATTTCAGAATTTCCAAAAACATAATGTATCGGATATCTTGTTTTAACAAAGTTATTTTTTGCGTCTGAACGTTTTAGCCGGCGCAGCCGCCGCCGTGTCGATAATGCGTTTGCACTCGTCCTCCGTCAGCGTCTCGACGACAGTGTTCTTAGGTATGCGGAAATTGCCCTGCGGGGTTTTTATGTATGCCCCGTAACGCCCCTGGAGGACCTGTATGTCGCCCCACCGGTGCAGCGGCTCCGCCTGACGGCGGTGCTTTTCGATGAGCGCGCGCACGTCGTCCTCCGTCATGGAGGAAGGCACAACTCCCTTAGGGACAGAGAAGAACTGCCCATCGTATTTGATATAAACGCCGTATTTGCCTTCGCCTGTAATGACCTCCTTGCCGTCGATGGTCATCAGGGCTTTCGGCTGCGAGTCGTTGAAGAGGGTGAGCGCCTCGCCGAGCGTGACGGTGAAGAGGGAGGTGCCTTTCGGCAGAGAGACAAAGCGTGGTTTGTCCACATCGGCACTGCCGATTTGTATGCAGGGGCCGATGCGGCTAATCTTGGCATAGACAGGCTCTCCTGTGGCGGGGTCGGTGCCGAGCAGACGCCCTGCCATTTTGCCGGCGGGGACACTCTTGATAGAGGGGTGGAAAGTCTTGTAGAACTCGTCCACCGTCTTCACCCAGTCGGCTTTTCCGGCCGCTATGTCGTCGAAGTTCTCCTCCTCTTTGGCCGTGAAGTCGTAACTGAGTATGTCGGGGAACTGCTCAACGAGGAAGTCGTTGGTTATGCGCCCGAGGTCGGTGGGGAGCAGTTTTTGCGTGTCGTGCCCGTAAACCTCTGATTTGGTGCGGTCTGTGAGGTGTCCGTTTTTCAGGGTAATGACGTTATATTCGCGCTTTTTGCCCTGGACGTTGCCACGCTCGACATAGTTGCGGTTCTGGATAGTCTCGATGATGGTGGCGTAGGTAGAAGGTCGTCCGATGCCGAGTTCCTCCATTTTCTTTACGAGCGAAGCCTCTGTGTATCTGAAAGGTGCGCGTGTGAAAGTCTCCTGAGCCTCCACCTGCTGCCTTGCGAGGACGGCCCCCTCGTCCATCTGCGGGAGGACATAGCCGGTCTGCTCGGTCTCGTCGTCGGAGGACTGAATATAGACGCGCATGAAGCCGTCGAAGAGGACGACCTCGCCGCTTGCGACAAAGACGTACTGCAGGTTGTCCGCAGCAATCTCGATGCGGGTGTTTTCGGTCTCAGCATCAGCCATCTGGCAGGCGAGAGTGCGTTTCCAGATAAGCTCGTAAAGGCGTTTTTCGTCGGCATTCGCCCCCGCCGAGTGGACAGACATATAGGTGGGCCGTATAGCCTCGTGCGCCTCCTGCGCGCCTTTGGAGGAGGTGCGGTAGCGGCGTGCGTGGTGATACTTGTCGCCGTATTGAGCTATGATTTCGTCTTTTGCCGTAGCGACAGCCAGTGTGCTGAGGTTCACAGAGTCAGTACGCATGTAAGTGATGCGCCCCGCCTCATACAGCGCCTGCGCGAGACGCATTGTTTTGGAGACAGGGAACTTGAGTTTGCGTGCCGCCTCCTGCTGCAGGCTGGAGGTTGTGAACGGCGGTGCCGGCGTGCGGCGCGCGGGTTTGTGGGTTATGTTGCGTATGCTGAACTCGGCGTTCCGGCACTGCTCGAGGAAGTCGAGCGCGTCCTGCTTGTTGGCGAACCTGTGGTTGAGTTCGGTGCGCAGCACGACATCTTCGCCGTTAGTGTTTTTGCCGGTGAAATCAGCGGAAACGCGGTACTGGGCAGTCTCGCGGAAGTCCTCTATTTCGCGCTCCCTCTCCACGATAAGGCGGACCGCCACCGACTGCACGCGGCCGGCCGACAGCCCCGTTGTAATCTTCCGCCAGAGGACAGGCGACAACTCGAAGCCGACGATGCGGTCAAGCACCCGCCTCGCCTGCTGGGCATTGACAAGGTTGTAGTCGATGCCGCGCGGATTCTTGATAGCCTCCTGAATGGCGGTCTTGGTTATTTCATGAAAGACGATGCGCCTGGTGCTGCTTTCGTCAAGCTCGAGAGCCTGCTGGAGGTGCCAGGCAATGGCCTCCCCTTCGCGGTCCTCATCACTTGCGAGCCAGACAGTGTCGGCTTTGGCAGCCTCCTGCCTGAGCGAGGCAAGCAGATGGCGCTTCTGCGGGTCGATGACATAGTGGGGGGCATAGTTGTTGTCGAAATCAATGCCTGTGCTGTTTTTTCCGAAGCCCTCAATGTCGCATATATGCCCCTGCGAGGACATGACATGATAGTCGCTGCCGAGGAACTTCTCGATGGTCTTCGCTTTTGCGGGGGACTCTACAATTACAAGATTTTTGCTCATAATTATATATAAGGAATTTATATATAAGGTGTCGTTTGCCGGTATGTCAGTTTCAAAACCGGCTGCAAAAGTACAGTATTTTTTTTAATCGTGCAAATTTAATTTTTTATTTGCGCGTGTCAAAGATATTTATTATCTTTGCAGCCTGAATAAAAAAATTGTTGCTATGGACATATTGATAGTTGTTCTTCTTGTGCTTTTCGGCGTTGTGCTTTTAGTCGCCGAACTGTTTTTACTTCCCGGTTTCGGCATAGCGGGCGTAGCCGGTTTTCTCTCTCTCGGCGGGGCAGTGGCAATGGCTTACATGAGGCTGACAGCCGTGTCTCCGTGGGCGGGGCATGTGACTCTTTTGGTGAGCCTTGTGCTGACTGCGGCAGCCATCTGGCTGTTCTTGCGCACAAGGACGATTGACAAAATAGCGCTTGACACGACAATAGACTCCTCGGTGAGCCTTGCAGACCCGGGCAAGAAAATAGAGAAACTGGAAGCCGGCGCAAAGCGCATGGAGCAGGAAACGGAACAAAATGACTGAACCAAAAACTTAAAAACACTGATATTATGGAAATTCTGAACATTCTTCTGGTTGTGATGATTGCAATTGCGACAATCATCTTCTTTTACTATTTCCCCTTCATGCTGTGGATTAACGCAGCCGTGAGCGGAGTGCACATTTCGCTGATACAACTTTTCCTGATGCGCATCCGCAAAGTGCCCTCGACCAAGATTGTGAACTGCATGATAGAAGCCCACAAAGCCGGCTTGCAGGATGTACGCCGCGACGGTCTGGAGGCTCATTATCTGGCCGGCGGACACATAGAGCGCGTTGTTCATGCCCTGGTGAGCGCCAACAAAGCGAGCATGCCGCTGTCGTTCCAGATGGCGACCGCGATAGACCTTGCGGGGCGCGATGTGTTTGAGGCCGTGCAGATGTCGGTGAACCCGAAAGTGATTGACACTCCGCCTGTTACGGCAGTTGCCAAAGACGGCATACAGCTGATAGCCAAAGCCCGCGTCACCGTGCGCGCCAACATCCGCCAACTGGTGGGCGGCGCAGGCGAAGACACCGTTCTTGCCCGTGTGGGGGAAGGCATAGTGTCGTCGATAGGTTCGGCAGAGAGCCACAAACAGGTGCTTGAAAATCCGGACAGCATATCGAAATTAGTGCTGTCGAAAGGCCTGGACGCAGGCACAGCCTTCGAGATACTGAGTATCGACATAGCGGACATCGACGTGGGCAAGAACATAGGCGCACAACTTCAGATGGACCAAGCCGACGCGGACAAGAACATAGCACAGGCCAAAGCGGAGGAACGCCGCGCCATGGCAATAGCCAACGAGCAGGAGATGAAGGCCAAAGCACAAGAAGCACGCGCCAAAGTGATTGAAGCAGAGGCACTTGTGCCGCAGGCGATGGCAGACGCATTCCGCAACGGCAACCTCGGCATAATGGACTATTACCGCATGAAAAACATACAGGCCGACACAGCCATGCGCGAGGCAATAGGCAAACCCGCCGACACCCCTCTGCCCAAAAAGAAATAAAAAGAGAGCGTGTGAGACGGTAGTGATACGGTAGTGTGACGGTACGAAGCAGCGGAAACGAAGCGGCGTGCGAGGGTACTGCCAGGGAACTGTCAGGGTAGAAGAGAGGAAAAAAATGAGAGAAGAGAAAAGCAAGACTGTGCTGCGTGTTGCGTTGCTCCAATACCCCATTGCATGGGGGGACAAGAGGACCAACTTGGAGCAGGCGGAAGCGCGCATAGCCGCATTGGAAGGTCAGGCGGACATGGCCGTGCTGCCGGAGATGTTCACCACCGGCTTCTGCACCGACCACCCCGAATTAGCGGAAACGACAGACGGAGAGACCATCAGCCGCCTGCAGCAACTGAGCGACAGGACCGGCGTTGCAGTGGCAGGGACGTTCATCTGCAAAGTGGGCGACGACAGGGGCGAGCGGCTCTACAACAGAGGTTTTTTCATCCGGCCGAGCGAGACACCGGTCTTCACCGACAAGGCGCACCTCTATGCCCACGGCGGCGAGGACAAGTTCTTCACGAGGGGGGACAATCCGGCAGTGGTGGAGTACAAGGGTGTGAGAATGAGGATGATAATATGCTACGACCTGCGTTTCCCCGTGTGGGCGCGGAACAGGCACGGCGACGACTATGACCTCCTGGTGGTGTGCGCCAACTGGCCGGAGTGCCGGATTGCCTACTGGGACGCGCTTGTGGCAGCGCGAGCCACTGAAAACCAGTGCTATATATGCGCTGTAAACCCAGTTGGCGAAGACGGAGCAGGGTTGCACTACAACGGTCACTCGGTGGCATACGACACGCGTCTTGAGCCGCTTGCCAAGTTCGCCGACGACGAGGAGGGGACCCGGATTGCGGAGTTTGACATTGACTTGCTGCGGCACTTCAGGCAGGCTCTGCCGCTGTGGAAAGACGCGGACAAGTTCAGCATTGACAGATAAGCGCAAAAGAAGATGGAGTACGTGTGGAATATATGGCAACCGACTGAAGACGAGCAAGTTTGCTGCAAGCGTTTGCAGCAAGAGCTGTCTATATCCGAGCCATCCGCACTGCTTCTCGTCAAGCGCGGAATACACACAGGCGACGAGGCACGCTCGTATGTCAGGCCCTCGCTCGACCAACTACACGACCCGTTTCTCATGCGCGACATGGACAAGGCGGTTGCGCGGCTCAGCAGGGCAATAGAGGAGAAAGAGCGCATAATGGTGTATGGCGACTACGACGTGGACGGCACCACTGCCGTTGCGCTGGTTTACAGCATTTTGTCGCGGCGGACCGACAACCTCGAGTTCTACATTCCGGACCGCTACACGGAGGGCTACGGCATCTCGTTCAAAGGCATCGACCAGGCGCAGGCAGACGGCTGCACGCTGATTGTGGCATTAGACTGCGGCATAAAAGCCATAGACAAAGTGCGTTATGCGGGAGAACGCGGCATAGACTTCATCATCTGCGACCACCACACCCCCGGCGAGGAACTGCCCGCGGCGACTGCGGTGCTGAACATGAAAAGGCAGGACTGCAACTACCCCTACAAGGAGTTGTCGGGCTGCGGCGTGGGCTTCAAACTTATGCAGGCCCTGCTGAAAAACGAGGGACAAAGCACGGAGGAGCTGGAGGCAGTGCTGCCACTGCTTGCCATGTCGATAGCCTCAGACATAGTGCCCATGACCGGCGAAAACCGCATACTCGCCTACTTCGGGCTGAAACGCATCAACAGCGCGCCGTCGGTCGGGCTGAAGAGTCTGCTGGAAGTGGCAGGAGTGACAGGGACAGTGACAGTGCATGAACTGGTGTATAAACTCGGCCCGCGCATCAACGCCAGCGGACGGCTCCGCAGCGGCGCATACGCTGTCAGGCTCCTGCTCTCCGACAACGAGGAGGAGGCCCGCAAGATGGCGGAGGAGATAAACACCTTCAACGCCCAACGCCGCGACTTCGACCAGAAGACAACCGAAGAAGCGCTTGCCATGCTTGCCCAAGACCCTGACAATGAGCGCAAAACGACAAGTGTCGTATATTCGCCGGAGTGGCACAAGGGCGTGGTCGGCATAGCCGCCAGCCGGCTGATGGAGACCTACTACCGCCCCACCATCGTCCTCACAGCCGGCGACAACGGCATCATCTCCGGCTCCGCAAGGTCGGTAACAGGCTTCGACCTCTATGCCGCCATCGACTCTTGCCGCGACCTGCTAACCAACTTCGGCGGACACACCTTTGCCGCCGGACTGAGCATGCGAGGAGACAAACTGCCGGAGTTCAAGGCGCGCTTCGAGAAATATGTGGCAGAGCATATACGCGAGGACCAAAAGACACCGTCGATTGCTGTAGAACAGCAGATTAGCCTCTCGGACATAACGCCGCAGTTTTTCAACATAATACGCCACCTTGAGCCTTTCGGCCCCGAGAACCCCCGCCCCGTTTTCCTCACCCGCCACCTCATCAACAACCGCTACACCGAGCGCGTAGGCAAAGACGGGCGACACCTCAAATTAGACCTGACCGACCGGACAGCCGCCATAGCAGGCATAGCCTTCGGGCGTGGAGACATGGCTCTGCACCTGCAAAACGGCAATGCGGTGGACGCATGCTACTGCCTCGAAGAAAACAACTACCAGAATTACCGCACCATCCAAATGACGGCGCAAGACATAAAACCATGTTCAACGAAAGAGACACACAAGGGCCCTCAAGACGCAGGGGCAGCATCGAAGTAGTGTGCGGCAGCATGTTCTCGGGGAAAACCGAGGAACTGATACGCCGCATGAAAAGAGCGCAGTTCGCCAAACAGCGCGTTGAGATCTTCAAACCGGCAATCGATGTCCGCTACAGCGAGCAGGACGTGGTCAGCCACGACCACAACGTCATCCAGTCCACCCCCGTGGACAGCAGCCAGAGCATACTGCTCCTCGCAAGCGACATTGACGTTGTCGGCATCGACGAGGCGCAGTTTTTCGACATGGGCATAGTCGATGTATGCACACAACTCGCCAAACGCGGAGTACGCGTCATCTGCGCCGGACTCGACATGGACTATCGCGGAGAACCTTTCGGCCCCATGCCGGCACTCATGGCGGTGGCTGAAGACGTGTACAAGACACACGCCATCTGCGTACACTGCGGCGACCTCGCATACGTCAGCCACCGGCTTGTCACTTCCGACAAACGCGTCCTGCTCGGCGAAACAGAGAGCTACGAGCCGCTCTGCCGCATCTGCTATGAAAAAGCCATTGCCCAGGAAAGTTGATGTCATATTGCCGCTGGCTCTTGACGGAACTTACACATACTCAGTGCCTGACGACATGCCTACGCCCGCACAAGGCATGCGGGTGCTGGTGCCGTTAGGCAGGAAAGAGGCTGTCGGCATAGTGCTGCGCGAGACCGAAAACGCCGATATAGAGGAGGAGAAAATCAGGCCCCTTATCGCCACGCTCGACTCCGCGCCTGCCGTAACAGGCACGCAACTGCTTCTCTGGCAGTGGATTAGCGACTACTACCTATGCCCGCTCGGCGACACGCTTGCCGCAGCGCTGCCACAGAAACTGCTTGACAGACAATACTCGACGGACGATGTGCCACGCCGTGTCACGCTGCCCGCCTACAAGGGCGAAACACAGCCCGCCAAGCCTCTTAGCGACCTGCAGAACAGGGCGTTGCAGGAGATATTGAGGCAGTGGAACGACAAACTGACCGTCCTGCTCTACGGGGTTACGTCCTCGGGCAAAACAGAAGTCTATGTCCACCTCGCGCAGCAGTTCCTTGAGCAGGGGAGAGACGTGCTTTACCTTGTTCCGGAAATAGCACTCACCACGCAACTCACTGAAAGACTGCAGTCTGTGTTCGGCAACAGGATGCTGGTCTATCACTCGCGCGTGACCGACGCACAGCGGGCAGAGACCTACCGGCGAATACTCAACACCACAGACACCGGCGGACGGCTCATCATTGGTGCACGCTCGGCCGTTTTCATGCCCTTCCGCGACCTCGGGCTCGTCATTGTGGACGAGGAACACGAGCCCAACTACAAGCAGCAGGAGCCTGCCCCGCGCTACAACGCACGCTCAACGGCGATTATGCTCGCGCAGATGACAGGAGCGAAAGTGCTGCTCGGCACTGCCACTCCCTCGGTCGAGACACGCTTCAACGCCGAGCAGGGCAAGTACGGAATGGTCTGTATGACTGAACGTTACAAGGGGCTGCAGATGCCGCTAATCAGCATGATTGACCTGCAGCGGCAGTACCACCGCAAGGAGATGTACGGCCATTTTGCCGACCCGCTTGTCGCCCGCATACGCGAAGAACTGGCCAAGAACAAGCAGGTCATTGTCTTCCAGAACAGGCGCGGATATGCTCCTTTTGTCCAGTGCGTCAGTTGCGGCAGAGTGGAGAAATGCACGCAGTGCGACGTGCCGCTGACGCTCCACCGGACCCTTCACCAGCGGCTGCTGCGATGCCACTACTGCGGCGCAGAGCACCCCATGCCTGACCTTTGTCCTGCATGCGGAGGAGAGCTAAAAGTGCATGGATTCGGCACGGAACGCATTGAAGATGAGGCGGCAGAGCTTTTTCCGGGGGCGCGCATTCTGCGCATGGACCTCGATTCCACACGCCGCAAAGACGCATACAGCGACATTATCCGCCGCTTCTCAGCGCACGAAGCGGACATGCTCATCGGCACGCAGATGGTCACCAAAGGACTGCACTTCGACAACGTCAGCCTTGTCTGTGTCCTGCAGGCGGACAACCTGCTCAACTACCCCTCGTTCCGCGGCTACGAGCGCGCCTACCAGCTCCTTGAGCAGGTGGCCGGAAGAGCGGGACGCAAAGAGGGCCGCGGAGAGGTGATGATTCAGACTTTCGACACACAGCACCCCGTCTTCAGTTTCCTACAACAGCATGATACTGAGGCCTTTTACCGCTGGCAGATTGCAGAGCGGCAGCAATTCAACTATCCTCCCTTCTGCCGCCTGACCACTCTCACGCTGCGCCACAAAGACGAAGAGCGCGTCAGTCGGGCGGCGCGCCTGCTACAACAGCGCCTCACACAGGTATTCAACACGCGCTGCTCGGCCGTCATAGTTCCATCCATCCCGCGCATCAACGGACTGTTTATAAGGCAGATACAGCTCAAAATAGAGGCCTCCGCCTCCCCCGCCCAGGCACGCAGGCTGCTTCGCGACAGCATTTCAGCCGTCCTCGCCGTGCCCGAATGCAAGTCTGTCCGCATCATTCCTGACCCCGACCCGGTATAATCCGCCGCCAATCATGTAAACGAAAGCGCACATATTTCCACTATGCCGCGCAACAAACAATATCAGCCTGCCACCTCTTTGCAGCAAGCCGACATTGGACTGATAAATAGCCACACTGCTGTTACAGCAGCGTCGCAGGGTCAAGGTTATTCTTCTCTATATCACGGAAATACTTGTAGGTTCCGACCTTGAGTTCGTCGCATGAGGCCTCGTCGCACACTATGATGCCGTGCTGGTGCATCTGCAGCGCCGACACTGTCCAAATATGGCTTATAGGCTTCTCAATGACGTGCAGCAGTGCGCGCGCCTTCTGGTGTCCGCTGACAAGCACCATCACCTCGCGCGCGTCCATAACTGTGCCCACACCTACGGTCAGAGCCGTATGCGGCACCTTGGTCACGTCGTTGTCGAAGAAGCGCGAGTTGGCAATTATGGTGTCGGTCGTCAGTTCTTTCAGCCTTGTCCTCGAGGACAGCGACGACCCCGGCTCGTTGAAGGCTATATGCCCGTCCGGACCTATGCCGCCCACAAACAGCTCCACTCCGCCGAAGCGGCGTATCTCTGCCTCATAACGGGCGCACTCCGCCTCAAGGTCGGAAGCATTGCCGTTCAGGATATGCACGTTCTCGCGCGGGATGTCGATGTGCGAAAAGAAGTTGTTCCACATGAAGCTGTGGTAGCTCTCAGGGTGCTCTTCGGGCAGGCCTACGTACTCGTCCATATTGAAAGTCACCACATTGCGAAAACTTACTTTCCCCTGTTTGTTAAGTTCTATAAGACGTTTGTACATGCCCAACGGCGACGAGCCGGTAGGCAGTCCCAGCACAAACGGATTACTCTCTTTGGGTGCGTATGCGTTTATACGACGTGCGACATAGTTGGCAGCCCAGCTGCTCACCAGCTCATAATCCGGCTCAATAATAACTCTCATAACTGTTCTTTGCTTTATTCGTGAATTTATTGTTTATCTCTAAAACACTGCCACTTTCTTAGGCAAATCAAACAATGTTTGCCACAATGATGTCTGCCTTGCCAAGCGTTCAGCCTCTGATTTGTTGTATTGCCAGATAGCTTCGGCTATAAACTCGCCCAATTTTACGGGGACAGCATTGCCAATCATCTGCTCCTGCTCCGTTTTTGTTCCCGAAAAACGGAAAGTTTCCGGAAAAGTCTGTATCATACTTCTTTCTTTGGTGGTCAGCGGTCTTATTCCCTCCAAAGATTTGACAGGGTCATTAGGATGCAACTTATATCCCTGCGGCATAGGCCTATTCACACCTCTTATGGTCGGACTCGGCTCATAGACGGAAAACACACCGCGACGGGCATAACTGCGCGGATGACGATAATAGTATTCAAAATCTATTTTATCCCCAAAATAATCTTTGATGGTCATTGGAGCATGGGCAATGTTTCTTTGAATCCAACCAGACATAAAATCGTCTCTTGCGCCTAAACAGCCTATCATAACAAAGCGTCTGCGCTTTTGCGGAACACCGCATAAAGAGGCATCAAGCACACACTCTGTCAGTCCATACCCTGCCTCCCTGAAAGTCTGTTCAGCTTCAACCAGTTTCCTGGTTCCCTGTATCCTTTCCACATTTTCCATAACAAACCATCTCGGGCGAACTGTTGCGACTATGTGTGCGTATGAAAGCGTCAGCCCCCCTCTGCCATTATCCTCGTCGCGCTTCCCTGCCGAAGAGAAATCCTGACAAGGCGGACCACCTATTATCATATCCGGTGCATATTTTGCTACTATAGCCGCAGCCGACCGTTCGTCGCTCAAATCAATGTTGAGAGAAGGATGAGAAAAATTCTGTTTATACACTGCAAGGGCTTTGTCCCAATTATCCATTGCGCAGACTATATCAAACCCTGCGTTTCGGAAGCCAAGACTCAAGCCGCCACAACCACAAAACAAATCGACAACTCTCATATCATTCGAATATATCCGGGCTATTCACCAATACTGCATCAAAACGTCTTTCAGGACTCAACAGGTTCTGTCCTCCGCCAAGTATAATATTCCTTATTTCACTTTTCTTTATTCTCGGATGAGTCAGTTCTTCACAAGCCAGAAACGGATATGTACGCCTACCGCTCAATGCAAAAGCTTTGTCGTTGGCATAATTGTATGAGTGCTGCTTGATAATACGCACATAATCAAAATGTGAATAAACAGAATAGTCAAACAACATTCTGTACAACCAGATTACCGCTCTCTGAAACCGGCTGATATTATTACCTTCTTTGTCTTGTGAGCAAAACATCTGAATAGTTGCCAGATTCGACCAAACAAAGACATCAAGACAATCTTCCGCCAGACGCATTTTTCCTCCTTCTGTTTTCCAAACCGGCTGTATCATCAACGGGGTTTGATGCTTGTACATATCTTTAGAGATGAGGAGAACCGCCTCCTCTATTTTTCCGTAATGCGGCAGTACATCCGTTATTTCTTCCCAGTGATTGATTTGCGGAACAACGCTTAAAATCTTTTGCAGTCTGTTGCGCTTGGCATCAGTGTTATAATGCTGGCAAATGCTGCACGCCAGAAAACAGATTGTGGGCGGACGCACAACAATTTCACAACTATATTGCCCCTCATCCAAATCTTTTGTAGTATTGTCAGGCAGAGCTGTCAGCTTCACTTCCAATCCGATTGTCGGCTTGTTGGTCATACGATTGAACATCACAAGGTCAATTTTCTCACGCTCGCCTGTATAAAACTGCTCAAAAGGAGCAAATCCAGCCTCATAATTATAATATGCCTCGTCTCCCAACGGATTGATACCAAGCAAAACTTCCGAGCTGATTGTTTTGTGCTGCACTTTGTTTTGTGCATTAACACACAGATATACCGGCTCTACTTTTTTCGCGTGCATATATGCCACCAACGATGCAGGGAAAGAACTATTAAACTGATTCTTGCCCCAATAATATGGCTTTGAATAGTCTCTGCTTGAATGTTTCTGTCCAAATAAAGCAGGAGTATGTTGAGAGTTTGGCATAATCATAATGAATACCTGTTGTCAGTCCACTTTCTCCAACACCATTGCGCAGCGGGCGGGGATGTACAGCTTCAGCCAGCCTTTGCCAGACTTGGCATACAGCGGATCGGTCTGCGTGAAATGCTCCACGCTGTCGTCCGACAGGCCGAAGCCTGCAAACTCACGCGCATCAGTGTCAAGCAGGACACGGTATTTGCCTGCCGGAGCAAGGAAACCATAGTCAGTGAAAGACTTCTGACCGTTCCAGTTGAACACGAACACCATCTTCCCGCGCTTGAAGACCACCACCTGGTCGCCTTCCTTGTCCCACAACTGCTCAACGGGCTCGTTGAGTGTCATCTGCCGCAGCAGGTGAACCATAGCACGGTCGAAGCGGTTGAGGTCGGCATAATAGAAGTTCTTGTTGTCCACCAACGACCACTGCCTGCGCGCATAGTGGTAACTCCAGTTGTTCCCCTCGCGCGGGAAATCAATCCACTCAGGATGTCCGAACTCATTGCCCATGAAGTTCAGGTAGCCGCCGTTGGCTGTTGCAGCAGTGACAAGACGTATCATCTTGTGCAGGGCTATGCCGCGGTCGGCCATATAAGTGGAGTGCCCGTGTTCGAAGTGCCAGTACATGTCAGAGTCCACAAGGCGGAAGATGATAGTCTTGTCGCCCACCAGCGCCTGGTCGTGACTCTCGGCGTAAGAGATTGTTTTCTCGTCCTTGCGGCGGTTGGTCATCTCGTAAAGTATGTGCCCTGCCTTCCAGTCCTCGTCACGCACCTCCTTTATATATTTAATCCAGAAATCAGGGATGCCCATAGCCAGCCTGTAGTCAAAGCCCATGCCGCCGTCTTTGAGCGGACGCGCCAGGCCGGGCATGCCGGACATATCCTCGGCAATTGTGATGGCATGTCCGTTCACCTCATGTATCAGTTTGTTGGCGAGGGTCAGATAGCAGATGGCATCGCCGTCCTCGTTGCCGTTGAAGTAACTGCCGTAGCCGTTGAAGTCTTCGCCCAGACCGTGACTGAGGTACATCATAGAGGTTACGCCGTCGAAGCGGAAACCGTCGAACCTGTACTCGTCGAGCCAGAACTTGCAGTTGCTCATGAGGAAATGCAGCACCTCAGTCTTGCCGTAGTCGAAGCAGAGGCTGTCCCATGCTGGGTGTTCGCGCCGTGCACCGCTGTGGAAATACTGGTAGGGGGTGCCGTCGAAATTGCCAAGCCCCTCAAGCTCGTTCTTCACTGCGTGCGAGTGCACAATATCCATTATCACCGCCATGCCGCAGTTGTGCGCGTCGTCAATCAGGGCTTTCAGCTCTTCGGGAGTGCCGAAACGCGACGAGGCAGCGAAGAAGTTGCTGACATGATAGCCGAAACTGCCGTAATACGGGTGCTCCTGGACCGCCATTATCTGCAGGCAGTTGTAGCCCAACTCCGCCACGCGGGGAAGCACATTGCGGCGGAACTCGTCGTAACTTGCCACCTTGCCTTCCTCTGATGCCATGCCGATGTGGCACTCGTAGATGAACAGTCCCTCCTTGTCGGGACGCGGCTTGCGGCGGCACTTCCACTTGTAAGGTTTGGGAGCCCACACCTGGGCGGAGAACAGCTTGGTCTGCTCGTCCTGTACGACGCGGAAGGCGTAACTCGGCACACGCTCGCCCCAGCCGCCTTGCCACTCGACAAGCAGTTTGTACAGGTCGCCGTGCTTCATCTGCTCGGCAGTCCAACTCCCTTCCCACACGCCGTTGCCTATCGGCTGAAGCCTGTAGTCCTCGCTTTTCTGCCAGCCGTTCATGTCGCCTTTCACATATATCGCTGTGGCATTGGGAGCCCACTCGCGAAACACCCAGCCGGTCTCGGTGCGGTGCAGACCGAAATACATGTATCCGTTTGCCCAGTCTTTCAGGCTTCCGCCGCAGGTAAGTTCCTGCTCGCGGCGCAGAGCATAGGCGTATCTGCCTTCTATCGCCGATTCAAACGGGCGCAGATAGGGGTCGTCCTTAATCAGTTTCAAGGGCTTTTTTGCGGAAGTGTCTGACATATATGCTCGTCGTTTGTTATTGCTGCATGCGCGATTTGACAATCAGTTTTCTGAACTTCTGCCCAGGGGCGATGCCAGGACGGTGTCCGTCGCTCGGGAAGAACACTACAAAATAGCCCACCGGCACTTTTATCAGCGTCTCCGCTTCATCGTTGTAAAGCTCGACATCCTTGCCTTCGTCATATTCCTTAATAACCTCCTGGCAGTCCTCCTGCGCCTTATAGCCCATTGTCTCTGCGCCAGTGAGAGGTACCTGTATGTCAAGATAGTCCTTGTGGGCCTCCATGGGCAGGTCCTTCGCCTCCTTGCCCTCAAGGTCGATGATGTTTACGAAGAGGTCGTCGCCGTCCAGACGCACTTTTGTGGCGGGGAACTCCTCCAAGTCGTTGTCGTTGTAGAACTTCATGAAACGCTCCAGTCCGGGAACGCTTTCAAAATAAAGGTCAGCGTTTTCTATTTTGTCAAGTATCATAATTGTTTGTGGGCATCCGCCCGATAGTTGGTTTTCTTTTGTTGATGTATGCACCTGCATACAATAATCCGCTGCAAAGATACGCTCTTTTTCCGAGATTTGCAAATATTTTTGTGTTTTTTTCCATTCAGCCCTGTTCGCCCCCCGGCAAAACCCAGGACATCTCCCGAACAAAGTCAGGACAAGAAAGCTGACACTGGCCCCCCCGAATTGCAGTCTGACAACTTGTTTGTTTCGTTTTTTTACGGCTCCCCACCCGCCTATCTTACCCCCTCCATAATATAAAGAGGGGTGAAAGAGAAAAAATCTATCACCCGACATGCATTTTTTTGCATTTTTTTATTTTCTTGTGCAAAGATGCTGTGCCGGTGGGGGCAGTTTTATGTTCCGGCATCATTTGCCATCATTACCAACAGCCCCCGCAAACTAAATAAAAAACGTAAGAATTTTTGATTATAATAAAAAAATACTATAATAATTTTTGATTATAATAAAAAAGTTGTACCTTTGCACCCGAAAAGACAAGGAAAACATTTATGATAGGAAGAGTATTACAATCCGTCATTGAAGCCCGGATGTTTCGCGGCAAGGCCATCATCATTGTTGGGCCGCGTCAGGTAGGCAAAACCACATTGCTAAACATATTGCGCTCCGGCAGCGGGCACAAAGTAATTAATTGGAATTGTGACGAGCCGGATATCCGCCAGAGACTTACAAATCCGACCTCCACCCAATTGCGGGCAGAGATAGGATTGGCAGACATTATAATGATTGATGAGGCGCAACGTGTTCAAAATATAGGCATCACGCTCAAACTGCTGACGGACAATTTTCCAGACAAACAAATAATAGTGACAGGATCATCGGCACTGGATTTGGCAGACTCTATCAATGAGCCTTTAACCGGCAGAAAATATGAATACACCCTATATCCGATGTCGGCCGAGGAACTGACTGCCCATTTCGGCATGCAAGAAGAAAGACGCATGCTTGGGCATCGGATGATTTATGGCTGCTATCCGGATGTGGTCAATAATCCCGGTGAAGCACGCGAAATATTAAGCAATATAACAAGCAGTTATTTATACAAAGACATATTTGCATTTCAGGATGTACGCAAACCGGAAATAATAGAACAGTTGCTTCAAGCATTGGCATTACAAATCGGCAGCGAGGTCTCGTTCAATGAATTAGGGCGTATGCTGGGACTGAATTCGTTGACTATACAGCGTTATTTGGATTTGCTGGAGAAATCTTACGTCATTTTCCATTTGCGCTCTTTCAGCCGCAACGTACGGGCAGAACTGAAGAAGAGCCGCAAAATATATTTCTATGACAACGGCATACGCAATGCGCTGATAGGGGATTTCAAGCCGTTGAATCTGCGGCAGGACACGGGGGCATTATGGGAGAATTATGTCATCAGCGAGCGCATAAAACACAATGGCTATCATCAGTTCTACGGCAAATCTTATTTCTGGCGCACACAGCAACAGCAGGAGATTGACTATATTGAAGATATAGACGGAGTACTGCATGCCTATGAATTCAAATGGAATCAGGAAAGGAAAGCGCGTCTGGCAGAAACTTTTGCGAAAAACTATCCGGAGCATACATTCACAATTGTTCATCCGGGTAATTACATGGATTTTGTCTGTGACAAGGGATAATCCGTCTTCCTGTTTGTGTCATTCAGACACCTGTCTATTTGCGTGAAGATGCGCTTGTAGGCAGGGCAGAGAAAGGTCTTGTGGCGGTCGCCTGAAATGAAATACTTACGACAACTTAAAAAAGCCTCCCCCGATGTAACCAAATGATTGCATCGGGAGAAGGAAAGAACTGCTTGTATGAATATTCGCAGAATCTTTATCAATCGTCAGTAGCATTGCCTTCAATGACAGCTTCTACATAAGAGCGTCATCAAATGCATCCAGTGCTCCCTGATATTCAGTTTCTTCTTTGTAAAACTCTTGGATTTCTTCAGATGTTGGTGTTGCCATAATTTAATACAATTAATCTATACATTGCGAGGTTTTTATAGTTAAACATATTCCCTCTTATTTTTCCTCTCGAATAGGGCGAACTGAGCATCTATAACTAGAAGAACTAGAAGTGTAACTACTAATACCTCGAGAAAAATCTATGTATTTAGAAGAAACATTATACCAATAACAAGTTGGCCATGTGTAAGAAGTATTGTCATTGTCAGACAGTATGAATCCTCCTATTGACGTGCGCAACAAATACATTTGATATAATTCATCATAATCAGGCATTCGCCAATCCGAATAACCGTAAAGAACGAGTCCGTCACAATAAGTCTTAGCATCGTACCAAGACATCACCTCTGGAGCATTAGGAGCAACTCTGTAGGTTTTATTATTGAATACGAAGGTAGGCAGAGACAAATAATCAAGATCCATAGTAATTTCTGCTCCATACGACGTTCCATTGGCATTTGTGGCATAAGCCCGCACATAAATAACTCCGGTGGTAAGGCCGATGGTGGAAGTATAATAACCTGTTCCTGTACCATCGGAAGTATGGCTATAAGTGTCTGACATATCAGGGTGAGGGAAAGTACCATAGCATATTCCACGTGCTGTTACAGCAGAGCCTCCATCATCGGAAATATGACCTCCGGAAAGGAACGATGAACCATTCTTAGTGATAGCAGTAGTTGTTACCACCGGCAGTCCATTTCCAGTAACAACCTTCATTACTCCGCCATAGGAAGTGCCAATAGAGTTAGTGGCATACGCACGCACATAGTAAGTGGTGCTGACTTTTACATCCGTTATAATGGTTGAGAATGCACCTGTTCCCACTCCTGCCGTCGTATAACTGTCCTCAATTGTCGGAGAGGAATTAGTTGTACTATAGCATACGCCACGTGCCGTAATGTTGTATCCTCCATCTCTTGCAATGTTTCCGCCTGATGTAATTTGTGTGGAAGTGGCTGTGGTCGTGGTGGTAGTTAAATCCGGCAGGCCCGTATACGTGGTAAATGTAACTTGCTCGCTATATGCAGTAGTTATGTCCGTAGTGGCATAACCTCTAACATAATAGGTGGTAGCCGGAGTCAATTGGGTTAGGTTGCAAGTATAGGCTGTGTTGAGTTGGTTACCACCTGCCGTTTTGCTGTCCTCAATGGTCGGATTGGGTGTGGTTGCCCAGCAGATACCGCAGTTTTGCAATGTGCCACCGCCCGCATCCGTAACATTCACACTACAGGATGCAGTAAGAGCAGTGATATTCTTTATTTCACCGATTGTTGCAGTAGCGGCACCATCCTTTAACCGGAAACTTATCTGCTCGCTATATGAGGTTGTGATGTCGGTTGTGGCGTATGCGCGGACATAGTAAGTGGCGGCGGGAGTGAGACCCGTCATATTACAGGTATAGGCAGTGTTGAGTTGGTTGCCACCTGCCGCTTTGCTATCCTCGATAGTAGGATTTGGTGTGGTTGCCCAACAGATACCGCAGTTTTGCAATGTGGCACCGCCTACATCCGTAACAGTTACACTGCCGGAAGCAGTAAGTGCGGTGATATTCTGTATTTCACCGATTGTTGCAGTAGCGGCACCATTCTTGGTTTCAACTTTGTGTACATCGCTATAAACCGTGCCGTTTTCATTAACGGCATAGGCGCGCAGATAGTAAGTGGTGGCAGCAGTCAGTCCCGTTATAGAAGCACTGAACGCCCCCTTTCCCTTGCCACTGAGAACTTTGCCGTCTTCCACCGCCGGTTCGGAGTTCATCGTGCTGTAGCATACACCACGCTCGGTGACAGCAAAGCCTCCAGTCTGAAGGACTTCTCCTGTTACAGAAATGCTTGTTGCAGTACTGACTGCCTGTTTGAATTGTACAACAGGAAGACCCTCCTGCATTGTAACTTTTAACTGCGCTCCATACACTGTTCCTGTTTCGTTGGTAGCATAAGCACGAATGTAATAGGTCGTACCGGTTTGCAGATTTATGATATTGCTTTGGAATGTTCCAAGCCCCTTGCCGCTTGTTGTATGGTCGTTTTCAATCGTCGGGTTTTGCATCGTTGCATAACAGAAGCCACAGGCTGTGACAGGTATATCGCAATCTGAGACCACTGTGCCGTGTGCTGTAAGCGTGGTTGCTGTAATGGAAGAAATAGAATCCGTCAGGACTACTGCCAAACCGTCCAATGTGGTAATGGTAATTTGTTCGCCATAGACGGTAGTAGTGCTGTTGGTGGCATAGGCTCGGATGTAGTAGGTGGTGTTCTCTACGAGGTCTTTCAGAGTGGCTGTGTATTCGCCCAAACCGGAACCATCCTCTGTAATATTGTCATCGATTGTAGGGTCGGGCCGATTACTCCAACAGATGCCGCGCTTGGTGACAGCAAAACCTCCGTCGCTTACTACATGCGCACGACACTTGGCGGTATGAGCGGTGATGTTATAAACAGAGTCTGTCACCACTACGGCAACACCCTCTGTTGTTGTGAACTTGAATTGTTCGCCATAGGCAGTGCCCTGACTATTGGTGGCATAGGCACGGACATAATAGATTGCGTTGTGCTCCAATTCAGTAAGTTGGCTTTGGAATTCACCCTTGCCTGTGCCGTTGGTGGTGTGGGCATCATTGACTGTGGGATACTCAGTTTTTGCCCAGCAGACACCACGGGCAGTGACTGATGAGCGGCTGTCGGAAGTGACATTGCCACCGCAGGTTGCTGTTTCGGCTGTTATGCTGCTGACTGCGGATGTGGAGACGACAGGCAAAGACGGCCCTTCGACTTCTATGGTGCCGAGGTCGAACTGCTCCTGACCGAAGCCGGGGAGATTGACACGCTTGGGCAGACAAGTGGAGTCGCCAGCAAGGACGTAATAGTCACCGTTGATATCATCAATACGCACAGTCAGGACAAACTGCCCCTCGGCATTAGTGTGCTCCAAACAATGAATCTTGTCGCCGTTAGTGACTTTGACTTCCAGATTGGGGAAGGGCGTGGAGGTGCCTGCATAAACGACTTTGCCCGCATAGCGGACGATGCTGTTGCCGCCGTTCTTGCCTTCGCAACCGATGAAAACAACTGCGGCAACCGACAAAACAGCGGCAATAATGCCAAGAAAAAGATTGTGTTTCATTTATCTAGAACTAAAAATTTTTAATTATCTTTCCTATATTTGCGGACAGCAAAGACTAAACATACACTTGAAGAAGAAGTGCTATTATATTTTTTCCAATATCTGTATTCCAGTTCATTATTCCGGAAATCATAGTCATATATATAATAAGATGTTGAACTTGATGTTGATGTCCATATTTCAGTACTACCCTCAATGAGTAATTGTTTGACATTAGGTGTTTTAGTTGATGTACAGCCATAAAGGTAATATTTTTCTCCCCATTTTTGGTATACATACGTAATGATCGCCTGAACTTCATCTGCATTTGGCATAAACCAATCATCATAGCCGCCATAGACCATACTTTGACAAGCGTTATATCCCGCTTGCCACGCCATAGCACCGATAGGTCTAATCTTGTAGGTATAACCGCCATAAACCATAGTCTTCAAACTCAAATATTCTGAACGTTCCGGAGTTATTATAACTTGATCGCCATAGGCGGTACCCTTTTCATTTATTGCGTAAGCACGGATATAATATGTCTGGGAAGTTGGTGATATATTGGAAATGGTCGCAGAGAAATATCCAGTGCCGCTGCCGCTTGTTATTTTCTTTCCGTTTTCGATGGTCGGATAGGGTAATGTGTTATATGCAAATCCTCTTTCTGTAATAGGAAATCCGCCATCATCTTTTACATTTCCACTCGCAGTAATTGAAGTGGTCGTAATATTCTCGTTAGGATCGATGGTTTGGACAGACGGCAATCCGTTGGAAGTTGTAAAATGTACAACATCTCCATAACTTGTACCCAATTCGTTGGTCGCATAGATACGAACATAATATGTGGTATTCGGCAGTAATTCTGTCATCAAACTTGTAAATGCGCCATTACCCCCCACTTCTGATGTATGTTGATCTTCTAAAGACGGAGTGGATGAGGTTGCACTCCAGCAAACACCACGCGCTGTTATAGCGTAACCTCCGTCACTTGTTACATTACCATTTGCAACGGCCGTTGTCGTTTTAATATTTGTGACTTCTTTTGTTATAACGACAGGCAGTCCTGTAGGAGTGGAAAAGGTTATAACATTACCGTATCCTGTCCCTGCTTCATTGGTAGCGTATGCACGTACATAATATGTAGTGTTAGGAGAGAGTCCTGTTATGAGACTGTTGAAAGGACCATTATCTGCAACCTCATTGGTATGGTTGTCTTCTGTTGTAGGAGTAGATGAAGTGGAACTCCAACAAACCCCACGAGACATAATATTATAGCCTCCATTATTTGTCACATCACCGCCTCCCAAAGCGGTTGTTGCCATTATATTAGATGCAGCCATGGTATTGACAATCGGGAGACCTGTAAGTGTTGTAAATGTTTTTGTTTCTCCATAATTAGCACCTTTTTCATTTACAGCATAAGCACGAACATAGTAGGTCGTATTGCGTTCCAGACCAAGCATCAGACTGGTGAAATGTCCCGTAGTTGCCACTTCTTCTGTGTGCGAATCCTGCATAGTTGGCGATGCCGTGGTGCTGCTCCAGCATATACCACGTGCAGTAATGGCATAGCCCGAGTTGGCTGCCACACTCCCCCCACACGTTGCTGTTGTGGCTGAAATATCGCTTATATCATCGGTAGTTACTTGCGGAAGACCGGTCAGAGAAGATAATGTCCGCTGTTCACCATAAGCAGTCCCTATACGGTTGGTAGCGTATGCACGAACATAGTACGTGGTTCCTGCTTCCAGATTGATTATTTGGCTCTGGAACTCGCCTGTGCCTGTACCATTGGTTGTGTGGCTGTCGTTGACAATGGGATACTCCGTTTTGGACCAACAGACACCGCGAGCGGTGACAGAAGAGCGGCCATCGGAAGTGACATTGCCACCACAGGTCGCTGTTTCGTCAGTTATGTTGCTGACTGCGGATGTGGAGACGACAGGCAAAGACGGCCCTTCGACTTCTATGGTGCCAAGGTCGAACTGCTCCTGTCCGTAACCGGGGATGTCCACACGTTTGGGCAGGCATGTGGAGTCGCCTGCAAGGACATAGTAGTCGCCGTTGATGTCATCCACCCGCACCGTAAGGACAAACTGCCCCTCGGCATTGGTGTGTTCCAGACAGTGGATGTGTTCTCCGTCAGTGACTTTGACTTCCAGATTGGGGAATGGGGTGGAAGTGCCTGCATAGACTACTTTGCCCGCATAGCGGACAATGCTGTTACCGCCGTTCTTGCCTTCGCAACCGATGAAAACAACTGCGGCAACCGACAAAACAGCGGCAATAATGCCAAGAAAAAGATTGTGTTTCATAGTCATGTTTATTTCTGATTCCGGCCAATCGGTTCCGCTTAACCAGTTACGACCGACAGGACAGACGGATTATAATTTGATTTGAACGCCCGCGCCCATGGCGTAGGAAGGTTGTGAGTATTCGTTGGTGGAAATAATGGCGGGTGCGAAAGTTATTGCGGCAGGCTTTTTTCTGTCTTCCACACACCAAGCATGCACCATATTCCCGATATGTACCGCCGCTCCGACTCCGAAGCAGGAGTACATGGCAATATCCCAGATGTTCTTGTTGTTCTTCGCCTCTTTGTAGGCATCGTAGGACGTGCCTGGGGCTTTCATGATTTTGGCTTGGTCCTGCGCAAGGAAATAGCAGGCTGTGCCGCCACCGAAAAGGACAACCTCACTGAGAAGGAACGCTGCGCCTTTTCCGCCCTGCTTTTTGAGCATCTGCCCCATGCCGGGAATGAAGGTGGAGGCGACAAGCGCTGTAGCATTGCGCTTGTTAACTTCTTTACGTGCTTTCTTCTTTGCATCTTCCTGCTGCTGATTCCAACGTGCCAAAGCTTGGTCGAATATTTCGTGCTTGGTGCACTCTTCGCAGGTTTCAAACTCGGGCGTGATGTTACCAGCTTTGGCGACCTGGCAGAGGATATACATGGTCCATGTGTAGTCCGTGGTGTCCTGTACTGCGAACTCACATACTTTGTTTACCGGCACTTTCATATTGCGCGCAATTACATCATAGTCGGTACCATCTTGCAATGCGCGGTTGATTTCGTCGGTTGACACAATCTGCCCGATGCGGTTGGCAGTACTTTGGAACACGCGCCCAATTGCTTGGTTTAGTGCCTCTCGTTTGGTTTTCCCTTCGCCCTGTTCCTTCACATAAAGATATGTTGCATTGCCCGGAGTGGGGAGTTTGTCGAACGTGTAATCCGGACGGAATACCGGTTTGCGGGTCATTTGTGCTGCGGCAGCAAGCGCGAAACTGCCAAAGACGAGTAAAAGAATTAATTTTTTCATGGTATTATTCACAATCAAGATAGTTTTCAAATTCTGCTTTTACGTTTCCGTAAGTAGCCACCTGCCATAGGCAGTATAGAAGAACTCCACCATCAGAACTCGCCGTTTCGTATTCACAGACTTTGTTCATGGGCAGGTTCATATTGCCTGTTTTGAGATTTAACTCCTGCTTCACGGTTTGTTCCACCGTCTGCATATCATCCGCCTTACTGACTTTTACACCAAGTTTCCACTGGCTTTCAAGTATTGCCATGGAGAAAGCGCGTGAGTAAGCTTCCTCATAAGTTTTTCCTTCGGCCTTGGTAACACGATAATAATAGGTGTCATTTCCCGCTTTAGGCAGGTGCTTCACCCACGAAGGCATTCCCAATGCCCACACAAAAGCGGGCATCAGGAATGTCAGAGCGGTTAGCCATATTTTGTGTGGGGTCATATTACAAACCTGCTTCTTGGCGCATTTTCATTAATTCGTCTTTCTCTGCCTGCGCAGCTGCCGCTTGCTTGTCCAATTCCGATTGCATGTACTCACGGAATTTCTGGCGGTCAAGGTCGGTCTGGATGACACCAAGTTCATCAACAGTAGCATTAACCACGTCTTTCAAAGGGACATGAACGGTAACATAACAAGTATAAGTACCATCATCTGCGATCTCTGCATCACGACAAACAGCGTTGGCATATTTATCAATGAGTTTGGTTCCGATAGCCTCAGCAGCACCTTCCATCTCGTTTTCTTTCACTTTGTTGCCGTTGCGGGTATTCACATTCTTTGCATACTGCGACACGCCGTTCTTTATCATGCCGACATATTTGGAAGCGATATCAGCAATTGCATAGCGGTTGGCATTAGCAATGCCGGGACCTCTTTCTGCCTCACCTTCCGCAATGCCAAGACCTGCCATATATTCACCCGCCTTGTCGTAACTCTCTTCAATGCAAGGCATGTGAATTTTCTGCCCGAGACGAGCAGCAGTAGCTTTTCTGGCATTTTCAGCTTTCAGTTTGGCAATTTCCATGTCTGCCTTCATCTGTGCTTCTTCCGCCTGCATCTGCAATTCAATACGTCGGATTTCCTGTGCGCGTTTCAGACTGTCAAGATACGCCTGCTGACGGTCCACTTGTTGCACAGGCTCTTGAGTTTGTTGTTTTTTGACCGGCTTTTTGGCTGCACATGAAGTAACTCCGAGTGTTAGTGCCAACACAAATAATAATGCTTTTTTCATAATGGTAAATAAATTAAATGATTGCGCCTACTCTAATTACTTGCTTCATCCATGTAAGCATTGTAAGGATTTTCGGCATACTCCTTATATTTTATTTGTTTTTAGGATATCTCAAGGCTACATATGCAACCACTGTACCTGTATCGTTTTGAACAACCTGACGGCAAACGAGGTCTATCTTTTTCTGGTCTAAATCTGCGCCAACCAGTTTTGCCAATTCCATTTGGGCATGTATAGTTGCTTTTTCCAAGGCAGTCTTTGTATCAGGCTCTTCTTCACTTACTCCTAATGCGCAATAATATTCTTCATTATTTTGTGCAGCTTCTGCGCAGGGAATAATAGTATTCTCTTTTTTATTTTTAGGGTATCTCAAGGCTACGTATGCCACCGCTGTCCCTTTGTGAGTTACGGCTACTTGACGACAACGCATTTCAATCATATCTGTTTCCAAATCCTCGCCAACCAGTTTTGCCAATTCAATTTGAGCCTGTATGATTGCACTCATAATGGCAGAGCTTGAATTAATTTCTTCCCGACTGATTCCTAATGCCCCATAGTATTCTTCGTCGCTTTGTGCTTCTTCTGTGCATGGAATAAGCAGATTTTTTAACTCTTCATCCTCTTCTTTTTCCATCGCCGCGTTCATTACTGCTTTTTTCATTTCTTCCAATGCGGCACCATGTTTTTCTTCTTCCTGCTGCATCTCTAACTCCAACCTCCTTATTTCCGCTTTGTGCAAACTGTCAAGGACCGCTTGCTCATCCTGTGCCGCTACCTTTTTTTTCGGTTTCTTGGCAAAATTGTCGGAAAACGAGACTCCGCAGATGATGGCCAAAACAAGGATTAAAATTCTTTTCATAAATACAATGTTTTTCAGTTGTGCCTACTCACTTATGGCTTTTCGGCATACTCCCTATTATATTTTTACTATCCATACATACAGACACACGAAGCGCAGACCTCGCAGTTGATTACTCACCAAACGAGGCCTTCGCATTGCCTTAACAGTCAAATAAACAACAGGAAACCTACGCCGATATGACACACCTCTTTGCTAGAAACAACAAAGAAGGGTATAATGTCATACCCATAGGCATCTATTGCTCACCTTGATCTGACTGTTAATCGAAAGTTGCGAAGTTTCGTCTGGTCAAACTCAAAGCGTCAATAAACGCTATTTCAATATGTCTTGAAACCCACCCTCCCCCTGTTTGCACAGGCTCGGCGTAGATTTCGGGTGCAAAGATACGACGATTTTCTGAACTGCACAAATAAAAAAGGTATAAAAAGCAATGTAATAGCGTGCATAGCGCTTGACGAAGCCTTCCTCAAGACCGACATGTGCGTTTGCATCGCAGTGTCTGCCGCGCGTGTCAGCTGCGTACCGGTGGGAAATTGATAATTCTTATCTCCTCTGTAGAACGATCTATGGTATGGACATTGCAACGCTACTGCAATCTTACCGCAATACCGCAGGGGCTGGAAGACTGCGCACCACGGGAGGCAACTCTCGGGCTGCAAATGATTATATTAAGGCATATTTGAAAATTAGATTTGGAGGTATCAGAAAAAGGCTGTATCTTTGCAAAAGTTTTCAAGGCAGAAAGTCTGCTTAGTCGAAAGTCGAAAGTCGAAGGTCGAAAGCCGGATTACTTTTAGTCGAAAGTCGAAGGTCAAAAGCCGGATTACTTTTAGTCGAAAGTCGAAGGTCAAAAGCCGGATTACTTTTAGTCGAAAGTCGAAGGTCGAAAGCAGGAAGCAGAAATACTAATATAATAAGGATATGATTAAACGGTGGCTTTACAATGCGCGGTCGTTTGCAGTGCCGCAGAACCTGATGCCGAGTATTCTGGCAGTAGTACTGGCAATGGGAACAGAGGGATTCAATATATGGCTCGGAGTGCTTGCCGTGGCCGGAGTGTGCATGGTTCACCTGGGGGGCAATCTGCTTGACGACTACTTCGACTGGCAGGACGAGCTGCTCGACTACCGCGAGAAACTGCGGGATGAAGGCGAGAAGGCATTCACGGACAAATACCCGTACCTGCGTGACGGCTCCACCACCCTGCCCCAGCTCCGCCGTGCAATAGCGGTGTTCTTCGGCATAGCGGCAGTGTGCGGCATAGTGATATGGGTTGTGCGTGACTTCGACTGGTGGATAGCCGGCATAGCGGCATTGGCAGGCGTGCTGTGTTTTTTCTACTCCGCCCCCCCGTTCAAGCTCGGGTTTCACGGTTTGGGGGAATTGGTAATAGGAATATGCTTCGGTCCGTGCCTTATATGCGGCGTATATGAGTCGGCATGCGGCGGTCTGTACTCACCGGAGACAGGTTTTGCGTGGCACATATTAGCGCTCGGCTGCGCCATAGGCATGTTCGTGACCAACATACTGTACACCCACTCTTTCGTTGAGCGGCATGTGGACGACGTGTCGCACAAGAAGACATTGGCAGTGCTGCTGAAGACCGACAGGGCCGGACTGACGGCATACGCTATACTGCTGTTCACGCCGTTTGTGCTGGTGCTGGCGTGCGTAGCAACAGGCTACATCCATTGGGCGTACTCTGCAGTGTGCCTTATGCTGCCGCAGGCTGTGTGGCTGATGCGTGCGATGGTGCTGTTTGCCAAAGGCGTTGAGGTGCCGACCGACAATCCGCCGAAGTGGCTCGGTCCGATGGACAACTGGGAGAAGGTGGAAGAGGAAAACAGATACTACCTGCTCAGGTGGTACACGATGAGGAATATCAACACAGCCTTCTGCCTTATACTGGCGGTGGTGAAGATTGTGCTATACCTGATTTGAGAAGAGCAAACAAGACATGAGTATTTTAGGCAAACTTGCATATCTGGCGCAGTGGCAGTTTCGCGCATGGACAGGACGGCGTGCGCCTCTTCAGTCGGTGATTTTCATTTCGGACAAATGCAACCTGCGCTGCAAGCACTGCTCGGTGTATGCTATAGACCGGCCGCGCACAAAGACCCTGCAGCAGATAAGGGAAGAGCTTGAGGACTGCTACAAAGCGGGGGCCCGCTTCGTGGATTTCGAAGGCGGCGAGCTTTATCTGTGGCGTGACGGAGACAAGGACATCAACGATGTGATAGACACGGCGCACGAAACAGGGTTCTGGAGTGTGACCATAACAACCAACGGGCAGTTGCCCTTCAACGGCAGCCACGCCGACCAGATATGGGTATCGATGGACGGGATTGGAGACAAGCACGACGAGATACGCGGCAAAGGGACGTTCAAGCGCCTGGAGGAGAACATCAGGAAGTATGCAGAGGAAGGGGCAACACATACGGACAGAGCTATATGCGGGCAGGGGAAGGGCTCCTGCAGGAAAGCGGACGTGTCGGTAAACATGGTAATCAACAAGCTTAACTACAGCTGCTTGGAAGAGACATTGGAGTATGTGAAGCAAAGCAAGTACATAAAGAGCATAAGCCTGAATTTCCATACTCCATTCAGCGAGACGGAAGAGCTGTTTCTGGAGCCGGAGACACGCAACAGGCTAATAGACACCATAATCAAGTACAAGAAGCGCGGCTACCCGATAATGAACACCTACTCGGGTCTGAAGATGATGAAGATGCACGACGGTGTGACCGCCTGCGGCAACGAGAGTTGCTGGGTGACCAACTTCATCTTCTCGGACGGGAGCCGGTCGCCCAAGTGCATGGGCTATACGCACAATGTGTGCGACCGCTGCGGTTTTTCGATGGGGGGAGAGATGTATGCAGTAATGCACCTGCGCCCGGACACTCTTGCGGGCGGCCTCAAACTGAGGCTGAAGAGCCTTTAGCGGTAGAAGCAAGCCGCGCTACGGGCGTTACCGGTGGTGATGGTGATGCGGTTCAGCCTCTTTGCTGCTGTGTGCTGCTGGCAGTGCGTCAGGAGTGAGCGAGGCCGGTTTGCCTATTTTGTCAAAGGCTTTCTGCAGGGTGGGGATGTCGGTTTTGTTGGCATCGTAGGTGACTTCGACAGTCTGGTTATCAATGGAGCAGACGATGTCTTTAACCCCTTTTTCAAAGGCTATGTTCTTCATTATTTTCTGCACGCATGCATCGCAATGCAGGTAAACATAAAAGAGGACTTTCTCTTTTTTTGCCTTTGCCTGCACGGGCTGAACAGCCATAAAGCAGGCGGCTATGAATGTGATGAAGATGATTAGTTTTTTCATATCTGTGTGTTTTTATATAATCTTTATTAGCCTGTTCGTCATGTCAGCAGGAAGCACGAAGATACCGATGTCAGTCTTCGCGCTCGAGCGACCAGCGGAAGCCGAGATAGAGTTTCCATCCGTGTATAGGTGCCCATACCTGGCTTGCGTCGAAGTCCGCGGCATAAGGATTAACCCAGGCAGTGCCTTCGACATGTGCACCCTGCACGGGGTCATGCTGCGTGAAGTCGGTCATATTTTCGGCTCCGAGGTAGATAGAGCATGTGCGAAAATACTTGGTTACTTGTGCGAGCAACTGCGGGTACCACTTATGGTATATGCTGCCGTTGCGCGTGTAATATTGTGTGCTTTCATCGGGAATTTTGAAGTTGTCAGGCATACGTCCGGGACCGTTGAACTGTGCAGTAAGGTCAAACTGCCACTTGCGCAGCGGAGTCTGATAGGAGGTGGTGATGATACCTTTGAAGCGGTTGGTGAGCGGCTTTTCGCGCACGCGGAAAACGCCGGCAGCGGCATCGAAACTGCTCTGGCGCGTGTCTGTGTAGCGGAAAGCGGCAGTCCACGTCCATCCGCGCAGCACTTCCATGCTTGCCTCCAACTGTGCGACATGCGCATAGTACTGCAAGTTTTTACCTGATTTCATCGGCATAAAAATGACTTTGGCGGGGTCAGCGTCAAGGTCGGCAAGCATGCCGTCGAGGAAGCGTGTGTAGTAATACTCGGCGCTTATCTGCAGCTCATGCTGTCCGGCAGGGATATGGAAAGTCATAGTGGCTCCGGCATTGAGTGCTTTTTCCTGGGCAGCATCTTTGACAAAGAGCGTGCGGCGGTTGCTGACCAGCAGGCCGGCATTGTCGGCAATGAGGTTGGGTGAGCGGTAGCCCAGTCCGGTGCTTGCCCGCATTGTCCACCAGTCGAAAGGCGACCATCTGACATTGACCCGCGGCGTAAAGAAGAAGCCGTAGGTGCTTGACCAGTCGCCCCTGACACCGGCAAGGAGAGTGAGGAGTTCGGTGTAAGAATAGGTATATTCGGCAAAGATGCCGGGTGTGACTTCGCTGCGGTTGAAGGACGGCAGGATATTGTCGATGAGGAGGAGTGATTCGCGGTAGCGGTCGTAGTTGAGGCTGATGCCAGTAGTCAGTTTGTGCTCGTGGAAGTCTGCGGGGTCGAGTTTCTCATTCTCGAAGTTGGTCTGGAAGATGCCGTTCAGGTAGGCGTTGGTCTGGCTTGCGGTCCATTGCCTGTCGGTGCCGTAAGTGTTATCAAGACTATGATAAGAGGCAGAGGTGATGATGCCGACGGACATGCCTGTTTCGTGGTCGAAGACATAACCGTTCTTCATAAAGCCTTCGATGCGGCGTGTGCTGAGGTCGGTGGCGTAAGGGTGTGCGAGTTGTTTGCGGACGCTGCGTGTCTGTCCGGCGAAACGGCGGTCGTAGATAGTGCGGAGGAGCACCTGCCCTGTGTAGTCGCCTGTGCGTATGTACCAGCGGTTGAGTGCGTTAAGCTGGTAAGTGCGCGGCATATCCATGAATCCGTCGCGGTTGTGGTCCCAGTCGAGGAAGGAGCCTTGTCCGTGGAGGAGCAATCCGGTGGAGCAGACCGAGTCCACGTCCCAGCTGCCGGTCATGTTAAGTTCGGCGTTCACGTCTTTGGAGACCATGGCATTGAGGCTGAGGCGGTCGGAGGTCTGCGGCTTGAGGTACTCGACGTTGATTTGTCCGGTGAGCGCTTCATAGCCGTTCACGACCGAGGATGTGCCTTTGCTGACCTGAATGCTTTCCATCCAGGGGCCCGGGATATACTCCATGCCGAAGTTCTGCGCGAGCCCGCGCACTCCCGGGCTGTTTTCGGTAAGGAGCTGAACATAAGTGCCGCTCAGTCCGAGCAGGCGTATCTGCTTTGCGCCGGTGGCGGCATCGGAGTAGGCGACATCGACCGAGGCGGAAGTCTCGAAGGACTCGGAGAGATTGCAGCAGGCGGCTTTGCAGAGTTCCTGTCCTGTCATTTTCTCTGTATTCAACGGCGAAATACGCGACTTGATGACAGAGGCGCGACGCTGCACAACGGTGACTTCGTCAATCTGAAAATCGGACTGCGAGAGAGTGTCGGCAGGTGCAGCGGGCTGCTGCGCAGCAAGAGGTGCACAGAACGCAAGAAATATGAGTATTGAACGGCACTTTTTCATAAGAGACTTCCTATTTGATAAACCAAGAACGAGAGCAGCCACGCGAGAGCGAGACTATGGAAAACCGTGAACCACGCCCACTTGCGCCCCGCCTCGCGGTGAAGAGTGGCGATAGTAGCGATACAGGGAAAATAGAGCAGGACAAAGAGCATGAAAGTGAAAGCGGTGAGCGGCGTGAAGGCAAAGAGCCCCGCTTCGCCGTGATAAAGTATGCCCATAGTGGAGACGATGGCTTCTTTGGCGGGCAGTCCTGTGAGGAGGCAGACAGCCATCTTCCAGTCAAAGCCCAGAGGACGCATGACAGGCTCTACGAACTGCCCTATAGAGGCGAGATAAGAGTGCTCAAGGTCCATGCTGCCTGTGGGGAAATAGGTAAGCGCCCAGATGATGACAGACGCCCACAAGATGACCGTGCCGATTTTCTGCAGATAGTCCCATACCCGTTCCCAGATATGCATACCCGTCTTGCGCCAGTCAAGGCGTTTGTATTCAGGCAGTTCGCTGACATAGTCGCGCTTCTCCTGCCTGAAAGCGGGAGTATGCTTCATCAGGACGGCGAAGAGTATGGACAGCACCACTCCGATGGCATACATGGCAATCATCATAAGCGCTTTGTTGCCAGGGAAGAAGGCACTGACAAAGAGCATATAGACAGGGATACGTGCGGAGCAGCTCATAAAAGGTATCATGAGCATGGTGAGGGTGCGGTCCTTTCTGTTTTCGATGGTCCGCGCCGCCATGATAGCAGGGACGTTGCAGCCAAAGCCCATGAGCATGGGGATGAAGGAGCGGCCGTGGAGACCGACCATGTGCATGACCTTGTCCATAAGGAAAGAGGCGCGCGCCATATAGCCTGTGTCCTCCATAATACTGAGGCAGAAGAAGAGGATGACGATGTTAGGAAGGAAGGAGAGGACGGTGCCGACCCCTTGCACAATGCCGTCCACCAGCATGCTGGTGAGCCATCCTTCGGGGAGCACCGATGTGAGCCATGTGCAGAGCAGCGAGACCGCGTCGGCAATCCACTCCTGCGGATACGCGCCGAGCGAGAAAGTGAGGGTGAAGACCACATAGAGGACGACGAGCAGGATAGGGAAGCCGAGCCAGCGGTTGGTGAGGACCTTGTCCACGCGCTCCCAGAGGGGGTGCCCTGTGTCGTTGGGCGCATGGCGGAGAGTCTCGGCGAGCGCTCCGTGGACGAAGCCTTCGCAAGAGTCGATGCGGACTGGGCGGAACCACTCGGGCATGGCAAGCACAGCGTCCTTGTCTTCGACGAGCCCGATGCGCACTCCCATGAGTTCGCTGAGGAGGCTATAGTCGAGGATATGCTGTGTGCGGAGGAGGTCGTCGTAGTGCGTAAGGAGCACAACGACAGGCTTTTGTTCCTGTATGAGCTGCGCCGTGCGGACAAGCCCCTGCTCAAGGTGGAGGGCATCAACCTCCTGAATGAGCCGCCCGTTTTGTATGTATTCAGTGGTGTATTTCATGTATCAGCCGAAAATGATATTTCCGCGGTTGTGGGCGAAATTCTCCAAATTGGGCTGCAAAGGTAGTGCTTTTCGGCGGGGTGCGCAATCCCTATTTATTGGGATTTTTGGTTGCGGGGCGGAGTTGTGCGGATAAATAATATCCGCACGCAATGGACACTGCAGGAGGGGGGGATGGTGGCGGGAGGGGGGGGAGTGTTGAGGGGGAGTGTTGAGGGGTTAGTGGTTGAGGCGGGCACGGAGGTCTTCGAGGCGGGCGGAAAGGATGTCGATTTGCTGGCGGAGCATGTAGTCGGAAGTGTCGGCAGCGGCGGTTTTGCGGTCGGCTGTTTCGGTGATATTCTGCAGATAATCAGCGTACCAAGCCTCGTAAGGATGCTCTTCTTTCCACTGCATCTGGAGCATGGCGAAACGCCAGCCTTTGGGGTCGGGGTAACGTTTGCCGTCGGGAGTGAGGCGCATAGCCTGCTTCCAGTCCGCCTCGATTTGCTTGCGCTGCTGCGGGTCCTGCCAGAGAAGGGTTATCTGCTGATGCGCCCAGACGAAGGAGGCGGTGTGCCATTTCTGTTTTGGGGAGCGGTTCTGCTGGTAGTTTTCCTCGCGAGTGCGGTACTTCTGCCTGCCATCGGGTGTGACATAGTAATAGCCGCGGCTCTTTTTCTGCGGCTTGCCGTGCATGAGGTGCACGGGGAGTTCGTTTTCGACTTGTGCCATAGATGAAGGGATTATGATGGTTCAATTATTTTGTCAGCATGGTTTGAGCAGGTTTGACCTATGAGCGACCTTTGAGTCACCTATGTGCGACATTTGCGCGACCTATGGGTGACCTTTGGGTGACCTTTGGGCGACCTTTGGGAAAGACAGCGCAAAGGTAGCACATTTTCCGGAAGTGTACAAATAAAAATGCAGGGGATGCGAGAAAAAAATCTGGGAGGAGGAAAAAGAGACGGAAAAGAGGAAACGGAAAAAATGCAGGGGGTGTTGCGGGAATGGAAAGAAAGCAGTATCTTTGCAGGCGGAAAAGGGAAAACATGATAATTGATAATTGATAATTGATAATTGATAATTGATAATTGATAATTGA
>JAFPZY010000024.1 GCA_017417025.1 Paludibacteraceae bacterium | reverse complement strand
TAAACATCGGTACCATTGGTCACGTTGACCACGGTAAAACCACTTTGACCGCAGCCATTACTACCGTTCTGGCAAAGCGTGGTCTCTCCGAAGTTCGCTCGTTCGATTCGATCGACAATGCTCCTGAAGAGAAAGAGCGTGGTATCACCATCAACACCGCGCACGTTGAGTATCAGACCGCTAAACGTCACTACGCACACGTAGACTGCCCGGGGCACGCTGACTATGTAAAGAACATGGTTACCGGTGCTGCCCAGATGGACGGCGCTATCATCGTTGTAGCTGCTACCGATGGTCCTATGCCTCAGACACGTGAGCACATCCTGCTCGCACGCCAAGTGAACGTTCCGCGTTTGGTTGTTTTCATGAACAAATGCGACATGGTGGACGACCCCGAAATGCTTGACCTCGTTGAGATGGAAATGCGTGAGCTTCTGTCATTCTATGAGTTCGACGGCGACAACACTCCCGTTATCCGTGGCTCTGCCCTCGGCGCACTCAATGGCGTACCTGAATGGGAAGACAAGGTTATGGAACTTATGGACGCTGTGGACAACTGGATCCAGCTGCCTCCTCGCGCTGTGGACAAACCCTTCTTGATGCCTGTTGAGGATGTATTCTCAATCACTGGCCGTGGTACAGTGGCTACAGGTCGTATTGAGACCGGTGTCATCAAAGTCGGCGACGAAGTTCAGCTTATCGGTCTCGGCTGCGACGGCAAGAAGTCTGTTGTTACCGGTGTTGAGATGTTCCGCAAACTCCTTGATCAGGGTGAAGCCGGCGATAACGTTGGTCTGCTCCTCCGCGGTATCGACAAAGACGAGGTTAAGCGCGGTATGGTTATCACACACCCGGGCGTTGTTAAACCTCACGAAGAGTTCCGCGCTTCCGTTTATATCCTCAAAAAAGAGGAAGGCGGTCGTCACACTCCGTTCCACAACCACTATCGTCCCCAGTTCTACATCCGTACTATGGACGTTACCGGTGAGATCACTCTCCCCGAAGGAACTGAAATGGTTATGCCCGGCGACAACCTCGAAATTGATGTCAAGCTCATCTATCCGGTAGCTTGCTCCGAGGGTCTGCGCTTCGCTATCCGTGAAGGCGGTCGCACCGTAGGTTCGGGTCAGATCACCAAAATCCTTGACTAATCATCCGTTAGTCTGATAAACCGCATGGGGCTTTTGCCCCGTGCAGTTTACGGAAGTCCTCCAATGGTAGGAGAGCGGTCTCCAAAACCGTCAATGTGGGTTCGATTCCTGCCTTCCGTGCTGTTACATGACATAGCTTCCATCCGACTTTGGCAACAGTCAAGGCCGGATTGGATGCGCAAATAAAACAAGAATAAAAAAATCTACTGATATGAAACTTGTGGAAAACATCAAGGAATCGTACACCGAATTGGTGCAGAAAGTCAGTTGGCCCACCCGCAAGGAACTGGGACAAAGTTCGGTCGTAGTGCTGGTCGCTTCCATTATTCTGGCACTCATCGTCTGGCTTATGGATCAATGCTTTGAACACCTTATGACTTTTGTTTACGGCTTGTTCTGATTCTGACAACTACAACAATCTTTATTAGAAACATGGCTGACAACAATTTCAAATGGTATGTACTCCGCGCCATCAGCGGCAAAGAAAACAAAGTGCGTGAATATATCGAATCCGCACTTGTCACTTCGTCGCTCTTCAAAGAGTATGTTTCACAAGTGCTTATTCCTACAGAGAAAGTGGTAGCTTTGAGAGGCGGCAAGCGCACCGTAAAAGAGCGCAACCTTCTCCCCGGCTATGTGCTGGTTGAATGTAACCTCACCGACGAATGCTACCCCTTGCTCCGCAATATCCCCAATGTGCTCGGATTCCTCAGTTATGGCAAATCGTCAAAAAAACCGGAACCCGTTTCACAAACGGAAATCAACAAGATTGTAGGTAATGTTGACGAAACCGAACTCAACACCCAGATGGAGGAAACATTCCTCGTCGGTGAGAAAGTCAAGGTAGTTGACGGTCCCTTCAACGGATTCAACGGGGTTGTTCAGGAAGTTCTGCAGGAAAAACACAAACTCAAAGTGGTTGTTACTATCTTTGACCGCCAGACTCCTCTGGAACTCGGTTTCAATCAAGTGGATAAAGAGTAGAAGGCATTTGTTACGGGCCGCTTGACTACTCGGTAGTTTATCAATAACCGGCGAGAGATACGTAAAAAGTATCGCCCGAATCGCCAAAACTATTAAAAAACAACATTATGGCAAAAGAAATTGCTGGATTTATCAAACTCCAAATCAAAGGCGGTGCTGCCAATCCCGCTCCTCCCGTAGGTCCCGCACTGGGTTCAAAAGGTGTGAACATCATGGAGTTCTGCAAACAGTTCAATGCCAGAACACAGGACAAGGCAGGAAAAGTGCTGCCCGTTGTCATTACTGTCTATTCTGACAAATCATTCGACTTCATCGTCAAAACACCTCCCGTTGCTGTTCAACTCATCGAAGCAGCAAAAATCAAAGGAGGTTCTGCCGAACCCAACAGACGCAAAGTCGCTTCTATCACAGAAGAACAATGCAGGCAGATTGCTACTGACAAAATGACCGACCTGAACTGCTTCACCGTTGAAAGTGCAATGAAAATGGTGGCCGGCACCGCCAGAAGCATGGGTATTACCGTTAAATAAAAAATCTTCTGAGAACTATGGCAAAGTTGACTAAAAAACAAAAGCTGGCTGCTGAGAAGATTGAAGCAGGTAAGCTCTATACGCTTCAGGAGGCAAGTGCACTCGTGAAGGAAATCACCACCACTAAATTCGACGCATCTGTGGACATTGATGTCCGTCTCGGCGTTGACCCCCGTAAAGCCAACCAAATGGTGCGTGGCGTTGTGTCACTCCCCAATGGCACCGGTAAAGTCACCCGCGTTCTCGCCCTTGTAGGCCCCGACCAGGAAGCTGCGGCTAAAGAAGCCGGTGCCGACTACGTAGGCGTGGACGAATATGTTGAGAAAATCAAAGGCGGATGGACTGAATTCGATGTAATGATTACCCAACCGCAATACATGGGTAAGATTGGTGCACTCGGACGTATCCTCGGTCCGCGCGGACTCATGCCTAACCCCAAAAGCGGTACCGTCACAATGGATGTGGCTAAAGCCGTCAAAGAGGTAAAGCAGGGTAAGATAGATTTCAAAGTGGACAAATTCGGTATCGTACATGCTTCTATCGGCAAGGTTTCTTTCACTCCTGAAGCCATCGCACAGAACGCAGGCGAATTTATCCAGACTATCATCAAACTCAAACCTGCTGCAAGCAAGGGTACGTATATCAAGAGCATTTATCTTTCCAGCACTATGAGTCAAGGTATTAAGGTTGACCCGAAAGCTGTTGAATAATTAAATTACAGGACAATTATGAAAAAGGAAGATAAAAGTGCTATCATTGCGGAACTGCAAGAAACTCTGGGACAATACTCGCATTTCTACCTCACCTCTATCGAAGGTCTGAATGCCGAAAAAACCAGCGAACTTCGTCGTCAGTGCTTCAAAAACGACATCAAACTCATTGTCGCAAAAAACACATTGCTGAAAAAAGCATTGGAAGCCAAAGGTATTGACGCACAACTCTTCGAAGCTCTCAAAGGCAATACTGCCCTCATGCTGAGCAATACGGGCAACGCTCCCGCAAAACTCATCAAGGAGATTGTCAAGAAAGAGAAGAACAAAGAAGGAGTAAAGCCGGAACTCAAGGCTGCTTACGTGGAAGAAACTGTCTACATGGGCGCACAGAATCTGGAGCTCCTCTCTGCAATCAAGTCGAAGAACGAACTCATCGCCGACATCATCGCTCTGCTGCAGTCGCCTGCCAAGAACGTTGTCAGCGCACTCCAGTCCGGAGGTACTACCATCCACGGAGTTCTTAAGACTCTGGGTGAAAGAGCTGAATAAATCAGCATAAAAAACAACAACTAAACTTGTGAATAACATAGATTCACAAAACAAAAAACAAAAATAATCTTTAAAATCATACAATCATGGCAGACGTAAAAGCTATTGCTGAACAATTGGTAAACCTTACTGTTAAGGAAGTTAATGAACTCGCTCAGGTCCTCAAAGAGGAATACGGCATCGAACCCGCTGCTGCTGCTGTTGCAGTTGCTGCTCCTGCTGCTGCCGGTGAGGCCGCTGCTGTTGAAGAGAAGACTTCTTTCGATGTTGTTCTGAAAGCCGCCGGTGCTCAGAAACTGCAGGTCGTTAAGGCCGTTAAAGAGCAGACCGGTCTCGGACTTAAAGAGGCTAAGGACATCGTTGACGCAGCTCCCGCTACCGTCAAAGAAGGTCTTGACAAGGCAGCTGCTGAGGCTCTGAAGAAAGCTCTCGAAGAAGTCGGAGCCGAAGTTGAGCTCAAGTAATCTACCGTCGGTAAGATACCGGAACTGGTTTAGATCCCACTAAAAATGGGGTCTAAACCTTTTTCTCTGAAAAAAGACCAAATCTTAACTATGCCTAAAAATTGGTAAAAAATATTGCTATTTTATTAAAAATATATAAATAACAATGAGCACAAACCAAAAACAGCAAAGAGTCAACTTCTCGGCGATGCAGAAGCAATTCCCGTACCCTGACTTTTTGGATATCCAGCTCAAGTCCTTCCGTGATTTCTTCCAGATGGGCTCCACTCCGGAGCAGCGTCGCAAAGAGGGACTGTACCGCGTCTTTTCCGAGAACTTTCCTATTGCTGACACACGCAATAACTTTGTCTTGGAATTTCTTGACTATTATGTCGACCAGCCGCGCTATTCAATTGAAGAGTGCATAAAACGCGGTCTGACTTATGCAGTTCCTTTGAAGGCAAAACTCAAATTGTACTGCACCGACCCCGACCATGAGGACTTTGACACCGTAGTACAAGATGTATTTCTGGGGACAATCCCGTATATGACAGACAAAGGCACATTTGTTATCAATGGTGCCGAGCGTGTCATCGTCAGCCAGCTTCACCGTTCACCCGGTGTGTTCTTCGGAACAAGCATGCACTCCAACGGCACAAAGTTGTATTCGGCACGTATTATCCCGTTCCGCGGTTCGTGGATTGAATTTGCCACCGATATCAACAAGGTCATGTATGCTTACATCGACCGCAAGAAGAAACTGCCTGTAACCACTCTGCTCCGTGCCATAGGCTTTGAAAGCGACAAGGACATACTTGATTGCTTCGGTCTGGCGGAAGAAGTAAAGTGCACAAAAGAAAACCTCACTGCTGCTGTAGGCCGCTTATTGGCAGGAAACGTCCTCAAATCATGGTCGGAAGACTTTGTGGACGAGGACACCGGCGAAGTAGTTTCCATTGAAAGAAACGAAATCATCATTGAACGCGAAACCACACTAACAGAAGAATTGGTGGAACGCATTCTTGAAACAGGCACACGTTCTATCCTTCTGCACAAAGAGGAAGCACACGAATCTGACTACTCAATCATATTCAACACACTGCAGAAAGACCCGTCACATTCAGAAAAAGAGGCGGTTCTGTATATTTATCGCCAATTGCGCAATGCAGAACCTGCAGATGACGCTACAGCCCGCGAAATGATTCAGAACCTCTTCTTCTCCGAGAAACGCTATGACCTCGGCGAAGTAGGGCGTTACCGCATCAACCGCAAGCTGAACATGTCCATTCCGGACGACACACGTGTGCTGACCAACCAGGACATTATAGAAATTATAAAATATCTGGTGCAACTGATCAACTCAAACGCCGAGGTGGACGACATCGACCACTTGAGCAACCGCCGCGTGCGCACTGTCGGAGAACAGTTGTTCAACCAGTTCGGAATAGGTTTGGCACGCATGTCCCGCACCATACGCGAGCGCATGAATGTGCGTGACAACGAAGTTTTCACACCTACCGACCTTATCAACGCCAAAGCGATATCAAGCGTCATCAACACCTACTTCGGAACAAACGCTCTGTCGCAGTTCATGGACCAGCAGAACCCGCTTGCTGAAATCACACACAAGCGCCGTATGTCAGCACTCGGTCCCGGCGGTCTGAGCCGTGATCGTGCAGGCTTTGAGGTCCGCGACGTACACTATACGCACTATGGCCGTCTCTGTCCTATTGAGACACCTGAAGGCCCGAATATCGGTCTTATATCATCACTGTGCATCTATGCCAAGATTAACGATCTGGGCTTTATTGAGACTCCGTACCGCAAAGCCGAGAACGGAGTGGTCAACCTCAATAACGACGAGGTGATGTACATGACGGCAGAGGATGAAGAGAACATGACTGTGGCACAAGGTAATGCTCCTCTGGATGAAAACGGCAAGTTTGTAAACAACAGGGTCAAAGCCCGCTATGAAGCAGACTTCCCCGTTGTAGCACCCGACCAGATTGATGCCATGGACGTATCTCCTTCGCAGATTGCCTCCATCGCTGCCGCACTCATTCCTTTCCTTGAGCACGATGATGCCAACCGGGCTTTAATGGGATCCAACATGATGCGCCAGGGTGTGCCATTGCTGCGCCCCGAAGCACCCATCGTTGGTACAGGCATTGAGGGTCAGTTGATACGCGACTCACGCACACAGATTATGGCGGAAGGTTCAGGCGAAGTGACATACGTTGATGCAGATGTCATACGTATCCGCTACGACCGCAGCGAAGAAGAAGATTTCATTTCCTTCGAGCCTGCAGAGAAAGAATACCGCATGCCCAAATTCCAGAAAACCAACCAGAATACCACCATCGACCTCCACCCCATCGTTCGCAAAGGCGACCATGTGGAAATGGGGCAGATTCTGACCGAAGGATTCGCCACCGAGAACGGCGAACTTGCACTCGGCAAGAACCTGAAAGTGGCATATATTCCGTGGAAGGGCTACAACTACGAGGATGCCATTGTGCTCAGCGAGCGCATAGTCCGCGAAGATATGTTCACATCTGTACATGTTGTAGAACAACTTCTGGAAGTACGCGAAACAAAACGCGGACAAGAGGAATTCACCGCCGATATACCAAATGTCAGTGAGGAAGCAACTAAGGATCTGGATGAAAACGGTATTATCCGCATTGGCGCACACATAGAACCCGGTGATATTATTATTGGTAAAATCACGCCTAAGGGAGAATCCGACCCGAGTCCTGAAGAGAAACTGCTCAAAGCCATCTTCGGCGACAAGGCCGGTGATGTAAAGGACGCATCTCTGAAAGCAAGCCCGTCACTGTCAGGTGTCATCATCGAAAAGACTCTCTACTCGCGCGCCAACAAGGACCGCAAGCAGAAACAGGACGACAAAGAGATTATAGCCAAGATGGATGCCGATTTTGCAGAAGAGGCAGAAAACCTCCGTCAGTTGCTCATCGACAAACTGGCTACTCTGCTCAAGGGACGTCAGTCGCAAGGCATACACGACCTCCTCGGCACCGAGTTCATCCCCAAGGGGACGGTTATAACCAAAGAGCGCCTCAGCCAGATTGATTTCCAGACCGTCATGCTTGCAGGCTGGACTTCAGACGAACACAAGAACGAGCTTGCCACACAGTGCATAATGAACTACACTGCCAAGCTCAAAGAGATGGATGCCAAACTCAAGCGCGAGAAGTACAACCTGACAATCGGTGACGAACTGCCTAACGGCATAGTCAAGATGGCAAAGGTTTATGTTGCCAAACGCCGCAAGATACGTGTGGGCGACAAGATGGCCGGCCGTCACGGAAACAAAGGTATTGTCAGCAAGATTGTCCGCGTAGAGGACATGCCGTTCCTTGCAGACGGCACACCGGTTGATATTGTTCTGAACCCGCTTGGCGTGCCGTCACGAATGAACATCGGCCAGATATTCGAGGCTGTCCTCGGCTGGGCAGGCAAGGAACTCGGCGTACGTTTCGCCACACCCATCTTCGACGGATGCACTCTTGACTCTCTCAACGAGTGGACAGACAAGGCAGGTCTTCCGCGTGCCGGCAAAACCCAGCTCTACGACGGAGGCACAGGTGAAGCTTTCGACCAGATGGCAACTGTTGGCGTCACTTACTTTATGAAACTCGGCCACATGGTTGATGACAAGATGCACGCCCGTTCAATCGGCCCGTACAGCCTCATCACCCAGCAGCCTCTCGGCGGTAAAGCCCAATTCGGCGGACAGCGTTTCGGAGAGATGGAGGTATGGGCCCTCGAAGCACACGGTGCCGCACACGTTCTACAGGAGATACTGACTATGAAGTCGGACGATGTAACCGGACGTGCACGCACATACGAAGCAATTGTAAAGGGCGAACCTATGCCTACTCCCGGACTTCCCGAATCTCTCAATGTATTGCTGCATGAACTTCAAGGTCTGGCATTGTCCATCAATATGGAGTAACAACAGCCGCAATGTAATCAATGTCAAACAGTTTTGAATCGTAACAACTATGGCATACAACAAGCAAGAAACAACCAAACGTACCGGTTTTACCCGCATCACCATCTCCCTCGCCTCTCCAGACGAGATTATGCAGAATTCAAGCGGTGAAGTGCTGAAACCGGAAACGATAAACTACCGCACCTACAAGCCTGAACGCGACGGATTGTTCTGCGAGCGCATATTCGGTCCGACCAAAGACTACGAGTGCCACTGCGGAAAGTACAAGCGCATCAGATACAAAGGTATAGTGTGCGAGCGTTGCGGCGTTGAAGTAACAGAAAAGAAAGTGCGCCGTGAACGCATGGGACACATCAAACTCGTTGTTCCTGTGGCACATATATGGTATCTCCGCTCCCTGCCTTCAAAAATGGCGGCTCTGCTCGGTGTCCCCACCAAAAAACTTGACTCGGTCATCTACTACGAGAAATACATCATCCTGAATGCAGGTGTATTGAACGGCCAAGAGCTTGGTGACGAAATAGTGGCGGACAAGATGCTGCTTGACGAAGAGCAGTATGCAGAACTCGTGTCGCGTCTGCCGGAAGGCAATGATCAACTTGATGATTCCGACCCCGAAAAGTTCATCGCCAAGATGGGTGCAGAGGCTATTTACGACCTTCTGTGCAAGATTGACCTTGACCAGCTGAGTTACGACCTGCGCGCGCAGGCTGACAAAGACGGGTCGCAGCAGCGCAAGCAGGAAGTGCTGAAACGTCTGCAGATTGTAGAAGCGTTCCGCGCCTCCAAGACGAAGAACCGCCCCGAGTGGATGGTGCTTCAGGTTATTCCCGTCACTCCTCCGGAGCTCCGTCCTCTCGTACCTCTCGACGGCGGACGTTTCGCAACCAGTGACCTCAACGACCTCTACCGCCGCGTGATAATCCGCAACAACCGTCTGAAACGCCTTGTTGAGATAAAAGCCCCTGATGTCATTCTGCGCAACGAAAAACGCATGTTGCAGGAGGCTGTTGACAGCCTGTTCGACAACTCGCGCAAGACAACAGCCATCAAGTCGGAGGCCAACCGCCCGCTCAAGTCTCTTTCAGACTCTCTGAAGGGCAAGCAAGGACGCTTCCGCCAGAACCTGCTCGGTAAACGTGTGGACTACTCCGCCCGCTCTGTGATTGTGGTAGGTCCGGAGCTGAAAATGCACGAATGCGGTCTGCCGAAAGACATGGCTGCCGAACTCTACAAGCCGTTCATCATCCGCAAACTCATCGAGCGCGGACTGGTGAAGACTGTGAAGAGCGCGAAGAAGATAATCGACCGCAAGGACCCCGTTATCTGGGAAATTCTGGAGTATGTAATGGAGGGACACCCCGTTCTGCTCAACCGTGCCCCGACCCTTCACCGTCACGGCATACTGGCATTCCAGCCCCGCATGATAGAAGGCAAGGCCATACAGCTTCACCCGCTTGCATGCGCAGGCTTCAACGCCGACTTCGACGGCGACCAGATGGCAGTACACCTCCCGCTCTCCAACGAGGCTATACTGGAGGCGCAGCTTCTCATGCTCGGCTCGCACAACATACTTGACCCCGCCAACGGCAATCCTATCACCGTGCCTTCACAGGATATGATTCTCGGCCTGTACTATATCACCAAACCGCGTTCAGGTGTGAAAGGCGAAGGTTCTGTCTTCTACAGCGCCGAGGAATGCTTTATCGCGCTCAACGAAGGCCGTGTGGACATTCACGCCAACGTCAAAGTGCGCATCAAGGGCGAGCTTGTCAGCACCACCCCGGGCCGCGTAATGGTGAACCAGTACGTGCCTGAAGAAGTAGGGTTCCAGAATGTGACTCTGAAGAAAGGTGCCGTGAAAGACATCATCTCCAAAGTGATAAAGACCTGCGGTGTTGCACGCACAGCCCAATTCCTTGACGACATCAAGGACCTCGGTTACAAGATGGCGTTCAAGGGCGGTCTGTCGTTCAACCTCAACGACATCCTTATCCCTGAAGAGAAAGCGGAGCTTGTAGCAAAAGGCAATGCCGAAGTGGAGAACATCACCGAGCTTTACAACTATGGTGAAATGGGCGACGACGAGCGTTACAACAACGTGGTCGGCGCATGGAACAAGGTCGATGCCGCTGTTACCGACGTGCTGATGAAGCACATGCAGGAGGCAGACCAGGGATTCAACTCCGTCTATATGATGATGGATTCCGGAGCCCGTGGTTCGAAACAGCAGATCAAGCAGTTGGCAGGCATGCGCGGACTGATGGCCAAGCCTCAGAAAGCCGGTGCAGCCGAAGGCCGTCAGACCATTGAAAACCCGATTCTGTCGAACTTCAAGGAGGGTCTGTCGGTGCTGGAGTACTTCATCTCCACTCACGGTGCACGTAAAGGTCTTGCCGACACCGCCTTGAAGACTGCGGACGCAGGTTATCTGACCCGCCGTCTGGTTGACGTATCGCACGACGTGATCATCACCGAGGAAGACTGCGGCACCCTGCGCGGACTTACAGCACGCGCTATCAAGCAGAACGACAACGTGGTAGCCACCTTGACCCAGCGCATACTGGGCCGTGTATCGGTGCACGACATCCATGACTCGGAAGGCAATCTGATAGTGGCAGCCGGCGAAGAGATACGCGAAGCTGCATGCGAGGCAATAGAAGCAGCAGGCATCGAGGAAGTAGAAATCCGCTCAGTGCTCACCTGCGAAGCCAAACACGGCGTTTGCGCCAAGTGCTACGGCCGCAACCTTGCCACGCGCCAGATGGTGCAGAAGGGCGAGGCAGTCGGCGTAATTGCAGCGCAGGCCATCGGCGAGCCCGGTACACAGCTGACTCTGCGTACCTTCCACTCGGGCGGTGTCGCCGGCAACGCAGCCACACAAAACACCTACGCCATCCCCCGCGACGGCCGCATAGAGGTGGACGAACTCCGCACAATCCAGACCGAGAACGGAGAGACCATAGTAGTGAGCCGTCTGAACGAGATGAGGCTGCTTGACCCCGAGACAGAGATTGTGCTGACGACCTTCAACATACCTTACGCCTCCAAACTCTTCATCACCCCGGGCCAGGAATACAAGAAAGGCCAGATGGTGTGCGAGTGGGACCCCTACAAGGCAAGTCTGGTAATAGAAACAGCCGGTAAACTGAAATACTCGGATGTCATTGAGGGCATTACAGCCAAGACCGAGACCGACGAGCAGACCGGCAAGAAGGAAGTGCACATCACCGACACAAAGGACAAGACCAAGATGCCGATGGCGCACATCATGGACGCAGAAGGCAACATCCTGCGCTCGTACAACCTGCCTGTGAAGGCGATGCTTGTGCATCCGGACGGCGCAGACGTGAAAGTCGGCGACAACCTGTTCACGCAGACGCGCTCCTTCGGAACTGCGGGTGATATCACGGGCGGTCTGCCACGTGTCACCGAGCTGTTTGAAGCACGCAACCCGTCGAACCCCGCCATCGTGTCGGAGATTGACGGCGAAGTGAGCTACGGCAAAATCAAGCGCGGTAACCGCGAGATTAGCGTTACATCGCGTCTTGGTGAGGTCAAGAGCTATCTGATTCCGCTGTCGAAGCAGATTCTGGTTCAGGAAGGCGACTATGTGCGCGCCGGAGTGGCACTGTCAGACGGAGCCATCACTCCGGACGACATACTGTCAATCCAGGGTCCGACGGCTGTGCAGGACTACATCGTGAACGAGGCTCAGTCGGTTTACCGCCTGCAAGGTGTGGAAATCAACGACAAGCACTTTGAGATAATCGTCCGCCAGATGATGCGCAAAGTAGAGATACTCGAGGCAGGCGACACGCGTTATCTCGAGGGCCAGATTGTGGAGAAGATGGACTTCCTTGAGGAGAACGACCGCATCTGGGGCAAGAAAGTTGTCACCGACGCAGGCGACAGCGAGGTGCTGCACGCAGGCCAGATAGTGACAGCCCGCCGTCTGCACGACGAGAACTCTTCACTCCGCCGCCGCGACAAGAAGCTTGTAGAGGCCCGCGATGCCGAATGTGCAACCGCCCGCCAGATACTGCAAGGCATCACCCGCGCAGCCCTCGGCACGAAGTCGTTCATGTCGGCAGCGTCCTTCCAGGAGACCACTAAAGTGCTCAACGAGGCCGCAATCCAGGGTCGTGTGGACTTCCTGGACGGCATGAAAGAGAACGTGATATGCGGTAACCTCATCCCCGCCGGCACCGGTATGCGCGCGTTCACACGCGTCAGCGTCCACAACGCGGAGGAGTATGCTGCTATACAGGCAGCGAGAGCCGCCGCAGAAGCAGCCCTCGAAGACGAAGAATAAGCGCACAACCGCTATACACGGCATCCCCCGTCTGCATCTGGCAGACGGGGGATGCGTCTCTTTCGGGGGACGCATCTTTTCCGGCATGTCAGTTTTTTTGCATAAAACATGACATTATGTCACCCGGCGATGTCAGCACTATCACTCGGAGACGACAGCAAAACGACAGCGGAAAAATCCGGAGAAAACGCCAGAGCAAAGTGTAAGCAAAAGAGCACGATTTGCAGCAAAGTGTCATAATCCGAGGAACCGCATACACAAACACACAAGCACGCCGCGAAGCTCTTGCAAAAGGCGGCGGTCAGAGGTAAAAAGCCGAAGTGAGCGCGGAGTACTCCGGAGTTCTCGCCCCGTCCATGTCTGTCAGCACAATATCCTTCTCTATCTTGACAAGAGGAGCCTGCTCCGCCTTCACAAATTCCGCAAGGAGCCGCTTGGCGGGTTTGCCGCTGTTGCCACGTACCTGCACAAGACGCACAGGCGCAAGCCCCTCGCCGGCGGCAAGCGCCAGAAAAGAGGTCTGCACATCGGCAGGCAGGACAAAAGCCGCTTTTCCGGAGCCGGCAAGCAGCTGCGCCGTGCCATGCAGGAGCTCGGCATAAGAGAGAGTGCATGTGTGGCGGGCAGCAGTGCGCCTCACGTCGGGGCAGAGGAGCGAGTGCTGATAAAAAGGCGGATTGCTGACTATCAGGCTGTAAGCATGCGTGCAGGCGGCGCAGAAATCCTGCAGAGAGATGTTGTGCGCCTGCAGACTGCCCGCCCAGGGCGATGCCGCGAAATTATCAGCCGCCTGCTGCGCAGAAGGCCGGTCGATGTCAATGGCATCGATGTGCACATCAGCCCCACCCTGCCCTTTTACCTCCAGCCTCTGCGCGAGCATAAGCGCAACCAGCCCCGTGCCGGTGCCGATATCAAGCACGCGGAGCGGAGCAGCTGAACCGGCAGGCGGCAGCCCTGCCCATGCGCCGAGCAGCACACCGTCGGTGCCCACTTTCATGGCCGCGCGGTCATGCCATACAGTGAACCTGCGGAAGCGGAAAAAAGGCGTGCTCATGGTGATGTTCGTGACCGACAAGATGAACGGCAAGCCACAGCCCGTAGCCGAGGAAGAGCACGGCGCAGGCATAGCGGAACCAGTGCTCGAAGCGGCGCATCTTAGTCGTCAGCGAGGAAGCCGACACCGCGCTGTAAGAAATCAGCCAGGCAATGACCAGAATAGGCAGACCGGTGCCAAGCCCGAAAACGACAGGCATCAGCCACGACAGGACGACAGACTGCTGCAGACTGACCGCCATCTCTATCATCGTGAAAAAATATACAAGTCTGTGAGGGCAGAAGGCGATGGCAAAGAATATGCCGAGCATGAATGCCCAGAACCAGCTGCTGCGCTCGTCCACAGTCTGAAGCCAGCGCTGCATGCCGTGGTCGTGGTTGTGATGGTGGTGCCCGCTGAAAAGGAGGAAAATGCCGCACAAGAGCATGAACACAGCGAGCAGCGGCTCACCCCACTCCTCCATAAAATGGTGGATATGAGCCGTTTGCGCCCCCATGACAAAAGGAATACTGAGCAGGACATAGGTGATGAGCTTGCCCAGCACAAACATACATCCCGTGATGAGTACGCGCCGGCGGTTCTTAAGTTCGCGGTCAATATAGCCGACTGCAGCTATGGAGGTGAAGAGAGTGCAGGGGTCAAGAATCATAAGGAACCCCAGCAACAGGGCGGTAAGCAGGGAAATCATGGTTGCAATATTGTTTTTTCTGTAAAAAAGTTTGCAAAGATAGTGATTTTTCAGTAACTTTGCAAACGAATATGAATATATTTCAAAAAATATCTCCGCTGCCGGCATTGATAGTGCTGTGTATCTTGCTGTTCCACAGCTCGTGCGGAACCCGGGGCGACAACATGTCCGCCCTTGAGGAGCGCGCGGACACATGCCTGCATGAGATGACGATGTACCTCGAGCGCGGGCGCATCGACTCGCTGCACACGGTGACTGAAAACGAAGACGGCCTCATCTTTTTCATCTACGAGGGGGGCGAACCCGCCTACTGGTCGGACAACAGGCTGAACACTGACACTTTTGTGTGGCCGGCGCAGGACACATGGACCGCCGTGAACTTCAAGAACGCCGAAGGCCTGTGCAAATGGACCAAATGGGGGGGGCTCAGGCTTCTGGCCGTTATTCCGCAGTCGTGGCGGACGGTGGACGAAGAGACCCTTGCGCGGAGTTTCTCATACAGGCCTCTGATAAAACAAAAGACGGAGGACACTTCTGCCGCCTCTTCGCGCGCACGCACGCACGCGCTCTTTATTATTATAATAGCGCTCTTTGCGGCAGTCGCCGGAGTCGGCGTTTGGGGTGTTGTGCGCGCACGCGGGTTCAGGCACATGCGCCTGCAGACGCGCCTGCAGTACATCATAGTCCCCCTCGTCCTTGCCGGCTTTCTGTACATCTTCTGGATGTCGGCGGAGTATGTGAAGAGCCGCTATGCCATGCGCCAGCAGACCAACCTGCGCGACAAGAGCCTGTATCTGCAGGCGGCACTGCAGGACCTCTACTACTGGGACATCGACCTTGCCGGCAATACCGCCCCGCTGAACATCGACCTCCGCACCCTCGCTTTCACCTACGGGGTGGACATACACGTCTATGACATGAGCGGACGTGTGGCGGGCAGCTCCACGCCGCAGCTCTTTGAGGAAGGCTATCTGTCGCCCTACGTGGCCCCTGACGCAGTCTTCTCCAAAGAGGCGGCTTTCACCAAGTTCGAGCAGCTTGGCGACGTGCGCTACCTCACGTCCTACACCGCCTTCCTCAACGGGCAGAACGTGCAGATTGGCTACATAGCAGTCCCCTCTTTCCCCTCCGAGGACGAGATGGCGATGGAGGTGGACAATTTCCTGCTGCGCCTTCTTCCGGCCTACCTCATTGTGCTTCTGCTCGCCGTGTGCCTGTCGGTCTTCGTCTCAAGGAGTCTGGTCGCACCGCTGCGCCGCCTGAGCGAGAAGATGAGCGGCTACAGCTTCGGCAAGAGCGACAACCACATCCAATATGAATACAACGACGAGGTGGGCGAGCTGGTGAGCCACTACAACGCTATGGTCGATTCGCTCGACGAGGCGGGCAGGAAACTGGCGCAGTCGGAGCGCGACTCGGCATGGCGCACCATGGCACGGCAGATTGCCCACGAAATAAAGAACCCGCTCACGCCCATGAAGCTGACCATACAGCAGCTGCAGCGCACCAAAGGCACCGCGCGCTTCGACGACTACTTCGACCGCTCCACCCGGGTCCTCCTCGAGCAGATGGACAGTCTGAGCCGCATCGCCTCGTCGTTCTCCACTTTTGCCCAAATCCCCGACGTGGAGGTGAGCGACGTGGACATAGCCGGGAAACTGAGCTCCGCCATTGCGCTGTTCGCACACAACGACAACAACACCGCCGTCCGATACATAGGCCCTGACAGCGGAGTGACCGCGCGAGCCGACCGCGAGCAGATAACCGAAGTGTTCACCAACATCCTGAAAAACGCACTGCAAGCACTTGAAGGACAGGCCGATGGCGAAGTCATCGTTGTGCTGCAGGACGGAGCGGAAGAAGTCTGCATCAGCTTCTCTGACAACGGTCCGGGCATCGCACCAGACATACGCGACCGCATCTTTATGCCCAATTTCACAACCAAATCCACGGGCACCGGACTCGGACTGGCCATCTCAAAAAACATTGTCGAGGGCAGCGGAGGAAAAATTTCGTTTGAAACTTCAGAAAAAGGCACGAAATTCCTTGTTTGTTTGAAAAAAAAGCAGTAACTTTGCACCGTTTTTAGCAAACAACCCAATTAACTTATTGATTTTATCATGAAAACTGCTGAAATCATGCAGCGTCTCGCTGCAAAGCACCCCGGCGAAGCAGAATATCTGCAGGCCGTGGAAGAAGTTCTCAACTCGATTGAGGAAGTGTACAACCAGCATCCTGAGTACGAAAAGGCTCAGATTATTGAGCGCATGGTAGAGCCTGACCGCATCTTCACCTTCCGCGTAACATGGGTGGACGACCAGGGCAAGGTGCAGACCAACCTCGGCTACCGCGTTCAGTTCAACTCGGCCATTGGCCCGTACAAAGGCGGCTTGCGTTTCCACAAAGCTGTTACACCCAGCATGCTGAAGTTCCTCGGCTTTGAGCAGACCTTCAAAAACGCCCTCACCACCCTGCCTATGGGCGGCGGCAAAGGCGGTTCGGATTTCGACCCCGTTGGCAAATCGGACGCTGAAATCATGCGTTTCTGCCAGGCCTTCATGCTCGAACTCTGGCGCTGCATCGGTCCTGACCAGGATGTTCCCGCCGGTGACGTTGGCGTAGGCGGACGCGAAATTGGCTTCCTCAACGGCATGTACCAGAAGCTCAGCCGCCAGTACCACACTGGCGTGCTCACCGGCAAAGGCATGACCTTCGGCGGTTCGGTGCTCCGTCCTGAAGCTACCGGCTTCGGCGCACTCTACTTCACACAGCACGTTCTGCACACCGCAGGCAAGGACATCAAGGGATGCCGCGTGGCTCTCTCCGGCTTCGGTAACGTGGCTTGGGGTGCCGCTATCAAGGCTACCGAACTTGGCGCCAAAGTGGTTGCCATCTCCGGTCCTGACGGCGTTTGCGAAATCAAGGACGGCATCACAAAAGACATGATTGACTACATGCTCGTTATGCGTGCTTCCAACCGCAACAAAGTTCAGGATATGGCCGACAAGTTCCCCGCACAGGCACAGTTCACCGCAGGCAAGAAGGCTTGGAGCGTTAAGTGCGACATCGCACTGCCTTGCGCTTTCCAGAACGAGCTGAGCGAGGACGACGCGAAAGAGCTTGTCAAGAACGGCACTTGGTGCTGCTGCGAGGTCAGCAACATGGGTTGCCAGCCCGGTGCTATCCACTACTTCCAGAGCCAGAAGGGCTTCCTCTTCGCCCCCGGTAAGGCCGTGAACGCTGGTGGCGTTGCCACATCTGGTCTGGAGATGACACAGAACGCCGAGCACATCTCCTGGGACAAGAAAGAAGTGGACGAGCGTCTGCACAACATCATGCGCTCAATCCACGAGCAGTGCGTTAAGTTCGGCACACAAGCCGACGGCACCATCGACTACGTGAAAGGCGCTAACATCGCCGGCTTCATGAAAGTCGCTCAGGCTATGCTCGAACAGGGAACCATCTAATTCAGTAAAAAGCAAAAAGTCGGAAGTAGAAAGCATTTCACTTTCGACTTTTTGTTATATCATAATCGGGCTCCCGCCCTGAAACGCAAGGCGGATTGCCCCTGACTAAAAAACACAGACAATATGTACAACGATTTCCAGAAATACTTGCAGCAGACCCTGCAAGAAATAAAGGACGCAGGCCTTTACAAAAACGAGCGCGTCATCATTACCCCACAGTCGTCGGGCATACAGGTGCAGGGCGAAAACGGTCCGGTGGACGTAATCAACTTCTGTGCTAACAACTACCTCGGCCTCGCCGACAACAAAGAGCTTATCGAAGCCGCCAAACGCCGCATGGACGAGCGCGGATACGGCATGGCCTCTGTACGCTTCATCTGCGGCACGCAGGACACACACAAAATGCTCGAAAAAGCCATCTCCGACTTCTTCGGCACCGAGGACACTATCCTCTATGCAGCCTGCTTCGATGCCAACGGCGGACTCTTCGAGCCGCTGCTCACTGCCGACGATGCCATCATCTCCGACGCTCTCAACCACGCCTCCATCATCGACGGCGTGCGCCTCTGCAAGGCCGTACGCTACCGCTATGCCAACGGCGACATGGAAGACCTCGAGAAACAGCTGCAGGCGGCACAGGCACAGCGCTTCCGCATCATCGCAACCGACGGTGTCTTCTCTATGGACGGCAACGTCTGCCCGCTCGACAAAATCTACGAGCTCGCACAGAAATACAACGCCATGGTCATGGTGGACGAGAGCCACTCTGCCGGCGTGGTCGGCAAAACGGGCCACGGCGTGACCGAGCAATATAACCTGCGCGGCAAGATTGAAATCCTCACCGGCACCCTCGGCAAGGCCTTCGGTGGCTCGGTTGGCGGTTTCACCACAGGTAAGAAAGAGATTATCGACCTCCTGCGCCAGCGCAGCCGTCCCTACCTCTTCTCCAACTCCATTCCGCCGATGGTGGCTGCCGCTGCGCTCAAGACCTTCGAGCTGCTCACACGCGACAACACTCTGCAGGACCGCCTCCACGCCAACACCGACTACTTCGTCGCACAGATGAAGGCTGCCGGCTTCGACATCAAGCCCACACAGTCGGCCATCTGCGCCGTCATGCTCTACGACGCGCGACTCTCGCAGGACTTCGCCGCTGCGCTACAGCAGGAAGGCATCTATGTCACAGGCTTCTACTACCCCGTTGTCCCCAAAGGACAGGCACGCATACGCGTACAGCTCTCGGCTGCACACACGCGCGAACAGCTTGACAAAGGCATCGCCGCATTCACCAAAGTGGGCCGCCAGCTCGGCGTTATCAAGTAAAACTCTGCTCTGCATAACAAAAAGAGGCTTGACTTTCAGTCAAGCTTCTTTTGTTTTGTGCAAGGCGGAAGATTACATCTCGTCATGCGCATGCATCTGCTGAACGTAGATAGCGTGCATCATCTTTTTGCGCTTCAGCTCTGACGGCTTGTTGAACTGCTGACGGCTGCGAAGCTCTTTGATGACTCCTGTCTTGTCGAATTTACGTTTGAATTTCTTAATGGCGCGTTCTATATTCTCGCCTTCCTTCACCGGTACTACAATCATTGCATGACACCACCTTTCCTTTTACTCTCCGGGCATTCAGCCTGTTCCGAGTGATAGCAACTGTTTAAGTCTGTTGCCTGACCTTTAGTTAATTGACATTTTATAATTGATAATTGACATTTTCCTGCGTCCGCAGAAGAGTGACAAAAACATCTCACAATGAAATATCAATTGTCAATTATCCATTCGCTCGTACCCGGAGCCGGGGTCGAACCGGCACGGATTGCTCCACTGGTGTTTGAGACCAGCGCGTCTACCGATTCCGCCATCCGGGCATTGCTCTTACCGCCGAAAAAGCGTGCAAAGGTACAACAAATATTCCGACCGTGCAAATATAACGGCAAAAAAAGTTGTTTTTTTATCTGCACCCGCGTCAATTTCCCTCTTTTTCCCCCTCTGCTGTTGTGTTGTCCCACATGCAGAACGGCCGTTGGGCAAGATAAGAGTTGAAGTAACGGCGGTCAAAGGTCACCTCCTCCCCCAGAAAAGGCGGGCGCGGATAGTCCTGCTGCTCCGACTCCAATTCTATCTCAGCCACCACCAGACCCTTGTTCAGGCCGTCAAACTCGTCCACTTCGCAGGTCAGGCCGCCCTCAAGAGGCACAAGCCAGCGTGTCTTCTCTATCTTCCCCGGCATGCACAGCGCAAGCAGCTGCTCAGCCTCGCTCACAGGCACCTCCTGCTCGAACTCGTAACGCGAGAAAGAGCCGCGAACGGCCTTCGACTTCACTGTTATGTACGCCTTGTCGTCCTTGCGCCTGACGCGCACGGAGCAACGCTCGTTCAGAGCCAGATAACCCTGGCAGATGCGCACCGACGCGCGGGCAAGAGCCTTGTAACTGTCGTCACGCACAAGAAACTTGCGCTCTATCTCCATCCCGTCCATCGTTCAGCGGCTTTTGGCAGGCTGGTGTTGCGGCCGGAGCAGGTCGTTCACCGTCTTCACGGGGTTGAACGTCGATACAGGCACTTCCACAAACACGGTGTTCCACCGCGCCATCGCGCCGTTCCACAGCCCTGGCAGCTCAAGAGCCAGCAGGTCGCGCCCGTCTTTCGACTTGTGCGAAATGAACCCTGTCTGCGGGTCCACGAAGTCGGTCAGGCGGTAAGGCTTGCCCTCGTTGTCGCGCAGCGCGCACACAAGGTCCACGGGGTTGAAGTGCGTGGAGCGAGACATCAGGCTCTTGTCCTCTATCTGCGACGACTCCAGTATCTGGCAGCTCACGCTACCGTCCTCCTCGCGGACAAGAAACGGTCCGCCGCCGGGCTCGCCCGTGTTACGCACCACGCCGCACACACGTATCGGGCGGCGCAGACGGCGTTTTTCCTCCTCCCCCACCGACGGGTCGTTCAGCATGCCGAACACTCGCTGCTGCTCCTCCACAAGCACCCCTGCCAGCACCTGCTTCCAGCGCACCGTGGAGGCCTTCAGGCGGTCGGGAACCACGTTGTCGATGTTCTTCACGAACACTATGTCCGCGTCCATCGCGCCGAGGTTGCGTATCAGCGCACCATGACCGCCGGGCCTGAACAGCAGTGTCCCGTCCTCGTTGCGGAAGGGCGTGCCGTCGGGGTTGGCGGCAAGGGTGTCGGTCTCTGGCAGCTGCTCCGAGAAACTGATGTCGTAGGTCACGCCGAACTTCGTCTGCATATAGCGCAGGCTGTCGGCTATGTGCTGGCGGAAAAGCGGCAGGTGCTCGTGGCTGACTGTGAAGTGCACTGCCACAGGCATGCCGGCTGACTCTCTGCCCGCACGCAGCACCATCGCACCTTCGGCCAGATGCTCCATCGCCGGAGTGCGCGGACGGTCCCTGTAAGCGTGGAACAGCAGCAGACCTTTGGGCAGATGACCGTAGCCCATGCCGTGCAGCAGATGTTCCACGGCCTCCCTGCCCTGCCGTCCGCCGAGCTGCGGAGAGAAGGCAAAGCGCTCAAGGCCACCGAAGAACTCGCTCATGGCGGGAGTCTCCACACCGTTCTCAAGATAGGCAAACAGGTCCTTGAACATGCGTGTTGCCGCACCGCTGGCGGGCACGAACTTGGCCACTTTGTGCCTCTTCTGCGACACATATTCCTGCCACAGCGCAGCATAATACTCCTGTTGCTCTCTACCCAGACGGCGTATGCCTTTGCGGGTGGAGGCGGGAGCCACTATGTCAAGTGAAGGAAAGCCCGTCTGCAGCAAACGGAGCTGCTCTTCGGCTTTTTCCAACGAGATGCCTCTCGATTCGAGTTGGCGGATGTCTGATTCTGTGAACATAACGACATGCAAGGTTTGGTTACAACGCTGCAAAGATAATGCTTTTTTTCCTGATATGCAAATTTATTTTCCACAAAATCCATATTATTCCTATTTGCACTCCTTAATACCCCCTGTCACCTCCCCGCCTGTACTCTACCCCCATCCAATCTTGACTCTCCCACTCTCCCGTCTTGGCTCTCCAACTTTCCCGTCTTGACTCTACACCCCTCCCGTCTTGACTCTCCCACTCTCCCGTCTTGGCTCTCCCACTCTCCCGTCTTGACTCTACCACTTTCCAATCTTAACTCTATGCCCCTCCCGTCTTGGCTCTCCCACTCTCCCGTCTTGGCTCTCTCACTTTCCCATCTTGACTCTACGCCCCTCCAGTCTTGACTCTACACCCCCCCGTCTTGACTCTACCACCTTCCAGCCTGTACAACTGCGCTGAATGCCGGCTGCTGATAGTAGGTGATTAGTAGGTGATTAGTAGGTGATTAGTAGGTGATTAGTAGGTGATTCAGCCGACAGTACTATGACTTCACCCCGCTCCAGCCGCCGTCTGCCACTGCTCCGCGCCCCTGAATGCCGCAACAAATACTGCAGGCCCGCCAGGTCTGCAGTATGCAATATGCGCTTGAATGTCAAGCCTTCCCCCAATCGGCCGTGGGGTTACAGGTTCAGCACCTTCTGCACGTAGTCGTTCACGCGCACCACATAGCCCGAGTGGAGCATCAGCGGAGACACAAACTCGTTGTCCGTCGCAGTGGTGTTGATGAGCAGCCGCCCATCCTGCGAATACACTTGCAGCTTGTCGCCCTCCGTCAGTCCGCGCACATAGAGGTTGCCGCCCTCGGTGAAGATGAGGTAGCGTCTGCCGCCGTCCTTGTCCTCAAGCGGGAAGCCGCCTATGCGCACCGCAAAGCGGCTGGTGTGCTCGCCAGCTGTTATCTCGGTCTTGTAGTCGCGCTGCAGCAGGTTCACTATGTCGTTCTTCTTGTAGTCGATGAGCCATACGTACTTGTAGTCGCGGAAAGCGTCAGGCTCGGGCAGACTGAAGGTGTAGATGTTGCGGTCTGCGTATGTATCCTCGCTCGGGGCATGCCGTGCCGGAGCCGCGCTGCCGGCGGGGATGGACACGCCGAGGTGTATGTCGGTCTCCGTGGGCGCGGAGCCGAGCAGCGATATGCGCGACTGATTGTCGTCTATCAGGTAGAGCTGCGAGGCGGATGCGTCGGTCATCCACTTGATGCCGTCGCGCCCGTACTTGTAGTTGATGCTCTTGTCGGTCGTGCTGTCCGGGATGAGCAGTACGCGGTCGCCGTCGCCGCGCCGGTTGCCCATGCGCAGTATAGGCCGAGAGGGCTTCTCGTTGAAGCCGTAGTACGGCAGGTGGAATATCAGCTCTTCCTCCGTATTCTGTGTCGCGGTCTGGACAAGGAAGCCTGTCCCCATCGACATGCGCGAGCCTTTGTCCCACGAGCGCGAGGTATATACCTGTCCGCCGTTGCCTATGTACTCCCCTGCGCCGTCCATCTGGTAGAACACGTGCGGGATGTACATCTGCCTCAGGAAGTTACCCTCCTCCAATATGGTGTCGGTGCGGTAGCTGCTTACCAGCCACGGCAGTCCGTTCATGTTCCACCCCATGTCCTCCTGACGCGTGAACACCAGCTCCTGCCCGTTGCCCGCCTGACGGTGGTCATACTGCGTGAGGACGACGGTCTTGTCGGTGTTGTCCTCCGTATAGACGTATTGTCTGAGTTCGGGGGCGAAGGCTGTGAAGCGCAGCAAGGTGTCCTGTGCCGAGCCGAAGTCCATCAGATAACCTTTGGTGGCACTGCGGTTGGTGGTGTCGGTGCGCAGCCAGAGCGACGAGCTGTCGGTGCGGAACACATAGTCTTTAGCCGAGCGCGCGGCACCGCTGTACTGGTAGGTGCTGAAGGGCACCGGATTGAGTGTCTGGTGCAGGCTGTCGGTCGAAGAGTCGTAGGTGGCTGACAACACATCGGCGGCGTTGTAGCGGAATGGCCATGCTGTCATGGAGTAACGCTGGTTCACAAAACGCTTCTCGGCGGCAACGTAGTTGAGTCGTACCTCATGCCCGTTGCCGTAGAAAGAAGCACCCTCTTTCAGCAGCATGTAGCCGGGACGCAGTATGATGAGATTACCCTTGTAGTCATGGAAATCTTTGTCATCTGCATAAGCCATGCTCATCGCACTGCTGTCGCTCAGATAGACCACCGAACCCTGGTGCGGATACTTGTGTCCGCCGTAGTTGTTTGTGAACGAAGCGTTCTTCTCCGCATCGCTGGCAATTCTTATCTCCGCATCGTCCATTATGCGGTTCGTCAGTGCTGTCAGTTCCACTGCCTGCTTCGGCTCTACGCGCCATGTCTCGAAGGCTCCTCTGTCCACCTTGCCGCCTATGCGGCGCGGGTTGCCGAGCAGGTCGCGGTCCTGCGTGAAGTTCACAGCTCCGTCGCCTATGTAGTCCGCAAAGGCGGGCAGTGTCTCAGTGCCTGCATTGATATGACGGCTGCGCTCGTGCAACTGGTAGCCCAATGCGGGGTACTGCGTCAGATATGCGGGCAGTCTATAGACATTGCTGTCCGTCAGGTAGGTGGCGAAGCAGCCCATCGACGAGTCTGCCGCATTGAGGGCTATGTTGTTCTCCAGCGCACCCGTTTCCGCCTCTTCTTTGTCTATGGCTGTGTCCCCTGCTCTTGAAGCCACTATGGTGTTGTTCAGAGCTCTGCCGCCGGCCCCTATCCTTACCACGGTTGAGGCCGTGTCGCCGTAGAAGAGCGAGTTGTAGAGCAGTCCGCGGCGTATGTCTGCCACAGGGGCACCTGTCACCTTGTTGCCGGTGAAGATGCAGTTGCGCACTGTGGTGCGGAGGTTGTCAAGCACAAGAGGCGAAGCCGTCAGCTCCTCTCCGGGATTGGTGAAGATGAAGCCGTCAAGCAGGAAGCCGGTAGTGTAGTCGCTGTTGCCGGGCACTACAAGCGAGTTGATGCGCGTCGGAGTGGCGGAGGGCGAAGCCGGACCGGTGGTTATGGAGCGCACGTAATTGACATAGCGGTGGCACTCGGCATTGGTGAACTGCTTCGTCTCCGTGTCTATGTAGGCAGTGTCTATAAAGTTGCCCGGCAGACCGCCGTATATCTGCACGCCGTCGCGGGCGCTTATGCTGCTCATCTCCTCGCTGTCGTAACTGCCCTTCACAAACACGTACGACTTGCGCGTCTCGCGGTCGGCATCGTGGTTGAGGTAGGTATATACCGCCGCTACGTCAAGCGCCGTCTGCAGCTGTCCTTGTCCGAATGGCGACTGCCACGACGAGCCGTCACCCGCGCTCGAGGCAGGCAGGGTCGGCTGCACATACAGCACGCGCTGCATCACTGCTCTGCACTCGTATGCGCCGCGCTCCATGCCTATGCCGAACAGACGCGGCTTGTTGTAAAGGTCATTGTCTTGCGACAAGGCTCCCACTGTCAGCGACTTCAGTCCGTTGGAGCGGCTCCAGTACAGGTCATGGGGTTGCGGTGTATGGTGAGTCAGCGATGTGCTGTCCGGGTACTGCCGGAAGAAGACGCGGTTGCGGTAAAGCGTCGAGTCCGCCATGTTCATCGTACGCACGGCAGGGTTAAGGCGGAAATCGCGCGAACGCCGTTGCTCGGCTGTGGCTGCATCTACTATCGGATTGACAAAGCACGGTCCTTCGAATACATCAGAGTTGCCGGTGGAGAGCGAGTCGTTATGGTAAATCTCATCGCCTGAACGGAAGCAGCCCCATACGGCATTGTTGGTCATACGGCCTTCTATGCCGGTCTTGTTTCTGTTGTCCAGTTTGTCCCAGACATCGGTATTCAGTTCCAACTGAGTGACGGTGTCATGTGCAAGGTCGTCAAGCCAGATAAGCGAGTTGTGAACTTCGCTGTTTGCCGACTCAAGTCTGACGTGTCCGTCGTTGAGAGCGAAAGTGGAGTTCACCACCACCACGTCGTTGGGGGTGCGGTACAGGTCATTCTCCCCCTCCATATTCTCGTAATGCGGGGCATACAGAGGTGCTCCGGCATTGGAGTGGAACAGCGAATTGACAATAAGCGACGAGCCCCCGCCGTGGTCGATACGTACAGCCGAAGAGCGCTCGCTCAGGTCTTCTGTACGCTCGCCGTTGTCCATGAAGACGCAGTTGGAGATTGTCAGTTTGGGCAAAGTGACCTTACGCCCGTCAACCATTGCCGAGTCTGGATGCAGTGTCTGGCTGAAGTCCGGCATGAATACGCTGCCTGTATTTGCATACTGCCGCTGCCAGCGGTAGTAGATTGCAGCTCCGCCCTTGCGGTTCATCAGTCCGCCGAGGTCTGTGCTCATATCGGCTTTGGCATCCTCTGTGGAATAGGGGTTGATAAAGGTCAGGCCGTCGAAGGTTACGGGTATGACCACACTGTCGCGCGAGGTGAATTCACCCATCCAGTTGATCTGCACCTCCTTGCGGGTCATATCTTCTATGATGAACAGTTGGTTGAGTTGGCTCCGGTTGCCGGCATTAGGCATCTCTATCACTGTCGGATGGGCGACAGGGTCACGCGGCTTGTCTTTTGTGTCGTAACTGTAGCCGCCGAGGAAGGTGAGGCTCTTCACGGAGTAGTCATAGTCGGTCATTGCGCTGTCGGGCAGCAGCGGGGCAAGCGAGTTGGAGGTAATAACAAAAGCACGGCGGTTGTCAAACACACTGGCCGGAGCGAAATGCTGTTCATCATCACCGAGGAAGCAGACGTACTTGTCATGGTTGTTGTGCGACGACATGAGCATGTCGATGGCCCCCTGAAGGTCGGTAGTAGGAGTCTCCCATGTCAGTCCGGTCTGGTTGCGGCCTTTCGCTTTCGTTGCCACCCACATGGTGTCCACCTCGTTGCCTTTGATGTCAAGCTGCACATACTGGTACTCGTACACACCCTGGTCAATATACACGTCTGTGGCATATAGGCGCGGATTGGTGGATATACGGAGCATATTGCCGACCTCTTCCGAGTCATCGGTGCTGCGGGTATATTCCATATAGGGCTGATTGCCGATTGGGATACGCGGCGTGGTCAGCTCTTCTAAGGAAGAACGCTTAGCCAAATAGTTGTACAGGGCGGCTTCGTCCTGCTCCGTTACTCCGTCAAATGTAGCATTAGGCAAGCCATATACGGGCCTAACGGCATCTTCATCGGCATCTGGATTGACCTTTCTAGCAGCTTCCAGTGCCTTTTCCGGGGTGTCGAATTTATCCGAACCGGTATATTTTGTGATATAGTAGGAAACCGCGCGCGATACTTTCTGTTTGAGATGTCCCCACCCCATATCAGTGGTCAGGTTCATACGCCCGAGCAGCCAGTCGGCGTTCTGCATATAGCCTTCTAGGCCCGGCACGGAAGAAGGCTGCTTGAAGTTCGGCCCGTCGGCGGCATTATTAAGCCGGTTGATAATTACGTTGTTATTGCCGTGAACATAGGTAAAGAGGTCTGAATAATCATCCACCCGGTCGCCGTTGTCGTTCTGCTTGAGTTTTACGGGCAGTCCTCGCGGGTCAGCAAAGGGGCGTTGCTCATGCTCTTCCTTGGTCATCAGGTAGCCCTCTTTGGTAGGGCGCATACCGGTCGGACCGAAGGTCTTGCGGTAGGAGCAGAAATAGAGTCCTTCCATCTTGTCTGCCTGCAAACGCAGTTCCTGCAACTTGTCGGTTACCTCCACGTTGAACGTATCGTAGTTGGCAGCATAGTAGGTGTACAGACTGTCGTATTCATGGAAGAGCCGCTCATAGGTCTTCATCTGTTCAGCATCGTAGTGGAAAACTTTGGCACGAGAGGCTTTATACTTGGTGTTGAAAGCGTCAATCTGATCTGCCGAAGGAGCTTCCTCACTTTTCAATTTGTCGATGCTCTCCACGTTGAATACCTCGTTGCCCCAGAAGATACTGTTGAAAGCAAACTGCTTGTCATCGGCTGAAGCGTATTGGTCGTTGGTCAGGAAGTTGTAGATGGAAGGATATGCCACCGCCTTATTGCTCATAAAGTGGCAGTTGGCTACGCGCATCTTCGAGTCGGCAGCCACCGACAGCACGCCGCCGAAACCTTGACGGGCATCAGCATCCGGGATATACTCTTTGCCGGTAACGGTAATAGGATAGAGTCCACGGCGGGCTTCGTTGTTATCAAAGAGAGTATTGACCACACCGCAGTAAGCATTGGTGGCTATACAGCCGCCTGCCGTCCATGGGATATACTTTTGGTCGCGCTTGGTCATCGGCCCCTGCGAATAGTTCTGCATAAAGTGCGAACTATACACATTGATCGAGCCGTTGGAGTACAGCGCACCGCCATTGCCCGCCATATTGTTGCTGAACTGACAGTTGCGCACCACCAACGGAATGTTGTACTTGGCAGGATCGGTCACGTTAGGCACGTCCTCGTTCTCAGGGTCGTTAAACTCCTTGGTCCAGTTGCCGTCCACAAAGACACCGCCGCCACGGAAATAGGTTTTGGTGGTGAAGGGATGGTGAGTGGCATCAATTGAGTCGATATGGTTGGCATAACCGCCCGTGATATTGATACCGTCCAATATGATAGCGCGTGCTGCCACCGAGGCGGCGCACTCCTCATAGAAATGGTCGGCATCGGTCATCTGAATCGGATTGGAGAAGATTTTTTCGCCGTTCCGCCAGTTGGCATTCGGGGTTTCGGTACGGTACTTGTAGGGTTGCGGACCGATATAAGCCGAGTCGGCGTGAACGGTAATGATATGATAGACATGCGTATAGTCCTCACCCGACACCACATTACCCGACAGGATGGTCTGCCGCTCAAACTCCCACGGCTCGATTACGGAGTTGAGGTTGTAGTCGCTCATAGGACGATGGTCGGCATCGCATCGGCTGATGTCGGTGGCTGTGGCGTAATCAAGCACATAGCCTGTTCCCGGAATGACTACGTTATTGCCATTCCCTACCACAGTGTTGGTATATTTGTCTTCATAGCCCGCTTGGCAGTACTTATGGTTAGGCAGTTGCGAGTTCACGCCGCCCACCACCGTAGTAGCCTCCGGGATAAGGAAGGTATTGGTACGCACCTCGGTCTGCTCGCCATAGGGGTTGTGGTAGGGATAGAACGTACCGCGCTCCACATAGACCTCAAAGCGGGCATTGCGGTATTTAGCAGGGTTCAACTTGCGCGCGGCAATGATGTAGTCGAATGCATCGCCGAGGCGGTGGAACGGATTGAGCATACATGAACCTAACTGCTTATACATGAGCGATATGCTGTCGGTCTTGGTATTATCCTGCAAGGTACGCGCCGCCACGGGGTCAAGCAGTTCGGTGTGCATCACATAGAGGCGACGCATCACGTAGCGCTCATCGACATTGATTTCGAAGTTCTTGTTCAGGGCACGCGCACCGATTTCTATAAAGTCGTTGTTCTTCACCACGAGTGTGTCTTCACCCCATGTGAAACCGCGCTCCACATGCGGCACGGTCCAGCGTGTGCGGTGAACACCGGCTATGTCTATCGTGTCAAGCGTGGTGTACTTGCTTCTTGCCTTGTTCCACTCCGAGTAGGTCATACCGGCGCGAGAAAGTGTGGACGACATCTCTATAGGATAGTAAAGAATGGCGTTGAATGGGTCTTGCCTGTCCCAACGGACACCTTCTGTTTCGCGCGGCGAGAGTTCCACATTGCCTTGGCCATCCACTCGGCGCGACTCGATGCCACAGAAACTGAACGGATAGCCGGACTCGGCATCGGTGCGGTTGAAACTGCCGGAGACGTTGGCAAAATCGTTGGCGGCGTTATTCCAAATGACGGTAGAGGAGACGCGGGCATAGGTATTGCTGAACCACATGCCGCCTGCCGTCGTATTGGCGTTGTTCTCGCAGATGGTGGTAGCGAAGACGTGGGCAAGCGTATCAGGGTTGCTCGGTGCTTCGATGTAGATACCGCCGCCCATATCGGCAGTGTTGTTGCGCAGGATAGTACCGCTGACTAATGCGCCGGGCTTAAGATACAGACCGCCGCCTTGTCCTTTGGCTTCGTTGTTCTGCACCACGCAGTTGCTGATATGCGCATAACTCGGCACGACAGCCGCCGCACCCATACGGTCGTCCTCGTCGGGCGAGTTGGCAAGTCCGTCCTCTATGAACACACCGTCCACCACGGCTCGGTGCGCCTCTGCATCGGACAGAGCAGAGAAAGCAGCTAATTGGTTACCCTCGCCAATCTTCAATTCGTTGGTCTCGAACAGGTCATCGGTGAACGTAACTACATGGAAGCAGTTACCTTCTGCGCCGGTGATGGACGTAATCTGACCCGACAAAACGGTGCGGAACGTCAGCGGGTCGCGCTCATCCACGATGCGTGCGCCTGTGGTGCCTGCCGCTACCGGGTTGCCTGATGCGTCCTCATAGTGGTAATAATCGCTCGTATAACCACCCTTCAGCTGCACGCCGTGCGGGATGATAAAGGAGTAGTCAAGCGTATTGTCGGTATAGTACGCCGTGCCGTGCTTAACCGAGCGGGTTGGCGTATAGTAGGCGGCATAGTCCCGACTCCGAGTAGCGTTGGTGCTGTCGCCTTCCAGGCGCACTTCCACCGTCCAGTACTTATTCGGTTCGTCCGCCACGAAAGGATCGACCGTCGTTTTTCCTTCGACAAGGGTAGCCCCGTGGTTGTAACGGTCATCGGTCATCAGCGCATACTTGTACCGCCCTGCCGCGTCAAGCACTTGCTGCAACTTCTGGCGGCAAGCTGCATTCTCCGGCGAGCGTGCAGAAGCGTCACCGCCCGGCGAGTCAAACGACACATAGAAAATAGCCTTGCCCGGATGTGTTGTAGTGTCGGGACGGATGGCATACGCCGCGTTATACTCATACGCACCGATATCTATCTGGCAGTCCTGCACACGTTTGGCGAACGCTACATCGTTCTGCGGCAATTCTGTGGCCAATACCGTCTGGTAAACATACATCTTCTTAATATTGGCATCAGAAATGTTTTTATGCCGCAAGGCCGTATAGAACTCTCCGGCAAAATCCTCTGTACCTTTGTTGACGCAAGGCACATCATCGCGCAGACGGAAGTCGTTGAGCGAAGCTGCACGCCCTTCCACATAGTTGCCATTCTCATCGAAGTCTGCGGCAAAAGGCGTATTGTCTGCCGAAGGAGCAACACCGTTGAGGAAGGTGTTACCTGTACCGTAGTTGCCTGTTGCAGATGGAGTCCAGTTAGTCACATTTTTAAGGGTTGCATTATTCGGTTGAGCGACTGCGGACTGGATATAGCAATAGAGGAACGGATTCACTTTGTCAACTCCAGCGTTACGGTCACGGATAGCTATACCGTTATTACCGAAGACGATGGTGTTTGCCACAAAGAGGTTCGGGTTGGATTCCGTAGCTAACGAGATAGCGCCACCACTGATACTTCCTTCCACCAAGGTGGCTGTATTATACGCAATGGTGTTATTGAAGAAACGTCCTACGCAGAATCCTACACCGCCTGACGAACCGTAAGAATAGTTATTGGCGAAGAGGGAGTTGAAACACGTACCCTCGTACATGAACATACCGCCGGCGAAAATTTGAGCTTGGTTGGCTGTCAGCGTTGAACTCAACGTGGATTGGTTGTTGAGCACAAAGCAACCCTCAATAGTCGAAGTGGAACCATCGCAGAATAGTCCTCCTCCCTTTACACGCGGACAGTGGGACATGTTGTTAATCACAATACAGTTTTTGAGGTGTGCACCTTCGTATATATTCACACCTGCACCTCCTCCGTGCGCCATAGCTTCGTCGGTGAGGAAGCCGTGACGGATAGTAAAGCCGTCCCAGTTGGCTTCGTTATATTCTACATAGTGCGGGTCTTCTTCTTTGGTAAGCGTGGCAGCGGTACGCAAAGCCTTCGTTGGACCGAATACACGGTCGGTGTGCGCCAAAGCATCTGCTAATTTTCCGTTATTTTTATCTGCTGGATCACCCACGGAACCGGCACCATAGGTAGGCACGCACACATCCGGCATCGTCAATACACGCTTTCGGAGCGTGACACGATGCGTCTGTGATGTATAAACAGAGGCTGATGTTACTTCCGTAGCGCGAGGGCTATCCACCACTGTATCGTTCTCCACTATATCCTGATTCGTGCGAGCATAGGAGGAACGTGATGGATCGACCTTTGTCAGCTTCAAATTGGTAATAAAGAACTCACGACGGTTCGGGTTATTGGTACCCCAGTTGTTACCTGTTCCATTACATTTTTTATTATCCCATACATAATCACAAGGTATAGGATAAGGGTCGCTACCGTCATCTGTACCATAGTCCTTGTTTTTACTTTTAGTATTTTTTGTTCCATCCAGCACTTCAACAGAAATTGTTACATCACCCAAAGCGAGATTTTCAAACTCAACAGTTTTACGGAAAGCGGCTTTACGTACGCGGTCTTTATTGTTGTCTGTTACACTATTTGTTCCGCAACATTTAAGCAATACAGGCGTAATTAGTTCGTTGCCGGCTGCATCCCGGATATGCAGAAAAATATTGCTTGGTGTAGTCATGTCAAAGGTAGAACCATCGGTATTTCTATATCCACCATTCAAGTCGAGAGTTAGTTTGTATGTCCCGACATCCACATTACGCATTGTCTGATATATTGATAAACCGGCAAGTGAACCATTTCCGATTCGGTACCAACAACTTGATTTATTCTCAATAAAAGTACTATCATCGTAGTTATATACTTTTATAGACACATTATTCTGCCGGTTAATATCTACATTGTAATATGTTTGAGTGCTAGGATAACGAATATTCCAATAATCATATTGGGCAGATTGTGCTCCGTAGCAATAAAGCATCGAATCCGGAGATGTCCAATCCTTTCGCGGATTCATATTCGAACCTGTATTAAATGTAGGACCATAGATATACGTACTCGTCACATCATCCTCCCACGCGGAATAGGTGTAGGTATTGGTTATTTTGCGCGTCTTGTAGGCATAATTACGCGTGTCAGTTGTTTCGGAACGGGAATAGTCATCATCCCAATACTTTACTGCATCACTATTGAGGGAGTCATTTCGATTCTCTACATTCGGGTTCGGGTTTACGTCCGAGATCTGCAAGACAGTTTCATAGTCAACGGCATCGAAGTTAGCCGCGGGTTTGGATTTCGGGATACTGACAACATCAGACATCAACGCCTGACGCTCCGACATAGCCGGTGCTGCAAATTTGCCGGCAGGGAAACCGCCGAGCACCGTTACAGAATCACGCATAACGAAACCCTTATAGTCCGTATAAGTACCTGCACCGACCCACACTTGGATGGAGTCTTTATGCAAAGTTTTATTCGCCGTAGAAGCTTTCTCTACGGCATATTGCAGTCCGCTCACATACCTTTCTGCACGGGTATTGTTAATCCAGCCGTTAGCATTACATGCCGTAATAAAGGCTGCTCGATCCGCATAGTCTTTCGCATTATTCCAATCTGTACCATTATGATAAGGGTTCGCGCGCCAGAACGAGCGTGAAGCACCGGATATCTCGCCATACGGGTAGCGTGGGTCAAAGTCATAGCCGGCTACGAAGCCTCCTTCTTGTGAACCTTTCTTGTTAATAATTGTATTGGTACTTTCTGTAGGGGTCGTACCATCTTGTACCACTTCTGTTTGACCTGCTTTAGGACCACCGCTATAAGTGTTTTTTTCGGTTATCCATGTCGTAGTGACTGTCGTGGTAGAGGTAGCACCCGTACGTTTGTCGGTGTACCATACTCTACCCCAGCCGCCGTTGTATTTCTTGTCGGTGGTTAGCACAGGGTTGCCTTCGCTGTCAAGCACGCGGTCGCAAGTGGGTGTGGCATCAATGTAGTCTCCGTCAGCCAAATCAGGTCCCGCTACGCTGCTAAGCAGATAGACTGTATTTCCGGCAATGGCGTTGTTCCACGATGAGCCGTCTCGTTTACCGGCGCCGTCGGGCGTAACGTAGAGGATTGCACCGGCAACGGGCAGGTCGGCACACTCGATGGCACCTATGTCGGCTGCACCGCCTCGGTTGCGCACACAATTGTCGGTACGGTCGTAGTTCTCCGATGCGGGGTACTGCGAACCGGCAGCATTGACGCAAGGGTTGGTGGTCAGCGGTGCATACGACACAATACCGCCGTACAAGGGGCGGTCACCATTGATAGACGTACCTACGTTACGCGACGGATTGATAAAAGACGGATAGGTGGGCGCATTGCGGTCGGTACGGGTGAAGATAGCCTTGTTGTTCTTCTCAGAGGGCAGCGGCGTTAGCAACGAGCTGCCGAATGTGGTACCCTGCCAGTTCTCCGGCAAGAAGTCAGAAGGGATATTATATGCAAAATCGGGATTGAAGAAACCGTGCGGCTGAAGCGGGTCACGCAGTTGCAGACGCAAGTCCTTGTCGAACATATTGTATTCGCCGAACACGTAGTCCTGCCCGTCGGGGAATACCGACATCACGCTGTCTGCCGCACCCAATTCGCCTCGGTCGTCAATCGGCTTCTCGCCGTTGCAGAAAACGATGGAGTTATTGACGCGTATATAGCCGTGAAAACCATGGTTATTATGCTCGGGGTGCTGACACATAATCTGCTGGTTCGTATCCGTTGTCTTGTCGTCCGCCTTGAAGGGGTAGCCCACGTTGTTCACTATATCGCAATGTTCTATTTCTATGTAAGCGCGTCCGTTGGCAGTAATGATACCGTGGTTGTTATGTTGGTGCTTGCTATTCTCATAGTCGGCTGTATTATTGCGTATTACGCAGTTGACCATCTTCAATTCGGCGTAGCATATATAGCCTTCGCTGTTGGGGAACTCGCCATTGACATACACGGCTGCGCCCTTGGGCGATGAGCAGTTGGTTATAACGCAGTTGCGCAGTTTATTACCGGTCATGTGAATGCGCTTCGCCTGCGGTGTGGACTGGTTGTTAATCAGCACGCCGCCGCCTGCCATAGCCGAACCGCTCAACTCCACGTTATGCGTATTGGCATCGCTCAAGGTAAAGCCGTCGATGATAGTATGTTCCACATTCACCATCGCAATGACGTGTGCCGAGTTGTTCTCATAGCCGCGCTCGCCGCCTATACTGGTTACGTTGGAGGTGATACGGCTTTCGTAGGTACGGGGGTTACGTCCTTCCGTAGCAGTACCCGAAAGGGATGACGGATAGCCGCCATAGAGACGCATGTGGCTCTCCACGCGGACAGACGCCGTGCGGATATTCCAGTTGAGGTAGTTACCGGTACCTGCCGTATTGATTGTACCCTCCTTGACAAGGATCTGCACATAGTCATAGCGTGTCGGCTCACCTGTGGCTTGCCCTTTGGCATCAAGGGCGGGTATCATATAGTGGTGGTTACTGCCATCATCATCCACAAGGTACTGGCGGAAGAACTGGATGGCCTCGCCCAAGTCTTTGATAGGCAGGTCCCACGAGTTGCCCTCGTGTTCGGCGGCACGGAACTTGCCCTCGCTGTCGAACACGCCTTTGCGGTTCGGGTCGATGAAGAGCGTCGGGATAGGCGTTGTGCCTTGCCGCCCTTCAGTACCCTGCGGAGCCACAAGCGCGTAGGTCATAGCATCCGGCTTGCGCACCAATGCACCGAGCGTGGAAACAGGCTCAAAAAGATTGGTTACCACGCCATAGTCCGTATGCGCGTGGCGAATCCACTGCGACACGTCCTGCACGGCATCAACCACCTGCACGCCTTTCTGGTCCAAAGCGGAATAGGAGCTCAAGTGCCATATACGCGGTCCGGGATAGGTCTCAGGCTTTGCTTTTTTGTCGCAGAACACACCGGCATCACTATAGGCTTTGTCATCCCAGTTGCCGGGATTGACCGTCGGATCGAAGAAGCATGGATAAGAACTGCTGGTGCCTTGCACGGGCAGGTTGCTCTTCTCCAACGAGAAAACCATCTCTTTCTGTACGTCGGTCCAGTCGGAGATGTCGTGATTCATAAAGGCGCAGTGATAAACAAAGACCTTATGCTGCACAGTATCCTTGACCTGTCTAACGGAAGCGAACTGAATGTCGTTATTGGTTTGGCAACGGTTGCCCCAGAACACGGAGTTGTAAAGCATACCGCAGTCGCGGATATAGATGCCTCCGGAACGTCCGTGCCGACGGCCATAATAAGTGACATCAGGACCGATGCAGTTGTTGGCAGTAACAGTGCAGTGGTTGATGGTTCCGCCCTCGGCAAGATAGATACCGCCGCCCTCGGCTGAAGCAGTGTTGTTGTTGATAACGCAGGCTGCCGCAAAAGGATAATAGAAGCTGATGGGAGCATTATCTATAGGCAGAGTATGTTCCTTTATACGCTCCTTTATCGGGTACTCTGCAGGCACATGGCATATAGCCAGACCGCCGCCGCAGCGGGCGGCGCAGTTGGTAATGTGTGAATGCCCTACCTGACCGTCATAATCCACACACACGCCCCCGCCGTAGCCCTGTACTACGCCCATACCCGGCGACTGGCAGGTGTGCACATAGCAGAACTCCACTGTGCCGCCGCCGTCAAGATAGACACCGCCGCCGCGCATAGTGGCACTGCAATACTCAACGGTGCAGCCACGCAGCTCCGAGTTGGCAACCATATACACGCCGCCGCCATAAGCCGTATGCTCGCGCATAGCAGAAGCACGGGTTGAAGCGTTTCCGCCGCTGATAACGCAACCGTTCAGCGACGCAGGGTGCTCAAGCGGCTTGTAGTGGCCGGCTATGCTGTCGTTGGACACTTCGAAGCGCCCGTTGGTGGCAAACCAGACAACGTGGTAAGAGTTGGCAGGAAAAGAGGTGTTGAAGCGTCCGCGAACTTTGTCGTAAGAGAACGACACGTCTGATGTCGAGTGGTTGCCGCTCAAAATGGTCTTGTACTTGAAGTCCCACTGCGAGGCTATCTCGTTAGCATCGGTGGTGCCAATGGCGGAGCGCGACCAGTTGTCGGCGCACCGTTTGCCGTTGACCATCACGCGGTCGCCCGGGGTCGCCTCGGGGAACGAAGGGTTGAAGCCTCCATACACGTGTATGCCGCTGTATATCTTGAACGAGGTGTTCAGCATCGAGCCGCCCGACGACTCGGTGGACTCGCTTGGCACGTAGGTTCCGGCCGCCACATACACCGAGCCGGAAGTCAGGTTGTTGGCTTTCAGGTAGTCGCGCAGGTCGTTGATGGCTTCCTGCAGGTTGTTCTTTGACGTTGCCCAGCTCTTGCCGTCGTTGTTGAATTTGCCAGAAGTACGGACATAGCGGATGGTGTCGGTCTGCGCTTGCAGAGCCGACATCTGTGCATCGAAGCATGAGAACCATGCTGACAGCACAAGAAGCAATATGTAAAGATAGTGCTTTTTCAATCCGCGTTTCATATAAACAGTCATCTGTACTACTCTCCTATATTATACGTGTGGGTCTCGTTGCCTAACGGGCGCGAGAGCCGCAAGTCGGCGCGTACCCAGGGCACAAACGGACTGGTGGGGTCAAACGGCTGGTTGATGGTCAGCCGGTAGCCGTCGCCGGCAAGGTTGTTGGTGCCCATCACCAGTTGCAGAGGGAACGAGTGCTCATTCCCCACCCTATAGGGGATAGTATAAAAATAGTATCTTCCTTCCCACCACAGACCTTCGTCGGTGGGGGTGACAATGTCGTTTATGCTGTAGCCTGTTGAGGGCAATTCGTTTACTTGGTTTTCCATCGGCCTGAAGATATAGCTCCAGCCGTCATACAGGTTGTGTGCGCGCATAGAAGTGAGCCGCACGGCTTGCGCGGGGTCTTCGCGGTTGATGCGTTTGTCGGCTGCCACGTTCCACTTGATGTCCACTTTGGCAGCCACATGGTAGAGCATCAGGTTCACCGACGGGTGGTCGTTGCCGATGCTGCTGAAAGAACCGTAGTAGTCATCGTCAACCTCGTAGTTGTAAGGCGAGGAATATATGTGCTGCACGTTCCGCTGTATGTTGTCGCTCTCCATGCTGAAGCGCAGGTCCTCCACATCTTTGAGGGTGTTCACGTCCGAGAGCGATTTATCGAAGGTGAGCTGCTCTGCCGACATGATGGCATACACACGCCCGTTGAAGCGGTCGCTGGTGAGCATGTAGGTCACTTGCCGCGTGTAGCGGAAAATGGTGTCGCCGTCGGTCTGCAGACGGCCTGTATAGTGCGTCTTCTCCCAGCTGCCGGCATCAAGTTCGTCCTCTATCTTGTCGTAAACAACCCAGTTGCCGCTCTGATTCTGACGCAACATGAATATATAGACATACCGCGGCAGACGGAAGCGTTCCGCTAACCCGGGGTCGCCCATTATGCGGCGTTGCGGAGCACTCTGTGCTGACATCAGTTCGCCTGCAGGCAGACAGAGTGACAAAGGTGCCTGCACGGGCACTTCAAGGTCAGATTCATGTTCTTTGCTGCACGACACGCCAAGCAGAGCCGTGCACAAAACCAATATATATATAATACAACTTTTCTTCATGTCTTACATCTCCACATCGTGCTCGCCTCCCTCTTTCCAGTCGAGAGTGACGGAAGCACCCACCTCCTGATCCTCATCAGGGGTCAGTTTCCCTTTCTTGTTCATCGGCAGTTTGATGATACGCAGCGTTCCCGCTTTCAGCGGCTCCTTGACAGTGAGTTTGGTGGTGGTGTGGCGGTTGTCTGTCAGGGTGGCAGTTACTGTTACTGTCCAGTCGGTATCATCTTGTGTGGCAAAGCCCACTGTGGCGAGGCAGGCAAAGTGCGGAGCTTGCTCGGCCGTCGCTGCTCTGCGCACAGGGGCGGAGCCGCTGATGCCGGGCAATGGCACATCCTCGAGCAGCATGGTGCGCTCTTCTGCGTAAGAGAAGAGGCTGTCGCATACGGAGAAACTGCATGCCGAACCTGACATGGTCGCGCTGATGTCCGTGACGGAGTCGCAGCCCGTGGTGTCAATAACCAGAGCCACGGCGGCGGTAACCATGTAGAGGTGCACGTCAAAGTGCTTTGTCTGTTCGTTCACTTCCATTGGCAGGCGGGCGGTGAACACACCCGTGTTGAGGCTGCCTACCTCCTTCTTGTCGGGCAGGCGCAGTTCCATTGTGGCTGAATGTGCGCCGCCGGTCATGCTGACCTGACGGTTGTCGTCGATGTTGGCAACCGCCAGGTTCATGTAGTTCTCTATCGGGAGTTTTATGTTGTAACTCTTCCGGTTGTCGTTGATTACTTCCTTTATCTGCCTTTCTATGTCGTCCTGCCCGACCGAGTAGAAGCGGATGTCGATGTCTTTCGCCTGGTCGGTGAAGACAGGTTCGAGCCATTGCTCCAGCGCGCGGCGCACAGGGGCTTCGGGTTCGGCAGCCAACTCGGTCTGCAGTTGCACACTGAGTTCGGTGTGCAGCTGCAAATCGTAGTCGATGGTCAGTTCCTCGCCGCAGACGCTCAAGTCATCGTCTATCAGATTGCAAGCGGCGAACAACATAGGAATCAATATGACAACCAGTCGTTTCAACTGTCCGGTTAAGCTCTGGTATTACAGTTCGAGGTCATAGGTGTGACCGGTTTCCCAGTGCAGGTCAACAGAGAGACCAATTTCCAGTTGCGGAGCTTTCAGGTCAGGAATGGTGTTGTATGCACTCCTCAGGTCCTTGATGGCAACACGTGCAGTGGTGGTGTAGTCCTGCTTGAAGACCTTGTTGTCGGTCTCGGTAGCTGCACTGGCTGTGAGCTGGCCGACGAGGTAGAACTTGCCACCAACGGGAACAATACCGTCCACGCCGTAGAAGTCCTTGTCGGAAGTGTTGGTGAACTCGATAGCGATGAACTCGTTCTCGTTTGCGGGAGTCTCCAGCACGAGAGTGGATGTGCCAGCGCTGTATTGAGCAGTAGAATTGGCTGAAATGGAGTGGGTCATTACATTGTCATAGATGGTATAAGCAACAGCGGTTCCGCCGCCATAAGTAGCCTGTGTGAAGTCGAAACCTACGTTCTTCTGTCCGCCTACGAGCACTGCGCTTACAGGATAACCGGCAGAAGGGTTGTTCACCTTGTTGTTGGTGGTAACAGGGTCGTTGTCCTCAAGCCAGCTGTTCTCTTTGAACTTAACCATTACGTCCAGACGTGCCACTGCATACTGGATGGTGTCTTTTAGAGCGATAGAACGGGTGGAGGTGGCAACAGAGCTGTTGTCTTTCTCGTAAGTTGCCAGAATTGCCTTCCAGCTTGCAGCACCGGTGTATTGGGTCTCTTTAGTGGTGGTGGAAGTCTTAATCTGGGTGTTGGCTGTGTACCAAAGCGACGGAGCATATACATAGCGGTCAACCTGTGCAGGCTCCAACCCGCCGTAAGCGTGAGCGGCATTGCCGTCGAAAGTTTTTGACGTGGTGTTGTAAGCAACAGCAACAGCACCGTCAGGCAGATTTACCTTGCCGGGGAAGTTCTGCAGAGCAGTTGCCAAGGTCAAGGTTACGTCATGATTTTCAGCATTATCAACGGTAATTGTGGCGTAGGTCGGGTCAGCAATAGCAGCCTTGATAGCAGCAGCCATCGGGTCGCTGGTGTTCGACATAAGGGACTCGTACAAATCTTCCATCATACGGCGGATACCGAAAGAACTGAGGACAGTGGCAGTGCTGTATTTCTGGAAAGTCTCATACAGACCTTCGTTGTCAGCATCAGTGTACTCTTTCCATGCCTTGGTGCCGTCATTTGCGTTGGCAACAGCGTTCAGGTAGGCAATCAGACCTGTATAAGCCTCATCACCTGTAACAGTGGCAATATTGGCCTGTATGGGCTTCAGCGAGAAGGTGATAGCAGTAGGCTCACCTGTAAGAGAAGCGGTAAGAACACCTTTCTCGAAATCAGTTCCGGTAGCACCAGACTCACCGTAGAAGAGGAATGCGGAAGTACCCTGAGGCACGCTCTTGCCGGTAAACACTTTGGCGCGTCCGTTAGGGCTGGCGGTGTAGGTCTGGGTTGCACCAATCTGACCAAGCACGATGTTGTCACCAAGACGGCTGGAAGCAGTTGTCACCTTCTCCGACTTTGCAAAAGGCACGAGGGTGATGCCGTTCATGCCGTTTGTGCCGAAATCGCTGTGACCATTGAGTTGGACGGTGCTGCCCGGCATGCGGCGTGCGGCAACACCTGCTGCACCTACCTGGCTGGGCAGCGAGATGGCGATGTCAGTCGTAACCTGAGGAGCGTTAGCCTGAGGTTCGTCTTCTTTCTTGCTGCAAGACGCGAGGGTTGCAGCACTTACGAGGGCTACGAAAGCCACGTAAGTAAGTTTTTTCATGTCCATAACTTTAGTTAGTTAATTTAATTTTGGTTGGTTAATAAATTTGGTTAATTATAAGGTCTTGCCTTTATTTCTGTTGTTTGCAGGGCTATGCCCTTTTCTTCTGTTTTCTGTCTTTGTTTGTCCGTCCCCTTTCAGCTACCCTTGCGCTACCCTTAGGCTACCCTTAGGCTACCCTTGCGCTACCCTCACAGTACCCTTGCAGTACCCTCGCGCTGTCCGCCTCTCCGCCGTTTGACTGCCGCGCAGGTCAGGGCGCGGCCTTCTGCTTCACATCGTAGAACACTATGATGTTTCCGCTGTTGCGCTGGAACTTGGTCACATTGGTCTTCAGGAAGGTGTATGTCTTGCCTTTGCGCAGCCGCTTTATCAGCATCTCGCGCTTGTCGAGGTCATGCTCGGTCTGCATCAGGTTACGCACTTCGTCCTTGCCTTCAAACTCGTACTTCTCCATGTGCCAGCCGAACTCCGCCCAGCCTTCACCGCCGTTGCAGACCACGAAGAGCGAGTCCGGAAGCGGATACTCCTTCTGTATGTAGTTGCGCAGGGCTATCGCGCGGTTCTGCGCAAGGCGCTCGTTGCCCGCAAGCTTGCCGTCGAAGGAGGCCATGCCCACAATCTGTATCAGTTTTATTTCTATGGTCGTGTCCTGCACATACTCTGTCATTACGCTCATTATGCTGTCGAGCAGCTCGTCGTTGTGCATGTAGTTGAGGTCGATTACCGACTTGCCCACGTCGAAGTGTATATATACCGCATTCGGGTCACTGCTGAGCACCATGTCGCGTGTATAAGGCACATACTCGTCGATGGGGCGGAATACGCCTTTGCGCAGGCGGCGCAGCTGCTCTTCGTGCTCAAGCTCGGCCGAATCGACAGGTTCCGCCGCGGGTGTTGTATCCGCCACCACAGGCACAGGCCGCATTATGCGCTCTACGCGCAGTGTGTCGCTGTGGGTCACAACCACCGTATCCACCACAGGCACCGACACCGTGTCAGCCACCTGTATCACTTCCGGTTCCTCTTCCTTGCCGCAGTCGCAGCGCTTGCGCCATGCGGGCTTGTTGCCGCCGAGCATGACCACAAGGCTGATGCCTGCTTTCGGCACGGCGAACCAGCGGTCCTCCGAAGCAATCTTCTTGCCGCAGTGCTGGCACTCGTAGCGGTCGAACCATGTGTAGCCCGCATCCACGCCGGCCTCAAGTTCAATGCTAAAATGCGTGGATACGGGGAAGTGCCAGCCGTAGGAGACACCCGCCATCACCGCATCGCCCTCGAAGCGGTTGTCGAGCACGTCCTTGTAAATCCAGCCCACGGGGAACTTGCCCCCCGCAACGTTGTAGTGGCTGTAGGCCGCGTTGAAGGCTATGAAGTCGCGCGTAAAGGCTCCGCAGAACCAGTATTTGGGCTGAACCCACGCCAGCACATGCCTCCACTTGGGCAGCCTTGTGTCGTCAAGAGGGAAGGGGTTGAAGCCCGCTCCTATTTCCATAGTCCACTTGGGCGCAAGCCTGAACTCAAGCTGCAGGTTGGGCGTGAGCACCGCATCGTAAAGCAGGTTGTTCTTCAGCGCCACATAAGCATGACGCACACTGTCGTTGCGCAGCGAATCAGCCACAGCCGCCGAATCGCCCACTATGCTGTCACGCACGCGTACCATATCCACCACTGACAGCATACGGACCACTTCGGTTGTGTCATGCCATACGACAACCGACTCAAGCGGCTCGGTTTCAGCGCCTTGCTCCACAGTGTCCTGCCTGACCGTGAGAGAGCCGGCAGCCTTGTGGGTCATTATACCCTGCACGGTGATATTGTTCCACGCATCAGCGTCAGGCACCTGGGCTGACAATGGGGACAACCCGAATAACAGCCCGAGGAACAACACCGAGAAAACAAAAACACCGTATCTGAAAGAAGCGCTATAATGCAGTTTGTCAGGAAACAGCACCATGCTTTGCTTTATATTTTCACACCCTTGCTTAACCACCTGATTTTCAGAGAATTACCCCCCCCTATAACTTATTTCCGTTACTACAGTTATAGAAGAGGGTTCTTCCTGCAAAAAAGTGTGCAAAAGTACACGTTTTTCCTGACATGACCAAAGAAAAAAGTAGCAAAAAGAGCACATACCTGCAAAAACAGACAACATTGGTGACAAATTGTCAAAAAGCAGAACAAATACACCCGACTATCATCGGGCGTATTCTTTGTCAGTCACAAAGCAGTTTTTTAGTAGTTTTTGAGTAATTTTTGTCCCGCTCTTGTCTCGCTCTTGAGTCGCTCTTGTCCCGCTCTTGAGTCGCTCTTGTCTCGCTCTTGAGTCGCTCCTGAGTCGCTCTTGTCCCGCTCTTGTCCCGCTCTTGGGCAGTTACGGCTTATGCAGCAGTTATTGGTGCGGGACTACCTGTCGTCGTAGTGGCCGTAGGCTGTAAGGACAAGAACTATAACCTGCATATCGTGCACCTCATAAACGAGGCGGTGTTTCTTTGTAATGTGCCGGCTCCATGTACAGGGGTAGTTCTTCAACTGCTCGGGGTGCCCCGTGCCTGTTTTGGGATGAGAATACAATTCCTCAATCAGGGCAAGTGCCTTTCTATACGCCTTCGGCTCATCGTCCAACAGACGTTTCAGGTCTCTTTGAGCCTTTTCTTTAACCTCAACAAAGAACTTCATAGATTTCGTATGTAGCGATCCAATTCTTCCGCACTGTCAAACGCACGCGAAGGACCTTTGGCGGCTTCGTCCACGCGGGCGTAGAACTCCTCTTTGGTCATGCATGTTGGGTCGTCGGTCATCTGCTTTGCCACGCGGCGCAGATACTTGCCGACACGGGCAAGCACCGACTCGTCCTCAGCTATCACAGCAAGATTGCGGTAGATGTCAGCATTGAGTTGTAAAGCAGTCATAACAAATCCTCCTTTTTCTAATTGGTTGCAAAGATACGGATAAATCCGCAACTGTGCAAATATTATACAATCTTTTTGTTTTATTTCTTCCGCCGGAGGCGGTGCGGGCAGCGGAGAGCAAGCGTAACACAGCCGGACGGGAGGGACAGGGTCAGGAGAGGTCGTAGCCGTAATGGCGGAGGCGTGTACGGCTGCTGCGCCAGTCCTTGTCCACCTTGACAAAGAGCTGCAGGAACACCTGCTTGCCGAAGAAAGCCTCTATGTCGCGCCGTGCCATAGTGCCCACCTTCTTGAGCGCCGCGCCTGCACGCCCTATGATGATGCCCTTCTGGCTCTCGCGCTCGACGTAGATGACGGCGGAGATACGGATGAGCGCATCCTCCTCGCGGAAGGTCTCGACCTCAACCTCAACGCTGTAAGGAATCTCCTTGTCGTAGTTGAGGAGGATCTTCTCGCGTATTATCTCGTCCACGAAGAAGCGTGCGGGGCGGTCGGTGAGCTGGTCCTTGTCGAAGAACGGCGGACACTCGGGCAGCGCATCTTTTATCTCCTCCATGAGCGCATCCACGCCGAACTTCTCGCGGGCGGAGATGGGGCGCACCGCAGCCTCGGGAAGCAGCTTCTGCCAGTACTGCACCAGCTGCTCGAGGGTCTGCTGTGTGGTGAGGTCTATTTTATTTATAATAAGGAACACGCGCGTGCCTGAAGCGGACATGCGCCGCACCTTCTCGAGGAAATCGGCATTGCGGTCGGGCGAGTCCTGCACGTCGGTGACATAAAGGAGCACGTCCGCGTCCACAAGAGCAGAGCGCGAGAACTCGAGCATCTGCTCCTGCAGGCGGTAGTTGGGTTTGAGCACCCCGGGCGTGTCCGAATAGACAATCTGGAAGTCCTCGCCGTTGACTATGCCCATGATGCGGTGGCGGGTGGTTTGCGCCTTTGAGGTGATAATCGACAGGCGCTCGCCCACCAACGCGTTCATAAGCGTGGACTTGCCCACGTTGGGGTTGCCTACAATATTGACAAAACCTGCTCTGTGCATAGTGTCAAGGTATTCATGCCGTTACTCCAGTTCCGACAGGACGTTCTTGAAGATACGGCCTTTGGAAACGGTGTTGAACTTGCCGAACTCCGCCATCGACTTCTTGTTGATGAACTTGGGGTCGCCTACGATGACGACGGTGACGGGACGGTTCTGTACGTGCTTCTTGTAGTAGTCGCGTATCTGGTCGAAACTCAGGCTGTTCACCGCTCCGGCATTGACGCGTGCGGGGTCGTCAGTGTAGCCGAAGCGCTGCCAGTGCTCATACACCATAGCCTTGTTGCGGAAAGAAGGCTTCTGTATCTGTGCCGCCTGGCGCAGCGAGGTGCGTATGCCCTCTATGCGCTCGGGGTGCTCGGGCATGTCGTTCACCAGCTGCATGAAAGTGCGGACGGCATCGGGCACTTTGTCCGACTGTGTGCCTACAAAGCCCATGAAGCATGCGTTGCGGCCCGGCCACGAAGGCGGCTGCATGAGTCCGTAGGCAGTGTAAGCCATTGAGCGCTTGGCGCGTATCTCGTCCATTACCAGGCCTGTGAAGCCGCCGGAGAAGTACTGGTTGAACGCCGAGCGGACCACATCGTCGTCCTTTGAATAAGGCGTATCCTCCACATAGAAATACACCTTGGCCTGCTGTACGCGCGTGTTGGGCAGGAAATAGACAGCCATCTGGTCGTACTGTTTGCGGTCGCGCAGATAGGGCGAGTCGGACGGCTTCATGTTCTCCATGAGCGGCAGGCTGCCTGTGAGGACGGTCTCCACCTCGGCCATGGGGCGTGCTCCGCAGTAATAGATGTCGAGCGCGTACTCTGTGGCCTTGATGAACTCGGAGGTGAGCTGTACGATGTTGGCGTTCATTATGTCCATGAAGGGGGGCAGGTCGAGATAGTCGGACTTGTCGCCGTAGAGGACGTACTCCATCAGAGCGTCGGGCTGCACTTCGTCCATCTTGGGTATGCTGTAGCGTGAAGCGAACTCACCGCCCTTGATGTTGTCCATCTGCTTGTCGTTGAGCTTGGGGAAGAGCATCTGTTTCTGCACGAGGCTGCATATCTCCTTGAGGTTGGCCTCACGGCCGATAATCTGCACGGTCATGTAGCTCTCGGATACTCCGTAGGCGAGCCTTCCGCCCAGTTCGGAGAGCTGGCGGCGGAACTGCTGGTTGTCGGTTTCGGGCAGTACGCCTGCGCTGTTCATCAGGCCCACGGCATGCTCAAGCAGCGGAATCTTATGTGTGCCTACGCCGTAGCGGAGGGTGAGCGAAAAGATGTCGTTCTTGGGGTTGGCGGTATAGTGGAGCGTTATCTGCTCGTCCATCTTCTTGGTCATCACGTCGCCGAAGTTGAGGAAAGTCTGCTTCACGGGGTCGGAAGGCAGCTGGCGGAACATGCGGGCATACTCGGTCTCGACGTTCTGCGGCGGGTCAAGAGGCTTGATTTGCGGCTTGGCAAGTTTGTTCTTCTTGGGGTCGCCGTTCTCGAACTGCACGGTAAGGTGGTCGGCATCGAAGTACTTGCGCGCCACGCGCTCTATGTCCTCTTTGGTGAGAGCGAGGAAGCGCTCTTTCTCGGTGACGATGTCGTCGATGGGCAAGCCGTAGATGAACGACTGTACAAGCTGCGACATCTTGGTGTCGGAGTCTTCGAAGGCGAGGTCGTAGTTCTGCGAGAACTCCTCTTTGACGGACTGTATAAGCCAGTCGGGGATGTTGCCTGTTTTGATTTTGTCAACCTCTGCCATGATGATTTTCTCGGTGGCGGAATTGGATTCGTAAGTCTGCTGGTTGACATCGAAATACGGCACCGCCGTAAGCAGTATGCGTCCGCAGTTGCGCCGTGCATCGAGCGAAGCCCCTGCCCCGCTGACAACGCCGTCCATAGTGAGCTTGTCGAGCAGACCTGTGCGCGACGAGTTGTTGAGCAGGCGGAGAACCAGCTGCAGCGGAAGCATGTCGGCGGAGTCCATAGTCACGCCCTTGTAAGCCCATACCACCGAAGGCGAATAGCCGATGCGGAAAGTCTTCTTGGGGTTGCCCTTGTAGTCGGTGTCGGCGTATGTCCTGCGCTCGGGCAGCTGCTTGGGCTGCAGGCGGCCGAAGGTCTGTGCTATCAGGGGTTTGGTCTTGGCGGCATCGAAGTCGCCCACAAGGATAAGCGCCATGTTGTTAGGCACATACCATGTATTGTAGAACTCGATGAGTTTGCTCAGGCGCGGGTTCTTGAGGTGCTCGGGACGGCCTATGACGTTGCGCTCGTAGGGACTGCCTTTATAGACCTCCGCCATGAGGTGGTTGCTCTGCTGGGTGGACATGCCGTCCTCGTACATGTTGTATTCCTCAAAGACGTTCTCCAGTTCGGCCTGGAACGTGCGGAAGACGGGGTCGATGAGCCGGTCGGAGAAGATGGTAAGCCACTGCAGCATGCGGTTGGCGGGGAAAGAGTTGTGGTAGCAGGTCATGTCGTAGGAGGTGAAGGCGTTCACGCCTGTAGCCCCGATGCCGTCCATGAGAGCGAAGAAGTCCTCTGTGGTGGAGATTTTGGCAGCCTCCATCGAGGCTTCGTTAATCTGACGTGTGAGGTCGTCACGCAGTTTCTTGTCCGTGGCTTCGGCATACTGGTCGTAGAGGGCGATAATGCGCTCGTAGATGGGGCGCTCTTTCTCCCAGTCGAGTGCGCCTATGCGCTGCGTGCCCTTGAAGAGCATGTGCTCGAGGTAGTGGGCAAGACCGGTGTACTCCTCCGGTTCGTCCACGGCTCCTGCGCGGACGGCGACATAGCCCGTCACGTCGGGCGCATCGTGGTCTTCCCAGAGGAGTACGGTGAGCCCGTTGTCAAGTTTGTATTCCGAAAGCCCTTCGCGGCTCTGTGCCGATACGCCCGCCAAGATAGCAAGCGCGGCAAAAAACATAATAAAGCGTTTCATATCATTGTATTTTTTATATTGTTTGTCGGATTATATTGTTGCCGGTTCCGGCACGGCGTTTCTATGCCATATTACACTTTGCGCTGCAAAGGTACACAAAAAAACGCATGTATGCAAATAAAAATTGCAATTATACACCGGACATGTCAAAAGAACGGGTCAGCACCCGTCCCGCCGGCCTTATCCGCCCCCGTCATTAATATAGAGGGGTCGACAAAGTGTGCCACCTTGCAGTGCCGGTTTTCATGGCTGCGTTTACAGGTGCGTTTCTATATATATAAGCAGTGCCGAATAGTCGGCGTTTTGCTGTTTTTGTGCTGAGTTTTAGCCGCAAACATGACAGCAGAGGATTTGCACCGCCTCCTTCGCATTGACATTCAAGCACTTCAGCACACTAAAAAAATATTTCACTTTTTTTCGTGGTGCTGAATAAAACGCTGAGTCTGCAGCATTACCCAATCATTTTTAGAGCCAAATCCGAACAATATATCCCTCCCAATATACCCCCTCCATTATATAGCAAAAAAACAGCTGAAATCTATCACCTGAAATATAACTTTTTTTTATTTTTTTTGCATTTTCTGCATTTTCCCGGCTTTACCTGATATTTTGAGCGTCCAAGCCTTGCATATTCCGATTATTTGTTGTACTTTTGCAGCGGATTTGGCTGCCAAAAGCGGAACTACACTGCACAATTAGCAGCCAAAACGGAAGTTATACTGCTGATTTGGCTGCCAATTATGCAGCACAACAGCACAGATACCGGATAAGAGACCAAACCACAACACCACCATGTTCACTCGTTACCCCAAGTTAGACAATGAGTTAGAGACAAGTTTGTTCCTGTTTGGCGCAAGGCAGACAGGTAAAACCACTCTGTTGTTACAGCAATTCCCAAACGCGGAGTACATCGATTTGCTTGACACACTTACTTTGGCCCAATATTCACGCAGGCCGAATCTGCTATATGAGAAATACAAAAACTACGACAGCAACACTATTGTAATCATTGACGAAATACAGCAAGTGCCGCTGATGCTCAACGAGGTTCATCGTCTGATAGCCCAGACCGGCATCCGCTTCATCCTGTGCGGCAGCAGCGCCCGCAAGTTGCGCCGCAAGGGGTATAACACATTGGGCGGGCGCGCAATACCTTGTTATCTGTATCCGTTAGTAAGTGCCGAGATACCTGATTTTGACATAGACAAGGCATTGAACAACGGGATGCTGCCGCCGTACTATGTAATGAAAAACGCCTATCTCGGTCTGTCGGCTTATATTGATGTATATCTCCGCGAGGAAATAAAAGCGGAATCGTTAGTGCGCAACCTTTACAACTTTCAGAGCTTTTTAGATGCCGCCGCTTTGACCGATGGGGAAATAGTCAATTACAATAATATCGCATCAGATTGCGGGGTGAACGCACATACCGTCAAGGAATATTTCTCCATTCTGGAGGACACCCTTGTGGGGCACATTATTCCGGCTTTCACGAAGAGGGTAAAGCGTCGGATTGTGCAAGCGCCAAAATTCTATTTCTTTGATATCGGCGTGGTCAATTATCTGTTGCATCGCAAGGAAATAACAAGAGGCACTGCCGAATACGGGCATGCTTTCGAGCATTTTGTAATACAAGAGCTGATTGCATACATAGGCTACACGCACAATGACAACCGGTTGTCGTATTGGCGGACAAAAGACGGAGTTGAAGTAGATGCGGTAATCGGAGATGCAAAGGCAGCCATTGAAATTAAATCAACCGAGGACATTCAGAACAAGCACCTGAAAGGTCTGCGCACCTTCGCCACCGAGCATCCTGAGTGCCGCAAGATACTTGTATCACTCGACCGCATAACCCGTACCACTGACGACTCCATCGAAATAATGTATGTGAACGACTTCCTGCGCCAACTCTGGGCGGGGGAACTATTCTGATGAAAATATCCGTATAACATCAGAGACATAATTACCTCATACGGCCGTCCGCAGATTACACAGATTAAGCGGAGGACGGACTTTCTTCTTTTGTCTTTCGACTAATCCTTAACAACATACCCCTCCATATATAAGGTAAAAAAATGGCAAAATCTATCACCTAAAAAGCAACTTTTTTCAAAAAAAAAATGCTTTTCCCCCTCATTACCTGATATTTGTGCCTGATATTTGCGCCTTGTTCTCTGTCGCAGGCTGTCACCGGGTACACAGGCATCCTGCCTGCGATAAAAGTTCACTTTGAAATATTAATTATTAACTATTCATTATTAACTACCTCTGTGGATGCTTTCGACTAAACCCATCCAACATACCCCTCTCATTAATATAGAGGGAAGAAACAGCTGAAATCTATCACCTGAAATACAACTTTTTTTTGCATTTCACTTTTTGCATTTCCCGCCAAAAATCACACACATTTGGCATAGAATCCAGGATAGTCGATAGACGGACTGGCAAGCTGTTCAGCCACAGAAGACAACACAGAACCTGCACTTTCAAATGCAGGTTCTGAATGTCACAAAATCACTTTTGGCGGCTGTGTGCCGACTGGCTGAACTTTGTTCTTACAAATCCTCTTTAGGCGGGTTATTGGTACTTGGTTCGGGCTTGAACTCAAAATCCAATCCTCCGGAAGCTCCTGCAAGAACATTGGTTGAGAAGGTCTTTACTATCGCTGTTTCCGGCGCAAAATAAACTTTCATATCTTTTTTCTGTTTTTATGTTTCACATTTGTTTTGCCTTATTCAGTTCCGCAGACTGCAGCCTGCGGGACTGAAACCGTTGTTTACTCAATTCTTCCGCCTTGAGCGTTGTATTTCACGCCATTGCGCTCAATAACCAATATGCCGCTCTCAACGTACTTGCGTACTTCTGTGCCGTTGCCAGACTCTGCAGCCTCAAGTGCCGTTGTCACTTGTCCGCCGGTTATTATCCTTACACGAGGTGTGACATAATAGATGTTGTCGACATCCAATTTGAAATAACCTCTGAAAGCGCGCATCCAGATTTCATTGGTCTTCGGGTAGTACAGGCGGTTGTCGTAGATATAAATTATGCTTTTGTTCTCGTCTCCTGCCGAATTGAGTTTTTCGCGGTATGTGGTGTTGCGGAACATCAGTTCACCGCCTGTTACAGCGAATTTCACGTCGTCTCCCGTATATGATTCCACAGCATTCAACTCCACATCAGCGAATGACACATTATTGACAGGGGTCTCGCTGTAGAAAATGTATGGTTTGTTGGGAGTCATTATCGTCGTCATCGGAATGAAATTGAAATCAAGATAGCCGTCCGTCGTGTATGTGGCATCTTTCATTTCATAGATATGTCTGCTGAACGGGTGCGACTTATGTTGCATCAGATTGAATTCAAACGGCAGTGCCACCACATGCCACTTGTTTGCTTCCATTGTGCGGTTGTATTGTACAGTCACGGTTGTGCTTCCGAGAGTTGTCCGCAGGTTGTTGTAGTCTGTCCACCATGCGGCACCTACCTCGTGCTGGTCTTCCAGTTCTATCACGTCTGCCAGTTTGAAAGAGGCGTTCAGGGTCTTGTCCTCGTTCATGGTCACGGTGCGCGGGTTATCTTTGTTGCCGTCGGACCATTGGTCAAACTGATAGAAAGTGTTAGCAGTAGCCGATATCTGAACGTTTGTGCCTTCTTCCTTGCTTCCGTTAACGCTCGTGTCCACTGTGCCGTTTTCACCTGCCGAGATTGTAAGCATGTAGTACGTGGCATTCGGTGCAAAGGTGGCAGTATAGGTTTGTTCGGCTGTAATGTCTGTCACTATCACAGAGTGGGTCTGTGCGCCTCCATCCGACCATGATACGAAGTGATAACCCTCTGCGGGTGTGGCTGTGAGTTCTGCCGACGCGCCGTAGTTGTATATGCCGCCGCCTTTCACGTTGCCATTGGCACCTGCATTGACAGTCAAGGTGTATTGCTTGGTAGTCTGCGTGAAGTTGGCGGTGACGGTCAATGCACCTGTTACCGTTTCTGTTCCGTTAGTCCAACCGTTAAACGCGTAGGTGTACTGCGCGTCGTCTGCGTGCTTGGTGGCAGTGACTTGTGTGCCGTTGATAGTCACTTTGTTGGCATTATCGCCAGTACCTGTGGTAATCTCCGTGCCGTAAGGAACGTTTGTCACAGTTACTATGTTTTCGCTTTCTCCAGACAGAGTACCGTATGCGTTTTCGTTCTTGACGACTGTGACGGTGTATTTGTCACGGTTGTAATAGATACTTACCACCGTTGAGCCGTCAGCGGCGATTGTCCCCTGCTCGAAAGATTGTGCCGTAAAGCCCGTGTAACTCTTGGCTGCTGCCGCAGTAGCAGTTGCCGTTGTGCCGGACAGGTTCTGTCTGTCTTCTGTCACTTCTTCATAACCATTCAATGCCAGGTTCTGCTTGTAGTGCTTGACTGTATAAGCTGTGTTGGTGTTGGGAGCGAACACTGCCTGCACATTGTAGGTGGTGTTGTCCTCTCCGTCGGGTACGGTAAACACATTTTTGCTTACATACGCAGCACCGTTGCCGCTCCAACTATCGAAGTGGTAGCCTGTGCTTTCCGAAGGTGTCAGAGTAACGGTCTCATTATAACGTTTCACCGTTTCGCTGTCGCCGTTATCATTGCGGGTCACCGTGCCGTTTCCGCCAGAAGTGAGGTTTAGTTTGTAACTCTTCTGCGTCCATTGCGCTGTGTATGTTGTATTGGCAGCCGGCATCGTACCTGTGAAGGCGGGATCCCAGGTATATGTATATCCTGCACGGGTGGCGGTGGGAGCCGTGATAGTTGCTCCCGCTTCATAATCCCCCGCAGCGGTATAGTCGCCAGACAGTGCACCTCCGTTGGCATCCCAATCTAGGGCGTAGGAACTGGTAGCGGAAATCTTGGCATAAATGTAGGTGGTATTGTCATTTGACGGTTGAGTAGTCAAGATAGTTTGAATTGCCGCATTATCTAATTCGCTTGTGCAAAGTTCATCACTATAATAGCCTGTTACCCTCTCTGCTTCCGATGTTAGTAAACCCTCTATATCGCTGACATCAGTCCGCCAAGTAAACTGCTTGTTTTCATTTGTGTCATCCGACCAGTTGCCTCCTACCGGCACAAAGGTTACATTATAGGAATAAACCGTCCAGTGATTGTTCGCATCTCTTGGTATTTTGTTATAATAAGTTGTTGTTCCCCAACTACGATTCGTTGTCCTTGGACAATAGTATGCAGCTGAAGTAGAAGCAGAAGCAGAGCGTACCCAATAATTTGTTTGCGCACCCCATGTGCCATCATAGTATGAACGAATCTGTTTTAAATTGCTACAGTTTTCAAACATTTGCTGCAAAGAATATGTGCCATATGAAGTGCCATAAATATCCGGAGCTTTCTCTAAAATACTGCAAGTAGAAAACATCTCTTTATAACAATAATTCGGCAATGATTCGGCTGGCAGTGAATAAGGTGCAGATGTTAGTGCGATACATTGATAAAACATTTGAAAATAACAATAAGTACCTAAATCTGTCGCAGGTAGCGACTGGGGAGCATTTGTAAGACCTTTACAAGTACTAAACATTAGTGCATAACCATAAGAAGATACTGTGGAAGACGGCAATTCCAATTTCTTGGCATCAACAACTGGATGCGTAGCATTACTTGTTCCTATATTGTCAGAAAACAGTCCGTAGAAACAATAATCAAGCATGTCGAAATTCTCGTCAAAATTTGTTCCATCCTTGCAAGATACTAAAGACAGAATATTACCACTTATTTCAAAAGAACTACTTTGTGCAAAAGTAAATTTGGTATAATCTCCTGTTCCCGTTCCTAAAGTTGCATTATCTCCATATATTTGTATCTTTCCTCCGTTAGCGGGAACAGTTATAGATGTGCCGTTTGTATTGCTAATAGTTATATCAGTCCATGTAGTCTTTATTGTACCATTTGCATAATAAACGCGATATGTAAATTCAGGTTGCGTTGTTGTACCCTTACCTTTCCTAATTGTAACACTTTTATCAGCATTACCTGTATTCTTGATTGTGAAAAAGTTCGGTTCTACGTATGTCACTTGATATTCTGCATTCCCCGTTGCTGCAACAATTGCCGGAGACCAAACGGGCACATAGCCTGCTCTGCTAATATCAGTGCTACCTGTGTAGGAAGGTATGTGTCCGGGGCGACACTTCTTTGTTTGTAATACATCCCCGTTTTCAGCCTTGAAAGTGATTGTATAAGGAACTGTAACAGAACCTGTAAACTCGGCATAATAGGTAGTAACACCTGATGGGGCGGGTAATTCAGACAATGTGACGAGCTCACCATCCTCTGAGTACCAACCAGCAAAAGCTGTTGCACCCGTAGGATCTGGAACAGAAGGAGCCGCTGTTGTGCGATAATAATCATTACACTGCCCCCCCCATGAGCCTCCGCTCTCGGAGACATTGAAGATATAGACATCTGAAGACACTGTCGCAGTCCTCTGACCATTTTTACCCATGTGACTGGCATCTTTTTTTTCGGGAAGGGTAGAGGGGCAGTTAAAAGTTATTTCTTGTGTGCTGCTTATCCAGTTGGCAGTAGGAACATTAGATGGCGTGTCCCCCCAATCAAGGAAAGATGTAGTAAGACTTTTCAGGTAAGTACAGCCGTTAAACATATTTTTGCAGCAATCAGTTATAACTCCGCTACAATCTTTGAGAGACATTGCTTTGATTTGCGGACCAGACATCGTATTAGTGGAAGTTGAACCATTATTCAGTTCCAAATCATCAAACATACTCTCATAACACCCAACTGTTAAATTAGTAGCAGATAAAACAAGATCTGAACAATCAATGATTGTACTAGTACTTCCCCCTGATGCATATTTTGATTGATTTATATCGTATGATGTGAAAAATTTATAAAATTGGTAATCATTAGGAATTGTATTGTAGTTTTCATTTGTTGCACAATTCAGTCCATATACCATAGACATCATATCACCACTTATTTTACATTCCACAAAACTACCTGTTGAATAGATACATATTTGAATATATTTATCTTTAGAAAATGTGATGTTCTTCGGATTAGCGTAAAGATATATAGTGTTCTTATTATTAGAATAGTCACTCGAAGATTTTGCTGCTCCTGAATAGGTCAACTGACCTATTCCATAGTGATATAGCGCATTTGCTGTTTTTGTAGTAAATGAAGTAATATCTCTCCACATAGGTTCTGTCGCTGTAGCAAATGTACCTATACAAACATCTCCATCCATTCCATATGCACATTTAAGACCCAAATTGCTCATTTCTGTTGAGCTCCACGCACCTATAAGTTGAATCCGCACAGTAAAAGTATTATTAGTAGAACCTGTATACCCTTTTGTGTTTTCGATTTTTAAACATTTAGCAAGTTGCTCCGAATTTGACAAATCGGCCTCATTCTTATAATAATATGTAGCCGCCTGAATAGGCAGGGTGAGGAACAGTGCCATTAGCGGCACGAAGAGAGAAAAGAGTTTTTTCATGATGATTTTAATTTTGGGTTAATATTTTTAAGTTATTTGTAGTCTGTTAGTTGCATTATGCTATTTCATTTGTCTATCTATCGCAGGCAGGATGCCTGCGTACCCGGAGGGCTTATCATTGGTTTATCTATATCGGTCATACTGAACACAAACAACATTTTGCGATTTTACGCAGATTCCATCGAAAACATTTTGCGATTTTACGCACTTTTAGTAGATTAGATTTGTGGAATCCCTGTACTTCTTGTGAAAATGATTTGTGGAATTATTGTAATTTTATAAAAATAAATTTGTGGGATTCCGACAAAAGCAGTATCTTTGCAGCCGTAAATCAAAAAGTTACGCATTATGATATTCAAACGCAAACTGTATGACACTCTTCTTCAATGGAAGAATGAGAAGCAAGGAAGAACCGCTATGTTGGTTGAAGGGGCAAGGCGTGTAGGCAAATCCACTCTTGTGGAGGAGTTCGCCAAACGAGAGTACAAGTCGTATATCCTGATTGATTTCTCCAAGCCTTCAAGACAAATAAAAGATTTGTTTGATGAGATGATGAACATGGATATATTCTTCTTCAATTTGAAGAACATAACCGGTGTGTCTTTATATGAGCGGGAATTAGTGATTGTGTTTGATGAAGTGCAAAACTTTCCGCCTGCCCGTCAGGCCATCAAGCACTTGGTCAAGGACAGACGGTATGACTATATAGAAACAGGTTCGCTTATTTCCATTCGCAAGAACATCCAAAACATAGTCATTCCGAGCGAAGAACATTCAGAAACGCTCTATCCGATGGACTTTGAGGAGTTCCTGTGGGCAACCGGCAAAAAAGATTCGCCCCAATTGCTCAAACAGGCATTCAATATGAAACGCGCCTTCGGAGAAGGTGTCCACCGGACTTGGATGCGTGAACTGCGTCTGTATATGCTTATCGGCGGTATGCCGCAGGCGGTAGAAGCATATCTCAACAGCAACGATATGCGGGCGGTGGATGATGTCAAGCGCGAGATTCTGAAACTCTATTTCGATGATTTCCACCGGATAGACTCCACGGGACGTATCGCCAAGCTCTTTGCCGCCATACCTTCCATGTTGAACAGCAACGCCAACCGCTACCAAATAGGCAGCGTTATTCCGAACCAGACTGCGGAACGGATAGCGGAGACCGTGTCAGAACTGGAAGACAGCAAGACGGTAATGATGGCATACCACGTCACCGCCCCGAATGTGGGAATGAACCTCAGCCGCTCGCTGTTCTCCTACAAGATGTTCATGGCGGACACAGGGCTGTTCGTCACCCTCGCCTTTTGGGACAAGAAGTACACCGAGAATGTGATATACAACAAGTTGCTTTCCGACAAACTTGAGGCGAAACTCGGCTATGTCTATGAGAACCTTGTGGCGCAGATGCTGCGGACAGCAGGCAACGAATTGTATTACTACACCTTCCCGACCGGCAACGGCAACAAGAACTACGAGATTGACTTCCTCTTGTCGCGGGGCAACAAACTCGTACCTATAGAGGTCAAGTCGTCCGGCTACAAGACGCACAAGTCGTTAGACGTGTTCTGCGAGAAGTTCTCACAGCGCATAGGCGAGCGGATATTGCTTTATACCAAGGACTATGCCCATGACGGGCAGACCGTCTGCGTACCGGTGTATTTCACACCGTTTTTGTAAATGTTGTTTGTTTTCAGTACGTCAAAGGTCGCTTTGGCAGCTGAGCTGATGTTTTTTTTGTGTGTTGGTCAGCTGCGCTGATATTTTTATTGTCCGCAGATTAAGCGGATTTATCTTTATCAATCTCTTTGCAGGCAGGATGCCAGCGTACTCCGGTTGCGGTTTTCCGTACCCTGTGACATCTTGCCCGTCCGTTTTTTCTATCGGCAGAACGCACACAAGGTGCGCCCCTACGATGTGACCACATGCACCCCTATGATGCTACTACATGCGCCCCTAAGAGGTGAATACATGCGCACAGACAATGTGCACCCACATGCGCCCATACAAAGTGTTCATATTGAGAAAATCATATTGTTCCGACAGGTTATGACTTAGCAGCCATATTTAGTAATGTATTTCAGCCGTTGGAGGCAACAAAAAACAGACTAACCATGTATCAACTTTCCGACAATTCGTACAATAAAAAAATCGCCATTTCGTACAAAATATCTTCGACAATTCGTACAATAAAAAATCGCCATTTCGTACAAAATATTTCCGACAATTCGTACAATAAAAATTCGCCAATTAAGAAAAAATAATCATTTTTATTTGGTTATCTGAAATATATGCATTATCTTTGCAGCATCAATTCAATAGGATATGGAAACAACAACTTACAAATCAAGAATTGCAGACAGACTTCTTGCAAAACGTCTGCAAAGTGCAGGTGCGTTACTCATTCAAGGTCCTAAATGGTGCGGTAAGTCCACCACGGCTTTGCAGGTGGCAAAAAGCAGTATGATGTTAGGTAATCCTATAGAGTTGAACCGATGCAGAGATATGATTCTTACCGCGCCGTCTTATATTCTGTCCGGCGATGTCCCCCGTCTGTTTGACGAGTGGCAGACCGTTCCCGAACTATGGGACACTATCCGTTCGGAAGTGGATATGCGCCAGCATAAAGGTCAGTTTATCCTTACCGGTTCTGCCGTACCTACTGATTCAAGCAAGCTCTTTCATACCGGCACAGGGCGTTATTCGCGTCTGCGTATGCGCCCAATGAGTCTGTGGGAATCGGGGGAATCAACAGGCGAGGTCAGTCTCGGCAGACTGTTTGACGAGCAGAAACACGTTCTGGGTCAGAGCAGGCACGAGTTGCAGGATATAGCCTATATGCTGTGCCGTGGAGGTTGGCCTGCCACGCTGTCGCAATCATCATCAGACGCGCTTCAGACTGCATACGACTATGTGGATGCACTCTCCGAGTCGGATATAACACGCACTGACAATACCTTGCGCAATCCCAAACGCACAAGACTACTTCTCCGTTCATTAGGTCGCCTGCAAGGTTCACAAGCACCAATGACCACCATCCGGGCCGATATGTCCGCTAACGACGAATCTTCCCTTTCGGAACATACCATTGCCTCCTATCTGAATGCATTGGAAAGCATTTTTGTGGTGGAAGATATGCCCGCATGGAGTGTACATATCCGCTCGAAAACTGCCATTCGGACAAGCGACAACCGCTATTTTGTAGATCCCAGTATTGCTGTTGCCGCTTTGGGTGTTACGCCGGACAAACTGATGAACGATACTGAAACCTTCGGTTTGCTCTTTGAGACAATGGCGGTACGCGACCTTCGGGTATATGCCGATGCTATAGATGCCAAGGTCTATCACTATCGCGACAAGGACGGGACGGAATGTGATGCCGTCATCGAATTGCGTGACGGTCGCTACGGACTTGTCGAAATCAAACTCGGCGGCTCATACAGGATAGAAGAGGCACAACGGTCGCTTGACAAATTAGTCCGTAAGATTGACACTGACAAAGCGGGCGAACCGGCTTTCCGTATGGTGCTGACCGCCACGGGCATATATGCTTACGCGATGAAAGACGGCACGCTGGTCGTCCCTATCGGCTGCCTAAAAGACTGATGATTCTTTTGCCAAAGTACATATCGAGGCGGGGACATGTCCCTGCTTCTTTTTATGATTTTCTCAACATGTCAAAGACCGCTTTGTCACTTCGTCTTAGTGAGCATCTTTGCCGGTGACGGGTGCCTGTCTGCCTCAAGGTTCTCATTTTGCATGACACACATAATGCGCCCCTACGATGTGACCACATGCAGACGGACAATGTGCATCATGCGCACGGACAGTGCTATCACCATAACGCTGTTTTTGCAGGGGCAAAAAACAAAGAAATATATGCCATAAAAAACGACCGTTTTTTGTGATATACTTTTTTCAAGCGGAAAGAGGCCGCCAATCCCCGTACAGCAAAGGATTCTTTGTGTGTCATTGTGGTGCCGATTTGTGCAAAAAGGCGAACAAAAGCGGGAATAAAAACGAAAAATATAACAAAAATATTTGCATATATAATTTTTTTGCCGTATCTTTGCAAGCGAAATTTGTGGAGGAAAAGGCGAAGAAAAGTATATCACAAAAAACGGTCGTTTTTTGTGATATAGTTTTTTTTATTCTCGTGTTTGGGCAGGTTTTTCTTGGCATAGATGTTCTTGTCTTTGCATAGATGTTCTTGTCTTTGCATAGATGTTCTTGTCTTTGCATAGATGTTGCCGTTCTTTCTTTGCATATTTATGCGGAGGCGCGCCGCGCGTGAGGTATGCGCGCGGTTGCGCGCATTATATATAAGGACGACATCAGCTATACAAGGACTACCTCAATTTATATAAACTCACATAACCTCTATGCAGCGGGGGAGACGACGAAAGCGATGCGCCATAAAAGAACAAACGCGAAGCTGACGCTCCGCGCACGCGACAAAAAGAAAGCCCGATTAAATCGGGGGACAAAAGAAGGAAGGGAGTAAACTTTTTCAGTAAACGGGGCAACTTTTTCAGGGTTAGTCATGCGGTGGTCTCCCGATTGTCTCTCGGTGCTGTCGGTTCTATCCTTCGGTTATCTTTCGGTTATCCTTCGATTATCCTACGGTTAGAACTGCTGATTGATAGTTGATAATTCTTATCTCCTTCGGAGAACGATCTACGGTATGGATATTGCGACGCTACTACTACCGCAGGCTGGAAGCCTGC
>JAFPZY010000023.1 GCA_017417025.1 Paludibacteraceae bacterium | reverse complement strand
TTATGGTCTGATTTTTCATAAATAATCAAAAACAAACTCTACAGCGTGCAAAAGTACAACAAATTATTTATTTATGCAAACATTTTGAAAACTTTTTTATATTTTTTCTTTCCAAAGTGTATTTTTTCGTGTACTGCCGGTGCAATCCTGGCTCTGTATGCCCCTTATCCCCCTCTCGCATTTTTCTCCATTCTTTTCCTCGTTTTCTTGTTCCTTGTTTCCTTGTTTCCTTGTTTCCTTGTCCCTTGTCCTTTGTCCCTTGTCCCTTGTTTCCTTGTTCCTTGTTTTCTTTTCCCCTTTCCTCTCCCCCTTCACCTCCCGCGACCTTCCCGCCCTCTCCTCCGCTGTACATTGTCGCCTGCGGTAAGATTGCATCAGCGCCCCACTGGGTACGCAGGCATCCTGCCTGCGGTTGTTATGTCCGCTGTGGCTTTCGACCTTCGACTTTCGACTTTTGACTAATCAGGCTTTTGACTTTCGACTAAAAATAAAGCAGTCTTTCCCAAAGGTCGCCCAAAGGTCGCCCAAAGGTCACCCATAGGTCGCCCATAGGTCGCCCAAAGGTCGCGCATAGGTCACTCAAAGGTCGCCACTGCTTTCACCCTGCTCTGACCACGCCCGTAAAAACATATCGTTTGACAAAAAAATGCAGAAAAAGTTGTGTGTATAAATAAAAAGCAGTACCTTTGCACGCTTTTTCCAAAAAAACGCGCTTGTCCGCGCTTTTTCCGGAAGGCGGAATATTATAAATAAAGACAACACTGTTAAGCACTGCGGTTCTTGTGCTCCGATGCCTTATCTTGCTGATATAGAGGCGGGTGGCGGAGCGCGAGCCAAGAGGGAAACAGGTGAAAAGCCTGTACAGACCCGCTGCTGTAAGTCCGCAACCTGCTGTCGCATCATGCCATTGCAAACAGAGCGTGAGTGCTGATCTCTGAGCACCGTAACACCCTCATTGCGAGAAGGCGCGCAGCTGAAGGACGAGTCAGAAGACCTGCCGCTGGTGGATTGCAATCTCTCGGGGATTAGAGTAATGCAATGCCTGAAAAACATATTGCTTTTCGCTGTGCTTGCCGCTGTGTGTGCACATGCGCCCGCGCAAACCTCTGCGACGGACAGCCTCCTCCTTGCCCGCGCCGACAGCATCTCCCGCCAGTTCAACCTTGACGAGGTCACAGTCAGCGCACGCCACCGCGAGGAGCCTGTCATCCCAGTCCAGAAGCTGGAAGGCGCGCGTCTCGAAGCCCTCTCCACGCAAAGCGTCGCTGACGCGGTGCGTTACTTCTCCGGTGTGCAGATTAAGGACTACGGAGGTGTTGGCGGACTCAAAACGGTCGATGTGCGCTCCATGGGCACCAACCACCTCGGAGTCTTCTACGACGGCATCGAAATCGGCAACGCCCAGAACGGCACCGTGGACCTCGGCAAGTTCTCCATGGACAACATCGAGGAGCTCTCGCTCTACAACGGACAGAAATCCGAAATCTTCCAGCCTGCCAAAGACTACGGCAGTGCCGGCACGCTCTATATCAAAACACGCCGCCCGAAGTTCACTGACGGCAAACGCTTCAACATCAACCTCACCATGAAGGCGGGCACTTTCGGCCTTGCCAACCCCTCGCTCCTCTACGAGCAGAAAATCACCGACAACATACACTTCTCCGCCAATGCCGAGTACACCTACGCGCATGGGCGTTACCACTTCCGCTATCGCAAGGTGCTGCCGGACGGGGCTGTCGCGTGGGACACTACCGCGGTCAGGCAGAACGGCGATGTCAGTGCCTGGCGCGCCGAAGCCGGCTTCTTCGGCTACCTGCCGGAGGGCAAATGGCACGTCAAAGGCTATTTCTACGACAGCAACAAGGGCATCCCGGGTGCCATCGTGAACAATGTCTGGAAAAACTCGCAACGCCAGTGGGACAGGAACGCCTTTGTCCAGGGCAACTTCACTAAAACCTTCTTCCGCGGCTACGACTTCCAGTTCAACGCCAAGTACTCCAACGACCGCATGCGCTACCTCAACCCCGACACCACACTCATGTACATCGACAATACTTTCACACAGCAGGAAGTCTATCTCAGCATGGCTCACAGGCTCGCGCTCTCCGGCGCGCAGGCGCTCGCGGAGAAAATGCGCGGCAAACCTGTCAATTGGGACTTCAGCCTAAGTGCCGACTGGCAGTGGAACATCCTCGACGGCAACCTCGCCAACTTCGTCTTCCCCGAGCGCAACACTGTCCTTGCCGCCGCTGCCACACAGCTCTACTGGAAGTACCTCAAAGCCCAGGCGAGCGTGCTCGGAACCTTTATCTTCGACAAGATTCACCGGCCCACACTCTCCACTCCCACTGCCTACAGCCAGCGCCCGCAATGCACGCCCGCTGTCTTCCTCAGCTACCAGCCTTTGCTGCGCGAAGAACTCTTCTTCCGCGCATACTATAAGCGCATTTTCCGCATGCCAACGTTTAACGACCTGTACTACACCGACGTGGGGAACATCTCTCTTCTGCCTGAATACACCTCCCAGTACGACGGCGGAGTGCAGTACGATAAACGTTGGCAGGAAAGCGTTTTCAGGGCTCTGAGCCTTAAAGCCGACGGCTATTTCAACCAGGTCACAAACAAGATTGTCGCTATCCCTAAAGGCAACGGCCAGTACAGGTGGCAGATGATGAACCTCGGCTATGTGGAGATTCGCGGCTGCGACATTAACGCCTCGGCCACTCTATGCTTCGCCCGTGAACTCTTCCTTACTCTCGCCGCCGCATACACTTTCCAGAAGGCGCAGGACTTCAGCGACAAGAGCGAGCCGCTCACCTACGGAGGGCAGATTGCCTACATACCCTGGCACAGCGGCAGCGCTACTGCCAATCTCAAATGGCGCGGACTCTCTCTCAACTACGCCTTCATCTACGTCGGCGAGCGCTACCACAACTCCGCCAACATCCCTGCCAACCATGAGCGCCCCTGGTACACACACGACCTGAGCCTCAGCTACGAACTCTCCACAGGCACCAAACCTCTCAGCCCCAGGCTCCACTTCGCTGTGGAAATCAACAATATGCTCAACCAGCAATACGACGTTATAGTTAATTATCCCATGCCCGGCATCAACGGCAAGGGGATTGTCAAACTGCTATTATGATGAAAACATATCAATACACATTCCTCCTCTCTCTGCTTGCTCTTGTCTGCTGCCGCAGCGAAGAGCCGGTCCGCCAAAGCGAAGAGGAGCAGCACGGAGAGCGGCAGAACACCGGAGTCGCAGGTTTCTACCTGCTCAACGAAGGCAACATGGGCTCCAACAAGTCCACACTCGACTATTATGACTTCACCGCTGCCACCTACCGGCGCAACATCTATGCCGGGGTCAATCCCGAGGTGCCGAAAGAGCTGGGCGATGTCGGCAACGACTTGCAAATCTACGGAGGCCGCCTCTACGCCGTCATCAACTGCTCCAACAAAGTGGAAGTAATGGACGCGCGTACATGCAGGCGCATCGGACAGGTGGATATACCCAACTGCCGCTATATACGCTTCCACGGGCGCTATGCCTATGTCACCTCCTATGCAGGGCCGGTGGTCATCAAGCCCGACTATGAGCAGCAAGGCTATGTCGCACGCTTTGATACGGCATCGCTGCAGGTCGAAGGCAGGTGCTTGACAGGCTTCCAGCCCGACGAACTCGAAATAGCCGGAGGCAGAATCTATGTCGCCAACTCCGGCGGATACATGGTCCCCAACTACGAGAACACACTCAGTGTAATCGACCTGGAGAGCTTCGCCGAGACAGGGCGCATAGAGGTGGCTGTCAATCTCCACCGCGTCCGCGCCGACAGGCACGGGCAGCTGTGGGTCAGCTCGCGCGGCGACTACTACGACACTCCCTCGCGCCTTTATTGCCTCGATGCGGCTACGGGAACAGTGACTGACACTGTGTCAATGGCCGTCTCCGACATGACGCTGGTGGGCGACTCACTCTACGTCTGCGCTACGGAGTGGAGCTACATAGAGATGAAGGACGTGGTCACTTATGGCATTGTGGACGTGCGCACGCACAAACTCCTGAGCCGCCGCTTCATCACTGACGGCACGGAGCAGCAGATAAAAAAGCCTTACGGCATAGCGGTGCACCCCGTCACACGCGACATCTATGTCACTGACGCAAAGAACTATGTCACACCGGGTACCCTCTACTGCTTCTCGCTGGAGGGCGTGCTCAAGTGGTCCGTGCGCACGGGCGACATTCCCGCACACTTTGCCTTCCTCTGGAAGTAGAAGGTCCTGACTCGCAAGCCGGAAACAGAAAACGAAACAGAAAAAAGCACTATGGATAAGAAATATATGAAACACACACTTGTTTGCCTCCTGGCTCTCTGCTCGCTGGGGGCTGCCGCACAGTCTCCTTATATATCGCGCGTGTGGGAGTACTGCCCCGCACCCGGGCAGTTTGTGAACGAACTGCCTGAATATGAGTCGGGCGACGATGCCAATATGATGCGGCTCAAAGCCGAAGAAGCCATCGCTGACAACAACGGAGGCATGATTTCTTTGGGCGGATGGGGTGGCTATGTCGTGTTCGGCTTCGACCACGAGGTGAAGAACAAAGCGGGCGAATATGACTTTGCCGTCTGGGGCAACGCCTTCTACTCTGCCACGGGCGACGAGAAAGACGGTCGCCGCGGAGGCTCGTGCGAACCCGGAATAGTGATGGTGAGCTACGACGCTAACGGCAACGGCAAACCCGATGACGAGTGGTACGAACTGGCGGGCTCCGAGTACAACAACGCTGCTACGGTGCACGGCTACACCCTCACTTACCGCCGCCCCGCCGACGACCATAAGCCTGCGCCTTCTAAGGTGAACAAAAGCCTCACCGACACCGCTTACATCGCCTGGGAGGACAACAAAGGCGGGAAGGGGTATCTCTATAGTCTTGTCTATCACACCCAGCCTTATTTCCCGCAGTGGGCGGAGACTGCCGAACTCACTTTCACCGGAACACGCCTGCCGGACAACTATGTCGATGAGTCGGGCAACGGCACTATGTATGTCCTCTACTCCTATCCCTGGGGCTATGCCGACAACCACCCTAACACAGCTGAGGGAGCACGGATGAAAATCGACTGGGCTGTCAAGGCGGACGGTACTGCCGCCAACTTGCAGGGCATACACTTCGTCAAGGTCTATACAGGCGTTCACCAGCAGTGCGGCTGGATAGGCGAGACCTCAACCGAGATTACCGGTGCCGAGGACCTGCACCTTACCACTGCTCTCCCGCAGACCGCCGCTTCATGCAGGCGCATGGTCTATACCATCACCGGACTTGAACTCGGCTCCGATATTCCCTCGCACGGAGGTATTTACATAGTGCGCGAAGGCGCGGAAACTAAGAAAATAATAAAGCAATAAGACAATAAGACAATAAGACAATAAGACAATGAACCGACTCCTGTTATTCTGCTTTTCTTTGGCAGTGTGCTCTCTTGTGCACGCTGCCGACACGCTTACTCTTGACCTGCCCGCCATACTGGATAACTATATGCAGACCCCGGACGGATACTGGGAAGACACTTATGCTGAAGATGTCGTAATAGAGGACGAACTGTTCCGTTTCTCACACACAGGCTCGTCCGACGGAGGAGGCGGAATGGCATATTGGGAGGGCTTTACGCTCTGCACCTCCGGCGACACGCAGAACTACGGCAAGGAGGGCGACTCCGATGCCTGGATTAGCCGTCAGTGGGGCTGTATGGCGGGCGGAGGTGTCGGCAAGGACGGCAAGGCCGTACCGGGTGCGCCTTACTTGGTGGCGTATTGGGGTTTCTCTCTTGAGCTTTTGGACCCCGACTACCATAGCCTGCGTGTGGACTTCCTCGACAAAAAAGCGCATCTCCCTGTGGGAGTTTGGATATGCAACCACCCCTGGCCCTACTACGGCAACATCAACGGCGACGGCTTTGCCAGTGCTTTCTCGCAGGAGGGGGACTACTTCGCGCTTGTCGCCCACGGACTGAATGAGAAAGGCGAAAGCACAGGCGTAACGGTGCGCTTTATGCTCGCTGAATACACCGGCGGAGCGCTGCACCAGAGTGCCGGTTGGGAGTACATGGACCTGAGCGGACTGGGAGCCGTCAATGGCATCTATTTCACTATGGAGACAAGCGACACTGACGCTCTTTATGGAGCCAACACTGCTGTCTATTTCTGCCTTGACAGACTCTCTGTGCTTTCTGCCGAAGAAGAGAAACAGCCTCTTGTGCGTCCCTCGGGCCTTCAGGCCGTGTCTGCAGGCGAGGACAGCATATTGCTGGCCTGGAACAAGGTGGCGGGGGCGGAGGAATATCTGCTTTATGCGGGTGAAGAGGAAGCGGGGAAGACTACGGACACCTGCTTCGTGTTCCGCAACCTGCAACCCCTTGCCTCTTACACTCTCTCTGTCATGGCTGTGAGCGGGAAAGACACATCTGACATCGCTTCACTCACTGCCTCTACCACCGACAACACTGCCCCCACAGTGCCGCAGGGCCTGCACGCGGAGCCGGAGCTGTACAGCATCGTGCTTACATGGCTGCCCTCGGAGGACAATGTGGAAGTGAAGCGTTACACGGTGTGGCTCAACGGCGAGGCTTACAGGCAGACCTCCTCATGCACATGCACGCTCGTAGGGCTGGAACCGGCTACTGAGTATCTGCTCGAAGTCTCGGCGGAGGACAAGGCAGGCAACAAGTCCGGAAGGGCGCAACTGCGTGCCTCAACGCTCACCGACTCGGCGCTTGGCGATATTGACGCAGATGATACCGATCTGTCGGTTTACACCATCGACGGAAAGCCTGTCGGACATCTGCTGCCTGAAAAGAGAGGCGTTTATGTACTGAAAACCAAAAACAGACAATCAACAATAGTTATCAACTAACCTAATCAACAATAATTATCAACTAACCAAAAACATCAACAATCATGAGAAAGTTATTTCTTTCGGCCGTCCTTGCGGCGGCATGTGTGATGGGTGCTATGGCTACCGACGTGACAATCACGATGAATGCCATCAGTACCACGATGAAGTTGACGGAGAAGACCACAGGCAACGCTGTCGCTGTGGGCGAACCTGACAACAAAGTGTATAACGTCACCGTAGAAGAAGGTACATACCTGCTCACCGGTTATGACACCGACGGCACTACAGTTAATGGTACGATGGAACTGAACATCGCCGGCGAAAGCGTGGCGTACAAAGTGTTCACTATCACCACTTATGCCACCAACGCCGACTGGGTGTATGGAACCGACTACACTATCAACCTTTCTGTTGTAACCCGCGAAGGCACGGCACTCGTAACCACTCTCGGCGACTCCAAGACCGAAGGGCGCAAGACTTTCCTCGCACTGGAAGGCAACACCTATTTCTGCGACCTTGTCCCGACTGCTGCTCACGCAGACAATTATGCGCCGCTGTATAAGACGGGTACTATCAACTACAACGCCAATGCATTCGGTGCTATCCCCGAATCTCTCGACTTCACTCTGACCGTACCGGAAGGCGCAACGGCCTTTGTAGGGCGCAAGAAGGCTCACTTTGTGTCGTTCATCGAGATCCCTGCTGCAAGCGTGGACGGGCAGACTTATCACTATACTCTTGCCAAAGGCACTGAGTATAACTTCCGTGTAAGCAAAAAAGGTGCGCTGACCAACGGTGGTGTATTCAACTCAAACGTAGGAAGCATTGTTGTCTCCGAAGAGGATTTGACTGCCAAAGACCCCAAGTGGATTGACCACGACGTAAAGAGCAACGGCGGCTACAACGTAGCAGACATCTTCCTGAACATCAATGCACAGGAGCACCTCAAACTCAATCAGGGTGACACCTACGACATTCTTGCTCTGCGCAACTGGGAGGTGGTAAACAACATCACTGCCAACTACTTCATTGAGCCTGACTACACCTACACAGTCACCGACCTTGACGGCAACGCAAGCAGCGATGTTGTTACCATAGATGCCGACGGCACTCTGCACGCTGTGGGCAATGGCGCGGCTATTGTGACCGTGATATACGACGCAATGCACCTCACCGGCATGACAGGCGGAGAATACTGGTCAGCCATCTGGCCCGAGAACACCGGCGTGTTTGTCGTTACAGTGGGCGATGCCGCCACAGGCATAGACCTCGGCATGACAATCAACGAGACCAACAGCACGGACAGCAAAATGTCAGGCGCAGCCTATGACGCTGATTTTGATGTGTTCTATTTCCTTGACACGGAAAACGGCTACAACTATACCTTCAAACCCACCAACGTGAAGAACGTGAAAGTGGCTTATCCGACCATCGGCACCAACGCCGCCACATACAGCGGCTTTGGCACAGAGGGAGTTAAGTATAACGAAGGGACAGGCGAATACACAGTGACAGTTAAGTTCGGTCGCCAGATTGTGCAGTTGACCAACGAGGCAGGCGTGAGCGAGTATCAGGTGCTTGTCGGCAAGCCTGTGCATGTGGAGGCTACAGCCGCAGGCCGTCAGCAGACCGGCGACTTCTTCCCGGGCGACAATATTACAGTGCAGCTGTCAGGACTTTATCACCCAGCCAACAAACTGGCAGGCATATACAACTTCAATGCTATGACTGTTTACAAGCACGACGGAGCCGAAGTGAAGAGCAAAGGCAATCAGTACACTTTCTGCAGCGCGGCTGAAGCACAGGCAGTGACAGTAAGTCTGCCGGAGGACTTTAATGTGGCAGCCGCCGACAACAAATACACACTTGAGGACGGCGTTATTCGCCTCAGCAATTTTGGAGATCCTATCGGCAACCACCGCAACACATCAAAGAAATACGGTCGCGCCGCCAACTTCACAGCCCTTCAGCGGAATGCTGTATTCGGCATGCTGCCTGCAGTGATTCTGCCTCTGCGCGAGCGTCCTGCCAAGCAGATGACGTTTGCCGTGACTCCAGATGATGCCACTGTGAAAGTGACCGACTATGCAGGCAAGGCTATTACTCCGGCAGCAGGCGTTTACGCCGTTACCACCGCCGACTACAACTATGTTGTGGAGAAAGCAGGTTACAGGACCGTGAAAGGCACAGCAAGCATCACCGACGCAAACGAGGCACTGACCACAATCACTCTCAGTCTTGAAGCCATTGACCCCGCTGACACAGGCTGGGACGGCGTGACAACGACATACGAGCCTTCACAGGAAGACGGCTGGTACATCATTAAGTCCGGCTATCACATGGCATGGTTCGCCGCTCAGGTGAACGGAGGCAACCTGACCGCCAAAGGCAAACTTGCCAACGACATCTCGCTTGACTCATTCGACTGGACTCCCGCAGGCGGAAACTCAAACACAAAGGCTTTCAAGGGCGAGTTTGACGGACAGGGACACACAATCAAGGGTCTGCATATCAACGCCACAGCCGACTATCAGGCTCTCTTCGGCTATGTGCAGGACGGCGCAATCGGGAATCTGACAGTGGAAGGCAGTGTCACCACCACCGGCAAATATGCCGCAGGTATTGCCGCATATCTGAACGCTTCTACAATGACCAACTGCTTCAACCGCGTGACAGTAAAAGGCGCATCGAACCTCGGCGGCATTGCCGGCTACACCAACGGCGCAACCACTATCGACCGCTGCGGCAACGAGGCTGATGTGGAAGCCACTGGCAACTATGCGGGCGGCATTACAGCCAACACCATGAACAGCAGCGTGGTTATAAGCAACTGCTATAACACAGCCCGAATCACAGGCGCGAACTATGTGGCAGGTATATCCGCCCATGTGCAGCAGCCGGCGACCTTCAAGAATGTGTTTAACACCGGCTATATCAGCGGCACAGGCGCAAACATTGGCGCAATACGCGGACACAAGACCAACGGCACATTCGAGAATATCTATGCTGCACAGGCGTATACCATTGACGATGAGGCTACAGTGAAGACTGAAATTCGCAACGAGCTGTCATTCGCAAAAGGCGAAGTGACCGCCGCTCTCGGCGATGCTTTCGGTCAGACAATAGGCAAAGACGCAGTGCCTGTGCTCGGCGGCGCAAAGATTTATCTGCACGGCGACATCTACCTCAACACAGAGGACGTGCCCGCAAATGCGGTGGCTGACTTCGAGAACAAGGAAGGCGGCATACAGCTTGACGAAACAACCCGCGAATGGCTCGGCGCAGACCCGTTGAACCCTGGGCGCAACGAGTGGAAATCAGGCGATTACACCTTCTACACTTACATGGATAATACATGGGGGGCTGCTTATTACTATGGCTTCTATGCTTCAAACCAGACGGAGAACACCTCCACCGGTTGGACGGAGCCTTACCGCAGTGCCATAGGCGGTGCATACGAGGGAAAGAATTTCGCAATATGGACCGACGACTACTACAGTTCCAACAGTCTGCATCTCGCCAACCCGCTGCCTGTGAAGGGCTTCTATGTAAACAACAACGCATACACAGTGCATGTGATGGCGACGGGCGACGGTGCGAAGAAGTTTGACGAGACAGACTGGCTCAATGTCGTTTGTGTGGGCAAATTGGCCGGCGTGACCACCGGCCTTGTTACAGTGGAACTCGCCAAAGAAGGCAAGTTCGTCCGCGACTGGACATACGTCGATCTCTCCGCTCTCGGGCAGGTGAGTGAGGTGCAGTTCTACATGGAAGGCTCTGATTCAGGATATTACGGACTGAACACGCCCAAGTATTTCTGCTTCGACAACTTCGGCGCAGAGAAGCCTGCAGGCTATGCAGCACCCGCCATGTTCTCGTTTGTGGACCTGCCCACGGCTGTGGAAGCAGCAGAGAAAGCAGAGAGCGAGGAGGCTGTGCGCAAGATTATGCTTAACGGCCGTATCCTGATTCTGCGCGGCAACAACGTCTATACTATCGACGGCAGAAAAGCCGAGTAACACTGCATCAAGCAGACTTAACCGCGCCCCCCGCCTGTCTTCAGTGCGGGGGGCGTTGTTATGCGGGGGCAATTGTTATGCGGAGGCGTTGTTGTGCGGGTCGGGCTTTGTTGTGTGTGCAAATCAAAGTGAAAGCAGCATGGGCGGAAAAGCGACATTATGTCACACGGAGTTGTAAGGAAAATCACTCGGAGTTGACAGCGCAACGACAGCGGAAAAATTTTTCGGAGACGCGAAGTCAAAATGTAAGCAAAAGGCGGTGAAAATGTAACAAAGTGTCATCAGCCGCCTTTTGCGGCGCAAATGCTGCCGCGCTATGGTCAGAGCTCGTAGTTCTGGAAGAGGAAATCGTTGTAGGGGTAGCGTTGCACGTGTATCGCTTTTATGCGGCGGTAGAGTAGTTCGCGCAGCGCGTCGATGTTGGTTTTCTCTCTCGCGGAGATGAAGATGCAGTCGTCCTGCAGCTTCGCCATCCATGTTTTCTGCAGTTCCTCAAGCGGAATGTTCTCGCGTGTGGCGGGGGTGAGGTCGTCTGCGTCTTTGGGGGTGTAGGTGAAAGCGTCGGTCTTGTTGAAGACGACGAGTCTCTCTGTCTGCGGCACTTCGCGCGTCTTTGTTTTGTGCTGCGGCGTTTTCTGCCACGGGTTGCCGCCTTCTATGGTGCGCTCGCGCTCAAGCAGCTCGTTCACAGTCTTTTCCACTACTTCGTACTGCTCCTCGAAGTTGGGGTGGCTGATGTCCACCACGTGGACGAGCAGGTCGGCTTCGCGCACTTCGTCAAGTGTCGATTTGAACGACTCGACGAGGTGGTGCGGGAGTTTGCGTATGAAGCCGACGGTGTCGCAGAGCAGGAAGGGGAGGTTGTCGATGGTCACTTTGCGGACTGTGGTGTCGAGGGTGGCGAAGAGTTTGTTCTCGGCAAAGACTTCGCTTTTGCTGAGCAGGTTCATCAGCGTCGATTTGCCTACGTTGGTGTAGCCTACGAGGGCGACGCGCACCATCTTGCCTCTGTTCTGCCGCTGTGTCGCCATCTGGCGGTCTATTTTGCGCAGGTCCTCTTTGAGTAGCGCAATGCGCTGCCCGATGATGCGCCTGTCCGCCTCAATCTGCGTTTCGCCCGTGCCGCGGTTTACGCCTCCTCCGCGCTGGCGGTCAAGGTGGCTCCATAGCCGCGTGAGTCGCGGCAGCATGTACTGCAGGTGTGCCAGCTCCACCTGCGTCTTGGCGTAGCTGGTCTGTGCGCGGCGGAGGAAGATTTCGAGTATGAGCATGGTGCGGTCCATGACGCGCACTTCGCGCCGGTCGTGCGGGTTGTCGCGCCAGTTGAGGTCCTTCTCAATGTTGCGTATCTGCCTCGGCGACAGCTCGTCGTCGAAGATGACAAGGTCGATGGCCTGTTCAGCATCGTCCTGCCGGTCAATTATCCACTGTCTTATCTCCTGCAGTTTGCCGCTCCCGACGTAGGTGTTGGTGTCGGGCGACGCAAGGCGCTGTACGAAGCGCCTGACGGGGTGTATGTCGCGTGTGTCGGCGAGAAAAGCGAGTTCGTCGAGATATTCTTCTGTGCGTTCTTCGGGCTGTGCCGGAGTGATGAGTCCTACAAGTAGAGCCTGTTCCATGTTGTCTGACAGCGTATATTTTCCAAAAACGGGCACAAAGATACATATATTTGCGGAGACTTGCAACAGTTTTTGCGAAAAAAAGTAATAACTGCTTGTTTATTCCGCAGAAAAGGTGTATCTTTGCAGCGCAATAGAAGTGAACACATAGACTATGCTTGAAATAAGACCTGTGACCTCCCGCCGCGACCTCCGGCGCTTTATTGATTTTGCCAACGACTTGTACAAGGACTGTGAGTACTGGTGCCCGCCTTTGTATTTTGACGAACTGAACGTCTTCAACCGCAAGAAGAACCCTGCAATGGAGTTCTGCGACTATCAGCTTTTCATGGCTTACAGGGACGGGACGGCTGTCGGGCGCATAGCCGCCATCATCAACTACAAGGCCAACGAGCGCTGGGGGGCAGACAAGGTGCGGTTCGGGTGGATGGATTTTGTGGACGACCTTGAGGTGTCGCGCGCGCTGCTTGACCAGGTGGCGGAGTGGGGGCGCGGTCATGGCATGAAGGAGATGAACGGGCCTGTCGGTTTCACCGATTTTGACCACGAAGGGCTGCTCATTGAGGGCTATGAGTACCTCGCGCCGATGGCTTCGCTGTACAATTTCCCCTATTATGTGCGGCACATGGAGGCCTACGGCCTTGTCAAAGAGGCCGACTGGATAGAGTTCCTTATGCCGTGCCCGATGGAGGTGCCGGAGCGCATGCGGAGGATGGCGCAGATAGCGGCCGGGCGGAGCAAAGTGCACATCGACAAGGTGAAGAGTCCGCGCGAACTGGTGAGGAAATACGGACTGCAGTTCATGGACGTGCTTGACGCGGCATACCAGCAGCTCTACAACTTCCAGCCCATGACACGGCGGCAGAAGGAGTATTACAGGGACATGTATTTCCCGCTGCTGAACTTTGATTTTGTGTCTATTGTGGCTAATGATGCCGGCGAGTGCGTGGCTGTCGGGCTGGGCATGCCTGACATCTCGAAGGCCCTGCGCAAGTGCGGTGGCAAACTCTTCCCCTTCGGCTGGTATTATCTGCTGAAAGCCCTGAAGACGAAGCATATAGAGCACTTCGACCTCCTGCTTATCGGTGTCCGCCCCGACTACCAGAACAAGGGGGTGAATGCACTCATATTCAACGATATGATTCCGTATTTCGCCAAATACGGCGTGCGCGAGATAGAGACCACCTCTATTTTGGAGACTAATCTGAAGAACCAGGCCAACTTCGAGTACTTCAACCCTAAGCTCCATAAACGCCGCCGCGCTTACATCAAAGCACTATGATAGGTGTGTTCGACAGCGGCTACGGGGGGCTGACCATACTGGAAAAAATACGCCGCCATCTGCCCGAATATGACTACGTCTATTTGGGCGACAATGCCCGTGCACCCTACGGAACACGCTCGTTTGAAGTCATTTACGAATATACACTGCAGTCAGTCAGGCTGCTTTTTGAAGAGGGCTGCAGGCTTGTTATTCTGGCATGCAACACTGCTTCTGCAAAGGCTTTGCGCAGCATACAGATGCACGACATCGACCCTGCCAGGCAGCGGGTTCTGGGCGTTATAAGGCCGACAGTGGAGGCTGTCATAGGCCGGCATGAACATTGGCAGGAGCGGCATATAGGCGTGCTGGCGACCCCCGGGACTGTCAGCAGCGGCAGTTATGAGATTGAACTGCGGAAGCAGTGGGAGTTTGTGCACGGCGGCAGGGCTGACGGTCTGCATGTCACGCAGCAGGCATGCCCCATGCTGGTGCCGCTGATTGAGAGCGGCGAGCACCTTAATGCGGGGGCGGACTGGTTTGTAGATAAGTACATCCGCGAACTGCTTGAGCGGGACCCCGAGACGGAGACCGTGATTCTCGGCTGCACCCATTATCCGCTGTTACGCAGCAAGATAGAGCTCTCCCTGGCGCGGCTTGGCAGCAAGGCGGAGGTGGTGGCGCAGGGGGATATAGTGGCTGTGAGTCTGGCGGACTACCTGCAGAGGCACACGGAGATTGAGCGTGACTGCACACGGGGTGGGACATGCCGTTTCCTCACAACGGAGTCGGGCGAGAAATTTGCGGCATCCGCTTCAATCTTTCTGCCAGAAGCAGTGGCGGCCGAGCATGTAGAGATGGGCTGACTGCACCTGACGCCTGATAAGTGATGGCTGATATTTGGCTGATATTGGGGAGGTTGTGCAATTTTCTGGGCGAAAGGCTTGTGTATATGAAAAAAAGACCGTATCTTTGCACGCTCAATTGAAAAAATGACCTGCACCGGCGGGTGCAAAAAAGGAAAGATGGCGGAGTGGTCGATCGCGGCGGTCTTGAAAACCGTTGACCTTAACGGGTCCGGGGGTTCGAATCCCTCTCTTTCCGCACTGAAGCAGCGATTTGTAAGTCCTTGGACGGCAAGTCGCTGTTTGTTTGCCCCTATTGCAGCCAAGCTTTTGGCGGTCAATGCAGATAGTCTGCAGGGATTTGCTCTTTGTGGAAATGTGCCTGGTCGCGGAAAAGGCTGCAAGGCAGAAAGACAAAAGAGTCGGAGTACTGCTGTCTCAGTGCCGGCGGCAGGCAGTCAAGTTCCCCTCTTTCAACTGCCGTCTGCCAGTAGTCGGTTATCTCAGTCTGCCTGTCATCACGCATCGGCACTGCTGCAATGCTGAACTTGATTCCGGCAGAGCGGGCAAGCGAATCAATCTTTGCCAGATAGTCATAACTTACAGGCGATACAAGTGTGTAATCACCGGCAGGCAGCTCATATACAGGCGAGTAGTTGGTGTTTTTCACAAAGGGCAGTTGCGCTGTCCACCACAAAGGAATCTGCTTCACGCGGCACTCGAGTGCGCTTGTCGCCTCTTCTTTGTATGGCTTGCACCAGAACGGCTTCAGGAAATACTGGAATGCGAACCTGTCGAGGTTGTTTTGCATTGAGCAGGGGTGCATAAAGAGTATTATCTCGTCCGGCAGTGAGTCGCGGTTGTTGTCCAGGAAATCATGCAGCAGGAAGTAATGTCCTGCCATGCTGACAGCCTGGTTGCAGGTGAGTGAAATCAGGCTGTCGGAGGCGCAGTTCTCGTCATACAGCTGGTGCGCCACACTGTCGCCCAGCAGCAGGCGGCGCGTCTTTTTGTGAAGTCCGGCATTGCGTCTGGCGGCATAAATCTCTAAGCCGTTGACAGTCTTCTCATAGAGGCGGGTGATATAGCTGTCGCAGGTCTCTATGCAGAGCAATACTGCAAAAAGAGCAAGCGCGAACAGCAATGTTTTGATTATGAAACGTCTCATGTCCTCAGAATTGGAAGTACAGGAACGCCGAGCTGTCAAAGCGTCCCCATTTGTAAATCAAGACAGCAACAGCAATATAGCATGCCCATGCCGCATATTTGTTGATTCTGTGTTCGTGCAGCGCCAATCCGTGGGAGCAGCGGCGGTTGTACCATTCCATGCCTGTCATCAGGCATATCGACAGTAAAAGAGGAACATATACCGACGGCGCAATCATGTGCGGCAATGCAAGCCATGTTGAGCTGAACATGCGCCTGAAGTATGTCAGGCACAAGTCAAGGCTGCCGGCACGGAAAATAATCAAGCCTAATGTCACCAACACAAAAGTCAGCATTATCCTTGCCGTTTCAGCAGGCGATGGCAGCAGCCTGTCTTCGGCCGCAATGTTGTTGTACCTGCGGTTTTTGCCCGACAAAATGAGCGGAAGAAAGAGCAATGCGTGAAACAGCCCCCATATAACATAAGTCCATGATGCCCCGTGCCATATCCCCGACAAAAGGAAGATGACGAAGGTGTTGCGTATTATTTTCGGTTTGCTGACACGCGACCCGCCAAGCGGTATGTACACATAGTCGCGGAACCACGTGGTGAGCGATATGTGCCACCGCCTCCAGAACTCCGCTATGTCGCGGCTGAAGTAAGGATTGTTGAAGTTGCGCATCAGGTTGATACCAAACAACTTGGCTGTCCCGATGGCAATGTCGGAATAGCCCGAAAAGTCCGCGTATATTTGAAAAGAGAACACTATTGCGCCTACAAACATTGTGATGCCGGTCTGCCATGACTGCGACCACCATACATAGTCCACATAAAAGCCGCAGTTGTCGGCAACTACCACTTTCTTGAACATCCCCCACAAAATCAGCCTCATCCCGTCCGCCGCCTGGCTGTAGTTGAAACTGCGTTTCTGCAGAAATTGGGGCAGGAGGTTAGTGGCACGCTCTATAGGTCCTGCCACCAGCTGAGGGAAAAAGGCTATAAAAGCAAAGAAGGCGACAATGTCTTTTGTAGGCTCTATTTTGCCGCGATATACATCAATTGAATATGACAACGCCTGAAAAGTGTAGAAAGAGATGCCTACTGGCAGAATAATCTTAAGCAGCAGATTGTCAGTCGGTATGCCGAACAGTCTCCCGAACTCGCTGACAAAGAAGTCGTAGTATTTGCAGATTGCCAATATGCCGATATTCAGCACAATGTTCAGCACCGTCCATGCTTTCGGACTTATCCGGTTTCCCGTCTTCCTGCTTCTGGCAATAAGCAGCCCGCTTCCCCAGGAGCATAGGGAGGTGAAGGCAATCAGAAACAGAAAACGCCGGTCCCACCAGCCGTAAAACACATAACTGGCAAGCAGGACAAATGCGTTTTGCAGGCGGAGCTGATGCTTGCTTCCGCGCAGACACTTGTCGAACACGAGCCAATAAAGCAAAAATACGATTGGCAGGAAGACGGAGTATGTCAGTGAGTTGAAAAGCATGGTGTTATCCTACTGCAAGAGGCGGATCATCACCGCCTCTTTGCCTTGTCCCTTACAGGCCGTAATGCCTTGCATGGAACTGATGTCTTTTCCGTTTAGATGATAGCCTGATAGCCTGCTGCATCAAGGAGCGAATCCATCTCCGAAGCGTCCTTTACGGCAATCTTAATCATCCAGCCTTCGCCGTAAGGATCGTTGTTTACGAGTTCGGGCTGGTCGTTGAGAGCCTCGTTGAACTCGAGCACCTCGCCGGTGACGGGCATGTTGAGGTCGCTGACAGTCTTCACAGCCTCTACAGAGCCGAAGACCTCGTCTTTGCCGATGGTCTCGCCAACAGTATTGACATCAACGAATACGATTTCGCCCAGTTCTGACTGAGCATAATCGGTAATACCTACATAGGCTTGGTCGCCCTCAAGACGAATCCATTCATGATCCTGAGTGTACTTCAGGTTTGTCGGAATGTTCATATCAAACAATATTTTTTAAGTGATTATTGTCTTTATTTGGTTTCCTCGATTTTCTGCTCGCCGAGTATCGACATTGCGCAGCGGAAGCCGATGGTGTTGGCAGCCTTGTCCTGATGGAGGTAGCGGCGTGTGGAGGGGTTGAGCCAGTAGATGCGGTCTTTCCACGAGCCTCCTTTATATACGCGCGCTTCTTTGGTGATGCGCGGAGCGAGGATGTCCGAAGGATCTTCTTTCAGTTTGGTGGTGTCGCCCAGGTCTCTCCAGTAGCCGTTCTCGACATAGGCATTCAGGATAACAGAGTCGCGCTCAAGAGGATAGTCGGTGAAGATGAACGAAGTGGCATCGCCGTCTTTCCAGTCGCGCTTGTCTTCCTCGGCCCCGTAAGTGACTTCAATGCAGCCCACCGAGTCCATCACAAGGCGGTCGTTCTCGTCACGTTTGGGCTTGGTATATACATTACCGCGGAAGGAGTTGTATTCTGATGTCTCCTGATAAGAGGTCTCGCGATAAACGTCAAGCACCCACTCGTTTACGTTTCCGGCCATGTTGTAGAGACCGAAGTCGTTAGGCAGGAAAGCGTCCACCGGACCTGTTATTACATAGTTGTCGTTGAGGTTGCCGCTCATTCCCATCATGTCGCCTCGTCCGCGGACGAAGTTGGCCTGAAGCCGCCCTATGTTCTCTTTGCTCAGGTCGCGGGGGTGATAGCCCGACCACGGGTAAATCTTGCCCTCAATGCTCAGGCCTTCTTCTGTGGCTGTCGGAGCATAGGCTGCAAACTCCCACTCGGCCTCGGTCGGCAGGCGGAAGCCGATTACCATTATACCGTCGGCGGCGTTTATCTTGCGCGGATTGCCGTATGAATCCAGACGCGGACGGCGGCCGAACTCGGGTGAATAGTCAGAGTAGATGTACTTCTCTGTGTTGAACACGAACTTGTCGCGCACCCACTCGTATGACGGGCGGTATTCGTAAATGGTGTCTTCCGGATTGAGCGGGTCCACGCGCGTCACGGGGTCCATCGTGTAGCCCGGGTTGTTCTGCTCCCAGTCTTCCAGTGCTTCTTCCGGAATGGGCTTGAGCTGGTCGAAAGGCGGGGTGGCAATGGCTCCGCACTTCATCAGTATAAGCTCGTTCACGCGGTCGGTGCGCCAGCGGCAGTAGGCCATTGCTTGCGTCCAGCTCACACCGACAACGGGGTAGAAACTGTAAGCGGGGTGACGGAAATAGTACTCGAGATAAGGCTCGTTATACGCCATTTCCTCGCGCCATACGGTCGTGTCGGGCATCGCCTTGCGTGCAAGGTTCTTGCCCTTCTCGCTGAACCCGAACACCATCTGCATCCAGTGGTTGTACTCGTTCCAGTCGAGGTTGGTCACTTCGTATTTGTCCATATAGAAAGAACTTACGGTAAGTGATCTGGAGAGATTGTTGCGCGGTGCCGTGAGGAACTCGTCTTTTTCACCTATCGTGAACGTTCCGCCTTCTATGGCCACCATGCTCAGCGGCGTTCCGGCATCAACTCCCTCGTAGGCCTGGAAATTGGTGGTTTTCTTGTCAAAATAACTCCAACCGGTGGCATGTGACACCTTGGTGTTGAGTTCACGTTGTTGGCATGCCGTGAGCATCACTGCAACCGTCAGAATCAGGATTTGAATCACCTTGTTCATATCGTCTTTTTTATGAAGATTTCGACTATTTTTATTTTCAGCCTGCAAAGATAAGTATTTTTTTGTAAATAAACTAACATTTCACAGAAAAACTTCAAAAAATCTTTCATTTTTGTTATTTTTATGATAAAAAGCGCAAAAAAACAGGTCTCATAGTGCTTTATTTGCAGGAAAAGTTGTATCTTTGCAGGCAAAAACATGAAGAGTTGGCACACTTGACCTTTACATCCGGTTCGCGCCTGCTGAGTTTTGCTTCTCCGGCAGTGGCGGCTATTATCAATGTCACCCCCGACAGTTTCGCGGTTCATTGCAGCAGTTGCACGGAGGCGGAGGTGCTGTCTGCCGCGTCCCAGGCGCTGCAGGAGGGCGCGGATATTCTCGACATCGGCGGCTGCAGTACCCGCCCTGGTGCCGCTTTCGTGCCTGAAGACGAAGAGTGGCGCCGCGTGGAGACTGCCCTGCGGGCCATACGCGGCGCATGGCCGGACGCGGTGGTCTCGGTGGACACATGGCGCAGCGGCGTGGCGCAGCGGGCGGTGGAGTACTACGGCGCGGACATCATCAACGATGTCTCCGGCGGCCTCTGGGACAACCGCATGTACGAAACGGTGCTTCGCGCGCGTGTACCTTATATTATTATGCACTCCGGCTGGACCGACCCCATGCAGCAGCATACGGCGGCTTATCCCGACGGCGTGCTGGCCGCGGTGCTCGCTTTCATGCAGGAGCGCATCGACATCCTCCACACCATGGGCGTGAAAGACGTGATTGCCGACCCCGGCTTTGGCTTCGGCAAGACTCTGGACGAGAACTGGCTTCTGCTGCGTAACTTGCGGGTGCTGAAAGAGTTAGGCTGCCCCGTGCTGGCGGGCATCTCGCGCAAGTCGATGCTCTTCCGCCTGCTCGGCATTACGCCGGCGGAGGCGCTCAATGCCACCACTGCCGCCCATCTCGCCGCTCTGGACGGGGGCGCGGACATCCTGCGCGTGCACGACGTGAAGGCCGCGCGCGAGGTGATAACAATACATAAAAAACTAAAAGGGGAGATCTGACGCATGCCATTGTTCACATTCAAGGATTTTATCGACATACTGCTCGTGGCGCTTGTCCTTTACGGCGTTTTCCGTCTGCTTCGCCGCAGCGGTGCCGTCACACTCTTCTGGGGCCTCTTCGCCTTTGTGCTGACATGGCTGTTGGTGCGTTTCATCTTCCACCTCGAGCTGATGGGCGCGTTGCTCGACAGTTTCGTCAGTGCGGGCGCGATAGTGCTTATCGTTATTTTCCAGAGCGAGATTCGCTCTTTCTTCTATCACATCGGCGCGCACATGGAGTGGGTCTCCAAGCGGATGCACAACAGCGGCAAAGGCGAGCGCGAGTATGTGTCTGACACCATAGCCTCCGCCTGCCGCAGCATGGCGCGGACAAAAACGGGCGCGCTGATTGTGCTTGCCGGCAGGCAGGACCTCAGCGAGTACATGGACACCGGCGAGAGGATTGATGCCGCCGTCTCCGAGAGGCTCATCGAGAACATCTTCTTCAAGAACACACCCCTCCACGACGGCGCTCTCATCGTCAGCGGCGGGCTCCTGGCGAGTGCGGCATGCGTGCTCCCCCTCTCCGCGCGGCGCGACCTGCCTGCCCAATACGGCCTGCGCCACAGGGCGGCCCTGGGGATTGCGGAAAAAACGGATGCCATTGCCGTCGTCGTCTCCGAGGAAACGGGCAACGTCGCGGTCGCACACGGAGAACTGATTGAGGAAGTCCCCGTCATACGCCTGCACGAGAAACTGCGCACTCTGTGGGACGCGCCGGCACCCGCCAAACACAAAAAAGACAAAAAACAAGAACAACTATGACTTATAAACGTACTTTAGTTACTTCCGCGCTCCCTTACGCCAACGGCCCTGTCCACATTGGGCATCTGGCGGGAGTGTACATCCCTGCTGACATCTACGTCCGCTACTTGAGAATGAAAGGCGAGCCTGTACTTTTTGTAGGCGGCAGCGACGAGCATGGCGTGCCCGTCACCATCCGCGCGCGCAAAGAGGGCATCACCACGCAGGAGGTCGTTGACCGCTACCACCGCCTTATCAGCGACTCGTTCCGCGAGTTCGGCATCTCTTTCGATGTCTATTCACGCACCACCAGCAAGGTCCACCATCAGTTCGCCTCCGACTTCTTCCGCCGCCTCTACGACAACGGCAAGTTCACCAAACTGACCACCGAGCAGTTCTACGACGAGGAGACGCAGGAGTTCCTCACCGACCGCAACATCCGCGGCGAGTGCCCGCACTGCCACAGCGCGGGGGCCTATGGCGACCAGTGCGAGAAATGCGGACGCACACTCTCTCCCGACGAGCTTATCAACCCCTACAACGCCGTGAACGGCAATCCCCTCACCAAGAAAGCCACCTCGCACTGGTATCTCCCCCTCGACCAATACCAGCAGTGGCTCGAGAAATGGATTCTGGAAGACCACAAAGAGTGGCGGCCCAACGTCTATGGCCAGTGCAAAAGCTGGCTCGACGGAGGCTTGCGCCCGCGTGCCGTCACGCGCGACCTCGACTGGGGCATTCCCGTCCCCGTCGAAGGGGCGGAAGGCAAGGTCCTCTATGTCTGGTTCGACGCGCCTATCGGCTATATCAGCAACACCAAAGAACTTTGCGACCGCGAGCCGGACAAATACGGCAAGTGGGAAACATGGTGGAAGGACCAAGACACACGCCTGATTCACTTCATCGGCAAGGACAACATCGTCTTCCACTGCATCGTCTTCCCCTGCATGCTCAAGGCGGAAGGCTCATACATCCTGCCTGACAACGTCCCCGCCAACGAGTTCCTCAACCTCGAAGGCGACAAAATCTCCACCTCGCGCAACTGGGCCGTGTGGCTCAACGAGTACTTGCAGGATTTCCCCGGAAAGCAGGACGTGCTGCGATATGTCCTCACTGCCAACGCACCCGAGACTAAGGACAACGACTTCACCTGGGCTGACTTCCAGGCGCGGAACAACAACGAACTGGTCGCCATCTACGGCAACTTCGTCAATCGCGCTATCGTGCTCACGCAGAAGTACTTCGGCGGAAAAGTGCCGGCTGCGGGCGAACTGACAGGACTCGAGCAGAGCACCATCGCGGAGATAAAGACTGCCGTTGAAGAGATGAAGCGGCTGCTCGACAACTTCCGCTTCCGCGATGCCCAGAAAGAGGCGATGAACATCGCAAGGGCGGGCAACAAGTATCTGGCAGACACCGAGCCCTGGAAAACAGCCAAGACCGACATGCAGCGCACGGCAGTCATCCTCAACACCGCCCTCCAGATTGCGGCTAATCTTGAGATTGCTTTCCGCCCCTTCCTGCCTTTCTCAAGCGCCCGACTCCGCAATATGCTTAATATTGAGGAACTTGACATCACACGCCTGGGCTGCTTCACGCTCCTTGAGGACGGGCATCAGCTCGGCGAGGCGGCACTGCTCTTCGACAAAATTGAGGACAGCGCCATACAGCAGCAGCTTGACCGCCTCGAACGCATCAAGCAGGAGAACGCCGCAAGGGAGAAAGAGGAGGAACTGAAGAACTGGCACCCCGCCGAAGTGAAAGCGGACACCTCTATCGACGACTTCGCCAGGACCGACATTCGTGTTGCCACTGTCCTTGACTGTCAGCCGGTACGTAAGTCCGACCGCCTGCTCGAGTTCCGCTTGGACGACGGCATGGGAGGCCGCACCATCTTGAGTGGCATTGCGCAGAGCTACCCAGACCCCTCTGTCCTTATCGGCAAGCAGGTGCTTTATATAGCCAATTTCCCGCCGCGCAAGATGATGGGCAAGGAGAGCCAGGGCATGATTCTCAGTGCTGTGGACGCTGACGGCCGTCTTGTCGTCACCACCGTCAGCCGCCAAGTCCGCCCCGGCGCACAAGTCGGCTGACCATCCCCCTCCTCCGCTCTGGCCCCCTCCTCCGCTCCGGCCCCCCTTTTTTTCCCCCCAGCATCAGCAAAGCAGAGGCGTGCAATATATCACGCCTCTGCTGTAGTCTCCCCCCCTTATAGCCCCCTCCCTTATAGTCCCCCCCTTATAGTCCCTCCCCTTATAGTCCCCCCCTTATAGTCCCTCCCCT